>JAEWFA010000041.1 GCA_023389055.1 Pseudomonadota bacterium | reverse complement strand
GGTGGGCGCGGGCGTGGTGACGAAGGTGGTCGAGTGAACGTGAAGGGTCAAGGGTGAAGGGTAAAGGGGAAAAGCCTCGGCGGCGGAAGCCGGCTCGGCCCCCTTCACCCTTTACCCTTCTCCCTTCTCTTTCTCAAACAGCAGGGGCATAGCTCAACTGGCAGAGCGTCGGTCTCCAAAACCGAAGGTTGGGGGTTCGATTCCCTCTGCCCCTGCCAATGCAGTGACTCGTCGAACCGAGTCGAACCGATTCGAAATGAGGGCCCGCATCGGGCCATCCGGATGTCCAATCAGACGATCGAAAACGTGACCAGCGGCGCCGACCGCGCGAAGGTCGTGCTGGCCGTGGCGGCGGTGGTCGCCGGCGTCATCGGGTTCTACTGGCTCGCGCAGCAGCCGACGATCGCGCGCGTGGGCGCCGTGCTCGCCGGGCTGATCGTCGGTGCGGGCATCGCCTACACGTCGGGGCCGGGGCAGCGCTTCTTCGCGTTCTCCCGCGATTCCTGGAGCGAGACCAAGCGCGTCTATTGGCCCGATCGCAAGGAGACGACGCAGGTCACGCTGATCGTCTTCGCGTTCGTCGTGGCGATGGCGCTGTTCCTGTGGCTGGTCGACAAGACGCTCGAGTTCACGCTGTACGACCTCATTCTCGGGTGGAATCGTTGATGAGCAAGCGCTGGTACGTGGTGCACGCCTACTCCGGAATGGAGAAGAGCGTTGCGCGGGCGATCCGGGAGCGCGCCGACCGCGCCGGGATGGGCGAGAAGTTCGGGCGCGTCCTCGTGCCCACCGAGGAAGTCGTCGAGATGAAGGGCGGGCAGCGCACCATCACCGAGCGGCGCTTCTTCCCGGGTTACGTGCTCGTCGAGATGGAGATGGACGACGCCACCTGGCATCTCGTCAAGCACACGAACAAGGTAACCGGCTTCATCGGCGGCACCGGCAACCGGCCGAGCCCGATCTCCGAGAAGGAGGTCGAGAAGATCATGGCGCAGATGCAGGAAGGCGTCGAGAAGCCGCGGCCGAAGACGCTGTTCGAGGTCGGCGAGATGGTCCGCGTTCGCGAGGGCCCGTTCACCGATTTCAACGGCAACGTCGAGGAAGTCAACTACGACAAGAGCCGCCTGCGCGTCTCGGTCACGATCTTCGGTCGTGCCACGCCGGTGGAGCTCGAGTTCGGACAGGTCGAGAAGGTCTGAAGTCCGGGGCGCGCGCGCCCCATCGAGGAGTCCGGTCCCGTGGGGCCGGACGTTCGCACTCACCAGGAGCCATCGCATGGCGAAGAAGATCGTCGGTTACGTGAAGCTGCAGGTGCCGGCCGGCAAGGCCAACCCGGCGCCGCCCATCGGCCCAGCGCTCGGTCAGCGCGGCCTGAACATCATGGAGTTCTGCAAGGCGTTCAACGCGCAGACGCAGGGGGTGGAGCCCGGCTTGCCCATCCCGGTCGTCATCACCGCCTACGCCGACAAGAGCTTCACCTTCGTGATGAAGACGCCGCCCGCAACGGTGCTCATCAAGAAGGCGGCGAAGATCGACAAGGGCTCCGCCAAGCCGCATACCGACAAGGTCGGAACGATCACTCGCGCGCAGGCCGAGGAAATCGCGAAGGCGAAGATGCCCGACCTCACCGCGGCCGACATGGACGCCGCCGTTCGCAGCATCGCCGGATCCGCGGCGAGCATGGGCATCCTCGTGGAGGGCGTGTGATGGCCGGACTGAGCAAACGCCAGAAAACGATCCGCACCGGTGTGGACCGGCAGAAGATCTTCGCGCTCGTCGACGCGCTGCAGACGGTGAAGACCACCGCCACGGCGAAGTTCGACGAGTCCATCGACGTCGCTGTCCAGCTCGGCGTCGACCCGAAGAAATCCGACCAGGTCGTTCGCGGCTCGGTCGTGCTGCCGGCCGGCACCGGCAGGAGCGTTCGCGTCGCGGTATTCACGCAGGGCGACAAGGCCGAGGCCGCGCGTGCGGCGGGCGCCGATATCGTCGGCATGGAAGACCTCGCCGAGCAGGTGCGCGCCGGCAACCTGAACTTCGACGTCGTCGTCGCGTCGCCCGATGCGATGAAAGTCGTCGGCACGCTGGGCCAGATCCTCGGTCCGCGCGGGTTGATGCCGAACCCGAAGGTCGGCACGGTCACGCCCGACGTCGTCACTGCCGTGAAGAACGCCAAGGCGGGCCAGGTGCAGTACCGCACCGACAAGGCCGGCATCGTCCATGCGTCGATCGGTCGTGCGTCGTTCGGCGTCGAGCAGCTCGAGACGAACCTGCGTGCGCTGGTCGACGCGTTGAATCGCGCCAAGCCGGCTGCCTCGAAGGGCATCTACCTGCGAAAGGTCGCCGTGTCGAGCACGATGGGCATCGGCGTGAAGATCGACACGGGCGCGTTCGCCGCTGCCGCCGCGGCGGGCTGAACGGCGCAATCGAATCGAGAGCGGCATAGAGCAGCACAACGAACTTTGGGCCGCGAACCGGCCGTCGAGTCGAGCGGGATCTCCCGCCAGGCAAGGCAGCGGGTTCGCGGGTTGTCAAAGACCGCAGGGAGCCGAAGGCCGAAGGGCCCCAGGCCTTAATCCGCGATCCGAGCCGAGCACGCAAGTGCGAAGCGAAGCCCGCACCCTGCGCAGATGGCGAACCCCGAAATCAGAGTTTCATCGAGCGGTCTCGCAGGACCTATTCGGAACGACTCGGACTCGGAACGCCTTTTTTTGTCGGGCTCACTTCGTGAGCAGGAAGAGGGTGAAGGGTAAAGGGTGAAGGGTGAAGGGGAAAAGCCTCGGCTGCGGCGTACTGCGCGCGTTTCCCCTTCACCCTTCACCCTTCACCCTTCACCTTCCCCTGGCGCGAAGCGCCCATTCTGGAAGAAGCAATGGCTCTGAACCGAGAAGCGAAAGCGACCGTGGTCGCCGAGGTCTGCGCCGAGGTGGCGAAGGCACAGGCGATCGTCGTCGCCGAGTACCGAGGTCTGGAAGTCGGAGCGATCACCGCGCTGCGCAAGCAGGCGCGGGGGCAGGGCGTGTACCTGCGCGTGTTGAAGAACACGCTCGCGCGCCGCGCCGTCGTTGGGACGCCGTTCGAGGGGCTGTCCGACCGCATGGTCGGTCCGCTCATCTACGGCTTCTCGAGCGATCCGGTGTCGGCCGCGAAGGTGCTGAACGACTTCGCCAAGGGCAACGACAAGCTGCAGCTGAAGGCAGGCGCAATGCCGAACGCCGTTCTCGACGAGAGCGGCGTGAAGGCACTTGCGACGATGCCCAGCCGCGACGAGTTGCTGGCGAAGCTGCTCGGCACGATGCAGGCACCCGTCGCCCAGTTCGTTCGCACGCTCAACGAGGTGCCGGCGCGTTTTGCCCGCACCCTGGCCGCCGTGCGCGACCAGAAGGAGCAGGCGGGCGCCTGAGCTCGCGGCGAACGATCGATCCGATTTCCACGAACGCAATCGAACCGAACCGTACGGAGTAACCGAGAAATGGCACTGAACAAAGAAGAGATTCTCGACGCGATCGCCGGCATGACCGTGCTCGAGCTGTCCGAGCTGATCAAGCAGATGGAAGACAAGTTCGGCGTGTCGGCCGCGGCCGCCGCCGTGGCTGCTGCGCCGGCTGCCGCTGCCGCCGCGCCCGCCGCCGAAGAGCAGACCGAATTCACCGTGATGCTGCTCGGCGCGGGCGAGAAGAAAGTCGAGGTGATCAAGGTCGTCCGCGCGGCCACCGGCCTGGGCCTGAAGGAGGCCAAGGACCTGGTCGACGGCGCGCCGAAGCCCGTCAAGGAAGGCATCCCGAAGGCCGACGCCGAGGCGCTGAAGAAGCAGCTCGACGACGCCGGCGCGAAAGTGGAGATCAAGTAAGCGTTGTCGCTTTCCCGCCGGCAACCCGTGTCCACCGCCCGCCCGCCAGGGCGTGCGTGCCGGCCGGGTTGCGCCCGCGTCTTCCGTGCGCTGCACGGGAACGCGGTTTGCCGACTCGCGAGACGCCGGCAAACCCCGTTATCCGGAGCCTCGATGTCCGGAAAGTCGTTCCGGGACGCCCCGCAGCGCGGGGCCTTCTCATCGGCGCCCTCGCCCCTCGCAATCGCCTCTCGCGCGACCCCCGTCCCGGGTCGCCGCCGCATCCCCCTCGTCTCCCGCTAGACACGGAGTGTTCATGGCCACCGCTTCCCCGTACTCGTTCACCGAGAAAAAGCGCATCCGCAAGAGTTTCGCCAAGCGGCGCGTGGTCCTCGACGTGCCGTACCTGCTGACGACGCAGATCGAGTCGTACCACCAGTTCCTGCAGGCCGACGTCGAGCCCGGCACGCGTCGCCCCGAGGGGCTGCAGGCCGCCTTCGGATCGGTGTTCCCGATCGTCTCGCACAACGAGTTCGCGCGCCTGGAGTTCGTCAACTACACGCTGGGCAACGCGCCCTTCGACGTCAAGGAATGCCAGCAGCGCGGGCTCACCTACTGCGCGCCGCTGCGCGCGAAAGTGCGCCTGGTCATCATGGACCGCGAGGCGGCGCGGCCGACGGTGAAAGAGGTCAAGGAGCAGGAGGTCTACATGGGCGAGATCCCGCTCATGACGACCAATGGCTCGTTCATCGTCAACGGCACCGAGCGGGTGATCGTCTCGCAGCTGCACCGTTCGCCGGGGGTGTTCTTCGAACACGACCGCGGCAAGACGCACAGCTCGGGCAAGCTGCTGTTCTCCGCCCGGATCATCCCGTACCGCGGCTCGTGGCTCGACTTCGAGTTCGATCCGAAGGACATCCTCTACTTCCGCGTCGACCGTCGCCGAAAGATGCCGGTGACGATCCTGCTGAAGTCGATCGGCCTCACTCCCGAGCAGATCCTCGCGCATTTCTTCGACTTCGACAGCTTCCGGCTGATGAACGAAGGCGCGCAGCTCGAGCTCGTCCCCGAGCGGCTGCGCGGCGAAATGGCGCGCTTCGACATCGTCGATCGCGACGGCAAGCTGATCGTCGGCAAGGACAAGCGGATCAACGCCAAGCACATCCGCGACATGGAAGCGGCCGGCATGAAGCACGTGTCGGTGCCCGAGGACTATCTCCTCGGGCGCGCGCTCGCGCACAACATCGTCGACCCCGAAACCGGCGAGATTCTCGCGAAGGCGAACGACGAGCTCGGCGAAGAGCTGCTGAAGAAACTGCGCGCGGCCAACGTGCGCGAGTTCCGCGTGCTCTACACGAACGACCTCGACCAGGGGCCGTACATCTCGCAGACGCTGCGCACCGACGAGACCGCCGACCAGATGGCCGCGCGCGTGGCGATCTACCGGATGATGCGCCCCGGCGAGCCGCCCACCGAAGACGCGGTCGAGGCGCTGTTCAACCGCCTCTTCTACAGCGAGGACGCCTACGACCTGTCGAAAGTCGGCCGGATGAAGTTCAACCGCCGCGTCGGGCGCGAGGAGCTCACCGGGCCGATGACGCTCACCAACGAGGACATCCTCGCGGTGATCAAGATCCTCGTCGAGCTGCGCAACGGCCGCGGCGAGATCGACGACATCGACCATCTCGGCAACCGCCGCGTGCGCTGCGTCGGCGAGCTCGCCGAGAACCAGTTCCGCGCGGGCCTCGTGCGCGTCGAGCGCGCGGTGAAGGAACGGCTCGGGCAGGCCGAGACCGAGAACCTGATGCCGCACGACCTGATCAACAGCAAGCCGATCAGCGCCGCCATCCGCGAGTTCTTCGGTTCGTCGCAGCTGTCGCAGTTCATGGACCAGACCAACCCGTTGTCGGAGATCACGCACAAGCGGCGCGTCTCGGCACTCGGGCCGGGCGGCCTGACGCGCGAGCGCGCGGGCTTCGAGGTCCGCGACGTGCATCCGACGCACTACGGGCGCGTGTGCCCGATCGAGACGCCGGAAGGTCCGAACATCGGGCTGATCAACTCGCTGGCGCTGTACGCGCAGCTCAACGAGTACGGCTTCCTCGAGACCCCGTACCGAAAGGTGGTCGACAGCCGCGTCTCCGACGAGATCCACTATCTGTCGGCCATCGAGGAAGGCCGCTACGTGATCGCGCAGGCCAACGCCGCGATCGACGACAACGGCAGGCTCACCGGCGACCTCGTCTCGGTTCGCAAGGCGGGTGAATCCGAACTCACGTCGCCCGTGCACGTCGAGTACATGGACGTCGCGCCGTCGCAGATCGTCTCGGTGGCCGCCTCGCTGATTCCGTTCCTCGAGCACGACGACGCGAACCGCGCGCTGATGGGCTCGAACATGCAGCGCCAGGCGGTGCCCTGCCTGCGCCCGGAGAAGCCGCTCGTCGGCACCGGCATCGAGCGCACCTGCGCGGTCGACTCGGGAACGGTCGTCACGGCGCTGCGCGGCGGCGTCGTCGACTTCGTCGATGCCGACCGCATCGTCGTTCGCGTGAACGACGCCGAGGCCGCCGCCGGCGAAGTGGGCGTGGACATCTACAACCTGATCAAGTACACGCGCAGCAACCAGAACACGAACATCAACCAGCGTCCGATCGTGCGCAAGGGCGACCTGATCGCGAAGGGCGACGTGATCGCCGACGGTGCGTCCACCGACCTCGGCGAACTCGCGCTCGGGCAGAACATGCTCGTCGCGTTCATGCCGTGGAACGGCTACAACTTCGAGGACTCGATCCTGATCTCGGAGAAGGTCGTCTCCGACGATCGCTATACCTCGATCCACATCGAGGAGCTGTCGGTGCTCGCGCGCGATACCAAGCTCGGTCCCGAGGACATCACGCGCGACATCTCGAACCTGTCCGAATCGCAGCTCGGGCGCCTGGACGACTCGGGCATCGTCTACATCGGCGCCGAGGTCGAGGCGGGCGACACGCTGGTCGGCAAGGTCACGCCGAAGGGCGAGACGCAGCTCACCCCCGAGGAGAAGCTGCTGCGCGCGATCTTCGGCGAGAAGGCCTCCGACGTGAAGGACACGTCGTTGCGCGTGCCCTCGGGCATGAACGGCACGGTCATCGACGTGCAGGTCTTCACGCGCGAAGGCATCCAGCGCGACAAGCGTGCGCAGTCGATCATCGACGACGAACTGAAGCGCTATCGCCAGGACCTCAACGACCAGCTGCGCATCGTCGAGAACGACGCGTTCTCCCGGATCGAGCGGCTGCTCGTCGGCAAGACCGTCAACGGCGGCCCGAAGCGACTGGCCAAGGGCGCGGAGGTCACCGCCGAGTACCTCGCCGACCTCGACCGGTACCACTGGTTCGAGATCCGGCTGGCCGACGAGACGGCAGCGGGCCAGCTCGAGGCGCTGAAGGAATCGATCGAGCAGAAGCGCCACTCGTTCGACCTCGCCTTCGAGGAGAAACGCAAGAAGCTCACGCAGGGCGACGAGTTGCCCCCGGGCGTGCTCAAGATGGTCAAGGTGTACCTGGCCGTCAAGCGCCGCCTTCAGCCGGGCGACAAGATGGCGGGGCGCCACGGCAACAAGGGCGTCGTCTCGCGCATCGTTCCGGTCGAGGACATGCCGTACATGGCCGACGGCACGCCGGTGGACATCGTGCTCAACCCGCTCGGCGTGCCGTCCCGGATGAACGTCGGGCAGATCCTCGAGACCCACCTGGGCTGGGCGGCGAAGGGCATCGGCCGGCGCATCGGAGACCTGCTCGCGCAGCAGGCGCGCGCCGACGAGGTGCGCGCGCTGCTCGACAGCGTCTACAACGGCGGCGGACAGCGTGCCGACCTCTCGGCGCTCGACGAAGCGTCGGTCGTCGAGCTCGCGTCGAACCTCGCCGAAGGCGTTCCCTTCGCCACGCCGGTGTTCGACGGCGCCTCCGAGCCGGAGATCCACCGGATGCTCGACCTGGCGTACCCGGACAACGACGCGCGCACGAAGCTGATCGGCTTCACGCCGACGAAGACGCAGGTCACGTTGCACGACGGTCGCACGGGCGACGCGTTCGATCGCCCCGTCACGGTGGGCTACATGCACATGCTGAAGCTGCACCACCTCGTCGACGACAAGATGCACGCGCGCTCCACCGGGCCGTACTCCCTCGTCACGCAGCAGCCGCTGGGCGGCAAGGCGCAGTTCGGCGGGCAGCGTTTCGGCGAGATGGAAGTGTGGGCGCTCGAGGCCTACGGCGCTGCCTACATGCTGCAGGAGATGCTCACGGTCAAGTCCGACGACGTCAACGGCCGCACCAAGGTCTACGAGAACCTCGTCAAGGGCGAGCACGCGATCGACGCCGGCATGCCCGAGTCGTTCAACGTGCTGGTCAAGGAAATCCGCTCGCTCGGCATCGACATCGACCTCGAGCGCAACTGAGCGCATCGCACGACAGGATCAGGAGTCGTTCATGAAAGCATTGCTCGATCTGTTCAAGCAGGTCCAGGAAGAAGAGCATTTCGACGCGATCAAGATCGGGCTCGCATCGCCCGAGAAGATCCGTTCGTGGTCGTTCGGCGAGGTGAAGAAGCCCGAGACGATCAACTACCGCACGTTCAAGCCCGAGCGCGACGGCCTGTTCTGCGCGAAGATCTTCGGGCCGATCAAGGACTACGAGTGCCTGTGCGGCAAGTACAAGCGGCTGAAGCACCGCGGCGTCATCTGCGAGAAGTGCGGCGTCGAGGTCACGCTGGCCAAGGTGCGCCGTGAGCGGATGGGCCACATCGAGCTTGCAAGCCCCGTCGCGCACATCTGGTTCCTGAAGTCGCTGCCGTCGCGGCTCGGGATGGTGCTCGACATGACGCTGCGCGACATCGAGCGCGTGCTCTACTTCGAGGCCTTCGTCGTCATCGAGCCCGGAATGACGCCGCTCAAGCGCGGCCAGATCATGACCGAGGACGACTTCATCGCCAAGACCGAGGAGTACGGCGACGAGTTCCGCGCGATGATGGGTGCCGAAGGCGTGCGCGAGCTGCTGCGCACCATCGACATCGACCGCGACATCGAGAACCTGCGCCGCGAGCTCGAGGCCACCGGCTCGGAAGCGAAGATCAAGAAGATCGCCAAGCGGCTGAAGGTGCTCGAAGGCTTCCAGCGTTCGGGAATCAAGCCCGACTGGATGGTCATGGAAGTGCTGCCGGTGCTGCCGCCGGAGCTGCGTCCTCTGGTGCCGCTGGACGGCGGGCGCTTCGCCACGTCCGACCTCAACGACCTGTACCGGCGCGTCATCAACCGCAACAACCGCCTGAAGCGGCTGCTCGAGCTGAAGGCGCCCGAGATCATCGTGCGCAACGAGAAGCGCATGCTGCAGGAGTCGGTCGATTCGCTGCTCGACAACGGGCGCCGCGGCAAGGCGATGACGGGCGCCAACAAGCGCGCGCTGAAGTCGCTGGCCGACATGATCAAGGGCAAGGGCGGACGCTTCCGCCAGAACCTGCTCGGCAAGCGCGTCGACTACTCCGGCCGTTCGGTCATCGTCGTCGGTCCGCAGCTGAAGCTTCACCAGTGCGGGCTGCCGAAACTGATGGCGCTCGAGCTGTTCAAGCCCTTCATCTTCAACAAGCTCGAGACGATGGGCGTCGCCACGACGATCAAGCAGGCGAAGAAATACGTCGAGAGCCAGGAACCGATCGTCTGGGACATCCTCGAGGAGGTCATCCGCGAGCACCCGGTGCTGCTGAACCGCGCGCCGACGCTGCATCGGCTGGGCATCCAGGCCTTCGAGCCGGTGCTGATCGAGGGCAAGGCGATCCAGCTGCATCCGCTCGTCTGCGCGGCCTTCAACGCCGACTTCGACGGCGACCAGATGGCGGTTCACGTTCCGCTGTCGCTCGAGGCGCAGCTCGAGGCGCGCGCGCTGATGCTCGCGTCGAACAACGTGCTGTTCCCGTCGAACGGCGAGCCGTCGATCGTCCCGTCGCAGGACATCGTGCTCGGCCTGTACTACACGACGCGCGACAGGATCGCCGCGAAAGGCGAAGGCATGTTCTTCGCCGACATCGGCGAGGTGCAGCGCGCATACGACAACGAGCAGGTCGAGCTCGGCGCGAAGATCACGGTGCGCCTGGTCGAGTACGCGAAGGACGCCGAAACCGGCGAGCTGCTGCCGAACCCGATCCGCGCCGAGACGACCGTCGGCCGCGCGCTGCTTTCGGAGATCCTTCCGCGCGGTCTGCCCTTCGCGCTGATGAACAAGGCGCTGAAGAAGAAGGAGATCAGCCGCCTGATCAACGCGTCGTTCCGCCGCTGCGGGCTGCGCGACACCGTCATCTTCGCCGACAAGCTGATGCAGTCGGGATTCCGGCTGGCCACTCGCGCGGGCATCTCGATCGCCATCGACGACATGCTCGTTCCCACGCAGAAGGCCGAGATCCTCACGCAGGCCGAGCGCGAGGTGAAGGAGATCGAGCAGCAGTACACCTCGGGTCTCGTCACGCAGGGCGAGCGCTACAACAAGGTGGTCGACATCTGGGGCCGCGCGAGCGACGACGTCGGCAAGGCGATGATGCGCCAGCTCGAGACGCAGGAAGCGCTCGATCGCGCCGGCCACCCGGTGCGCCAGGAGTCGTTCAACTCGATCTACATGATGGCCGACTCCGGCGCGCGCGGCTCCGCCGCGCAGATCCGCCAGCTCGCCGGAATGCGCGGCCTGATGGCCAAGCCCGACGGCTCGATCATCGAGACGCCGATCACCGCGAACTTCCGCGAGGGACTGAACGTCCTGCAGTACTTCATCTCGACGCACGGCGCCCGCAAGGGCCTGGCCGACACCGCGCTGAAGACCGCGAACTCGGGCTACCTCACGCGCCGCCTGGTCGACGTCACGCAGGACCTCGTCGTCACCGAGGACGACTGCGGCACCTCGCACGGCGTGTCGATGAAGGCGCTGATCGAGGGCGGCGAGGTCGTCGAAGCCTTGCGCGACCGCATTCTCGGACGCGTTGCCGCCTCCGACGTCGTGCATCCCGAGACGCAGGAGACGGCTTTCGAGGCCGGCACGCTGCTCGACGAGGACGCCGTCGAGGAGATCGAGCGCATCGGGGTGGACGAAGTGCGCGTGCGCACGCCGCTCACCTGCGAGACGCGCTACGGACTGTGCGCGAAGTGCTATGGCCGCGACCTCGGCCGCGGGGTGCTCGTCAACAGCGGCGAGGCCGTCGGCGTGATTGCCGCGCAGTCGATCGGCGAGCCCGGCACGCAGCTGACGATGCGCACCTTCCACATCGGCGGCGCGGCTTCGCGCGCCGCGGTGTCGAGCTCGGTCGAGGCGAAGTCCAACGGCATCGTGCGCTTCACGCGCCAGATGCGCTACGTGACCAACGCCAAGGGCGACCAGGTCGTGATCTCCCGTTCCGGCGAGATCACGATCACCGATGACAACGGACGCGAGCGCGAGCGCCACAAGGTTCCGTACGGCGCGCTGCTGCTGGTGGGCGACGGCAAGACCGTCAAGGCCGGCACGCAGATCGCGTCGTGGGACCCGCTCACCCGCCCGATCATCACCGAGTATCCCGGCACGATCCGCTTCGAGAACATCGAGGAGGGCGCCACCGTCGCCCGGCAGATCGACGAGGTCACCGGGCTGTCGACGCTGGTGGTCATCGACGCCAAGCGCCGCGCCTCCGCAGGCAAGAGCGTTCGCCCGCAGGTCAAGCTGATCAACGACGCCGGCGAGGAAGTGAAGATCGCCAACACCGACCACGCGGTGACGATCAGCTTCCCGGTCGGCGCGCTGATCACCGTGCGCGACGGCCAGCAGGTGGGCGTCGGCGAGATCCTCGCGCGCATTCCGCTCGAGTCGCAGAAGACGCGCGACATCACCGGCGGCCTGCCGCGCGTGGCGGAGCTCTTCGAGGCGCGCTCGCCGAAGGACGCCGGCATGCTCGCCGAGGTCACCGGCACCGTCTCGTTCGGCAAGGACACGAAGGGCAAGCAGCGCCTGGTCATCACCGACCTCGACGGCAACGCGCACGAGTTCCTGATCCCGAAGGACAAGAACGTGCTCGTGCACGACGGACAGGTGGTGAACAAGGGCGAGATGATCGTCGACGGCGCCGCCGATCCGCACGACATCCTGCGCCTGCTCGGCATCGAGGCGCTCGCGCGCTACATCGTCGACGAGGTGCAGGACGTCTATCGGCTGCAGGGCGTGAAGATCAACGACAAGCACATCGAGGTGATCGTCCGCCAGATGTTGCGCCGGGTACAGATCACCGACCCGGGCGACACGCCGTTCATCACCGGCGAGCAGGTCGAGCGCTCGGAGTTGTACGACGAGAACGACAAGGCGACCGACGCCGGCAAGCAAGCGGCCACGCATGCGAACCTGCTGCTCGGCATCACGAAGGCGTCGCTGTCGACCGACTCGTTCATCTCGGCCGCTTCGTTCCAGGAAACCACGCGCGTGCTCACCGAGGCGGCGATCATGGGCAAGCGCGACGAGTTGCGCGGGCTGAAGGAGAACGTGATCGTCGGACGCCTGATCCCCGCCGGCACGGGCCTGGCGTTCCACCGCGCGCGCCACGCGAAGGAGCAGAGCGAGGCGCAGGAGCAGGCCGCGCTGGCGGCCGCCGAGGCGCTGTTCGAACCGATGCCGGGCGAGCAGTCCGAGGAAACGGCCGACGTGCATCCGGATGGCGAAACCGGCGAGTGAGCGACGCGGCGCGGCGCGCTGGTGCGCCGCGCTGGCCGTCGGCGCGGCGCTGGCGCTGTCGGCGTGCGCGCAGTTTCCGGTGGGCGCGCCTGCGGTCGGCGCGCGCGGCCAGGTCGTCGAACGCGCCGAAGGATTCTCGCTGCCGGTGGCGCGTCCCGATCTGCGGGTCGGCGACCGCTGGGTCTGGTCGGCGCACGAGGTCGGCGAGAATGCTTCCGACGACACGACGGTGATCGAGCGCGTCGTCACGCAGGTGGGCGGCGATCGCGCCGAACTGCGGCAGGTCGCGTTGCATCCGGTCACGCGGCGGCCCAGCGGCGCCACGCAGACGCGCACCGTCAAGCGTTCGGTCTGGCACCTCGAGCCGAACACCCGCTCGCGCGGCGACATCAAGGCGCTCGTCTTTCCGCTGACGGTCGGCAAGACCTGGGAATACGAGTACTGGCTCGGCGGGCGCGAGCGGGACGTCGTGACCACCTATCGCTATCGCGCCCGCGTCGACGGAATCGAGACGGTCTCGACACCCGCCGGCCGGTTCGAGACGCTGCGCGTCTCGCATGAAGGACGCTGGAGCCGCCCGGTGATCGAGCAGGGACGGCCGGTGGACCGATCGGGCGACGTGCGCACCACCTACTGGTATGCGCCGGCGGTGGGAACCTGGGTGCGGCTCGAGGTCGACCTTCGTCGGCCCGACGGTTCGCGCGACCTCGGGATCGTGCAGGAACTCGTCGAGTACGACGTCGGGAAGTGAGGGCGTCGGCCGCGGCGGTGGTTCCGCCGCGGCGGCGCGCCCGCGCGCGCCTCAAC
>JAEWFA010000047.1 GCA_023389055.1 Pseudomonadota bacterium | reverse complement strand
CGGCCGGCCCAATGCGACCGGCGGCGGGCCGCGCCACCCGCGCAGGCCGCCTGCGTGCGCTCCGGGCCGTTGCCGCAGGCCGCTCGAGCAATGCCTGGCGCGTGTGCAACAGCGCTTCGCTGTTCGCAGCCGGGGCTGTTCCCCACCCGAACAGAGCACGTGCTGCACAGGCGCGGCCCCTTGCCCGCGCCTGTGCCGGGACGACCTCGCAGCGCCTACAATCGCCCCCGTGATCGCCCCCCGCCTCGTAGCCTGGCAGCGCGTCCACGGCCGTAACGACCTGCCGTGGCAGAACACGCGCGACGCCTATCGCGTGTGGCTGTCGGAGATCATGCTGCAGCAGACGCGCGTGTCGAGCGTCGTTCCTTACTTCCGTCGCTTCGTCGAGCGTTTCGCCACGCTCGAGGCGCTCGCCGAGGCGCCCGAGGACGAAGTGCTCGCGCTGTGGAGCGGCCTCGGCTATTACAGTCGTGCGCGCAACCTGCACCGTTGCGCGCGCGAGCTCGTGCAGCACCGAGGCGGCACCTTTCCCCGGGACCCTGCCGAGCTCGCCCGTCTTCCGGGCATAGGCCGCTCGACCGCGGCCGCGATCGCGGTGTTCGCGTTCGGTCATAGGGCAGCGATCCTCGACGGGAACGTGCGTCGCGTGCTCGCGCGCTGGGCCGGCATCGAGGGCCACGCGGGACAGCCGGCCGTACTGGCGACGCTGTGGCAGACCGCCGAACGCGAGCTGCCGCATGACTCGCTCGAGGCGTACACGCAGGGCCTGATGGATCTCGGCGCAACCCTGTGCTCGCGCACGCGCCCCACGTGTGATCGTTGCCCGATCGCCGCGGATTGCGTCGCGCACCGCGCAGGGCTGGTCGCATCGATTCCCGGGCGGCGTGCGCCGCGCGCGTTGCCGCTACGCGAGCGGGTGTGGCTCGTCGTTCGACGCGAGCACGAGGTGCTCGTGGAGAAGCGCGCGCCGACGGGCGTCTGGGGCGGGATGTGGTCGCTGCCGGAAGCCGAAGCGCACGAGGCAGGCGAAGCGCCCGACATCGTGCTTCGGCGCTTCGCGCTGTACGCGCGCGGCAGCGGCGAGCTCGCGGCGATCGATCACGTGTTCACGCATTTCCGCCTGCGCGCGAGGCCGGTCGTCCTCGATTGCGACACAGCCGCTGCCTGCGCCTGCGAGCCGCCTTCGAGCCGCTGGCTCGCACTGGCGCGGGCTCACGAAGCGCCGCTGCCTGCGCCCGTGAAGGCGCTGCTGTGCGCGCTCAGAGAACCTGATGCTGCTGCAGGTACTGGTGGATCAGCGACAGCCGCGTGACCGCGTCGTCCAGTTCCATCAGCTTCTGCCTCGCGCGCGGGGCGATCGGCAGGAACTCGCAGATCCGGTTTCCGACCCAGGAAGCCGAATCGAAGCGATAGGGCTCGGCGATCATCCGCCGCATCGGGTCCAATTCGCGCGCGACGAGATCGTCGACGAGCCTGCGCACGAGCATCTCGCAGTCGGCATGTTCGGGCGGGACTCGGGTTTCGACGTCGGGTTCGATCATCTCGATGTCGGCGCGAATCAGCCCGTCCTGCCGCAGCCGGCGTCCGAGCACGCGAAAGCGCTGGCCGCCGCGCGCCCGCACGTTCAGCAGCCCGGACTCCTCGACGTCGAAGTCGACGATCTGCGCCGTGCACCCTACCGCCTCGTGCCTCGCGCCGGGGTCCGTTTCGCTGCCGTCGGTGATCAGGCATACGCCGAATGGCAGCGCCGCCGCCGTGCATTCGCTGACGAGATCGAGGTAGCGCGCTTCGAACACGCGCAGCGTGAGGACGCCGTCGGGGAAAAGAACCGTTTCGAGCGGAAAGATCGCCAGTTCGCCGGGCATCTCGGATCTCGAAGGGTCAGGACGGCAGCGGCGGGCGGGAGGAGAGCGCGCGGTGGCGCACGAGAACCTGCTCGATTCGCTGGAAACGCCGCGCCAGTTCCTCGACGCAGTATACCGAACGGTGCTGCCCGCCCGTGCAGCCGAGCGCGACGGTCAGGTAACTGCGGTTCTCGAGGATGTAATGCGGTAGCCAAGCCTGCAGGAAGTCCGCGATGTGGTCGACCATCCGCTGCACCGACGGAATCGACTTCAGGTATTCGGCAACCGGCGCGTCGCGCCCGGTGAGCGGGCGCAGTTCGGGGGTGTAGTACGGGTTCGGCAGGCAGCGGACATCGAAGACGAGGTCGGCGTCGAGCGGGACGCCGTGCTTGTAGGCGAACGATTCGAAGACGATCGTCATCGATGCGCGATCGGTGCCGACGACGTCGCGCACCCAGCTGCGCAGCACGTTCGGGTGCAGGTCGCTCGTGTCCAGCGATACGCCGACGTCCTCGATCGGCGACATCATTTCGCGCTCGCGTTCGATCGATTCGATCAGCGTCGGCGCGTCGGGGCCTGCGCCGCCGCGCAGCGCGAGCGGGTGCCGGCGCCGAGTTTCCGAGTAGCGCTGCACCAGCGTATCGGTGCGCGCGTTCAGGAAGATGACCTTGACGTCGTGGCCGTAGCGCCCCAGAGCGCCGACGACGTGGCGCAGGTCGCTCACCGAGTCGCCGCTGCGTGCGTCGATCGACACGGCCACCTTGTCGTGCCCGGCCTGCTGTAGCGAGGCGATGACTTCGCCGAGGAAGCGGGCCGGCAGGTTGTCGATGCAGAAGTACCCGTCGTCCTCGAGCACGTTGGTGGCGACCGACTTGCCCGAACCGGAGATTCCGGTGATCAGTACGACTCGCATCGCTCGGATCGCCTACCCCGATTCCATCATCCTGCGCTGGCGCGCAAGGAAATCGCCCGTCGTGTCGAAGCCGCGCAGTTGCAGGATCGTGCTGCGCACCGCCGCCTCGGTGAGCACCGCCAGGTTGCGCCCGGCCGCCACCGGTATGACGACCTTCGGAATGGGCAGTCCGAGCACGTCCTCGGTGAGCGCCTCCAGCGGAAGGCGCTGGTGCTCGTCGTCGATCGACGTCCGTCGCACGAGATGCACGATGAGCTTCAGCGTCATCTTCCGGCGCACTGCCGCTTCGCCGAAGATCGTGCGGATGTCGAGCAGGCCGAGGCCGCGCACTTCGAGAAGGTCGCGCAGCAGTTGCGGGCAGCGACCTTCGATCGCATGCGGAGCGATGCGCGCGAACTCGACGACGTCGTCGGCGACGAGTCCGTGCCCGCGACTGACCAGTTCAAGCGCCAGCTCGCTCTTGCCGAGCCCCGATTCGCCGCTGATCAGCACGCCCATGCCGAGCACGTCCATCAGCACGCCGTGCATCGAACACGACGGCGCGACCGCCTTCGAGAGGTAGGCGCGCAGCGACTCGATGACACGCGCCGCGGGCAGCGGGCACGCGATCATCGGAAGGTCGTCTGCTCTTGCTCCGGCAAGCAGCGCGGCCGGCGGCTCGAGGCCTTCGGCGATGATGACCGCCGGCGGCCGGCTCGCGACCAGTTCGGAGACGAGCGCGCGATGCCTGGCCTCATCCAGTTGCTCGGTGTACGCGCGCTCGGCGTTGCCGTAGACGTGGATCCGGTTCGGGTGGATCAGGTTCAGGTAGCCGATCAGGTCGGCGGGCTCTATCGACGCCGGCGTGGCGGTGCGCCCGCTGCCTGCCTCGCCGGCCAGCCAGGACAGGCGAAGATCTTCGCGGTTCTGATCGAAGAGGGCGCGGACCGTGACGCTCATGCGCGAAGCATACGATTCCGCGCGGTGTCCGTCAGCCGGACGTCTCTGGCGCGTCGCCCGAGAGAATCCGATGCATGCGCACCGGATCGTCGCAGGCGAGCAGTGCCTCTCGCTTGGCGGTGTCGGCAAGCAGCTCGGCCAGCTCGGAAAGCAGTTCTAGATGCTCCTCGGTGGCCGCTTCCGGAACGAGCAGGAACACGAGCAGCCCGACCGGCTTGCCGTCGGGCGCATCGAACGGAATCGGCTGCGCCAGCCGGACCACGGCGGCAAGCGCTTCCTTCGATCCTTTGATCCGGCCGTGCGGAATCGCGACGCCTTCGCCCAAGCCCGTGGACCCCAGGCGCTCGCGCGCGAACAGCGAATCGAACACTTTCCCGCGCTCGATGCCGTGGTTGTTCTCGAACAGCAACCCCACCTGCTCGAACAGTCGCTTCTTGCTCGTGACCGGGAGGTCGAGCACGATGTTCTGGGGGGGGAGCAACCGGGAGAGCCGATTCATCGAAAGACCGCTCACGGGGGCGACCGGGGCGCTGCTATGCAACATGGAGCAACACCCGCTGCGGCGAGTGCCGAAAGACGGGGATCATAGCCACCCCGCCGCGCGGGTACAACCGCCAAGTTTTCCGCATTGCAGCAAAACCACGGAAGCCGCGCTCGGGACTCAGGATTCCGGCCGGAATTTCACCGAGTCGTGGTCGAAGCCGTCGCGTTTTTCCTTGTATTTCGCCACCTGCCTGTCGAGTTTGTCGGTCAGTGCGTCGATCGCCGCATAAAGATCGGCGTCGCTCGATTCGGCGAAGAGATCGTTGCCGCGTACGTGCAGCGTCACCGCCGCGCGTTGCACCAGGCGGTCGGTGCTCAGGTTTACCGTGGCGCCGATGGGTTCGTCGAAATGGCGCTGGATGCGCTCGAGCTTCGTCTCGATGTACTGGCGAATCGCGGGCGTGAGGCCGACGTCGGGTGCGGAGATGGCTAGATTCATGGGTGTTTTCCGTGGGACAGCGAATTCGTGAGGAAACGGACGGGCGCCGCAAGATGTGGGCCCGAAGGCCGGTGCCGGACAGCGCGCAAGGTTCGGCAGACTACAGCGTTTTGCGCCTCGAAACAGTCGGGATGCGCAGCGCCTCGCGGTACTTTGCCACCGTGCGTCGCGCGACGACGAAGCCCTGTTCGGCGAGCAACTCGGAGATGCGCCCGTCGGGCATCGGATCGCTCGGGCTCTCGGCTTCGATCAGCTGGCGGATCATCACGCGGATTGCCGTGCTGGAGGCCGCGCCTCCGCTGTCGGTGGCAAGGCGGCTGCCGAAGAAGTACTTCAGTTCGAAGGTGCCGAACGGGGTCAGCATGTACTTGCGCGACGTGACACGGGAGATCGTCGACTCGTGCAGCCCTAGTGCGTCGGCGATCTCGCGCAGCACCAGCGGACGCATTGCGACGGCACCGTGCGAGAAGAACGCGCGCTGCCGATCGACGATCGCCTGGGCGACGCGCAGGATCGTCTCGAAGCGCTGCTGCAGGTTCTTGATCAGCCATCGCGCTTCCTGCAATTGACCCGACAGGCCCGGCGCGGCGCCCCGGTTGCGCTTGAGGATCTGCGCGTACGCGTCGTTCACGCGCAGCCGCGGCATCACCGACGGATTCAGCGTGGCGATCCAGTTGCCGCGCACGCGGCGCGCGATGACGTCGGGGATGACGAAGCCCGCCTCCCCGGAAGCGAAGGCTGCGCCCGGTCGGGGGTCGAGCTGCAGGATCAACGCCTGCGCGCGGCGCAGCGACTCGTCGTCGCAGCGCAGCGCGCGCCGCAGCCGTGGGAAATCCTTCGAAGCGAGCGAGTCGAGGTGGCGGTCGACGATCGCCGATGCGAGTCGCAGCGCGTCGACGTCGTGCCCGTTCGGGCCGTCGGCCCTGCGGCGGTCGAGCTGTAGCAGCAGGCATTCGCGAAGATCGCTCGCTCCGACGCCGGCCGGATCGAAACTCTGCAGCAGGCGCAGCGCGGTGGTGATCTCCTCGTTGGAGACTTCGAGTTCCTCGGGGAGCATCTGCGCCACTTCGGCAGGCGATGATTCGAGCAAGCCGTCGTCGTCGAGCGCTTCGATCAGCAACTGGACGAGCGTGCGGTCGCGCGGCGTGCAGCGCGTCGTCGCCAACTGCTCGAGCAGGTGCTCGCGAAGCGAAACGGTTGCGGCGGCAAGCTGCGGGTAGTCGCGTTCGTCGTCGTCTCCGAGCGCGCGCCCGCCGTCGGCGTTCCAGTCGCCGCGATCTTCCTTGCCCCCGTCTTCCCAACGCTCGGCGTTCCAGTCGGCCTCCTGGCCCTCGCCTTCGTCGTCGCGCCGGGAATCGGTTTCGGTGTCCGCCGACGAGCCGCGACTGTCGAGCGAGCCGCTGGCCGACACCCGAACGCAGCCGGCGAACGGGTCGTCCAGGCGCTCGAGCAACGGATTGTCGGCGAGCGCCTGCTCGACTTCCTGGGTCAGCTCGAGGGTGGACAGCTGCAGCAGGCGGATCGATTGCTGCAGCTGCGGAGTGAGCGCAAGCTGCTGCGTCTGCCGCAGCTGGAGCGACGGCTTCATGCGCCGCAGCGTCTACATGGAGAAGTGCTCGCCGAGGTAATACCGGCGGACGTCCTCATTCTGAACCACCTCATCGGGGCGACCGGAAGCAAGAACGGTACCAGCCCTGATGATATACGCGCGGTCGCAGATTCCAAGCGTTTCGCGCACGTTGTGATCGGTGATGAGCACGCCGATTCGACGATCCTTGAGGAAACGCACGATTCGCTGGATTTCGATGACGGCGATCGGGTCGATGCCGGCAAAAGGCTCGTCGAGCAGGATGAACCGGGGCGAGCCGGCCAGTGCGCGCGCGATCTCGACCCGGCGGCGTTCGCCGCCCGAAAGCGATTGCGCGCTGTTCGAACGGATGTGCTCGATCTGCAGCTCGGCGAGCAGCGTTTCGAGCCGCGCGTCGATCTCCTGCCGCCCCAGCGCGCGTCCACGCTCGTCGAGTTGCAGCTCGAGCACCGCGACGATGTTCTCCTCGACGCTGAGCTTTCGGAACACCGAAGCTTCCTGCGGCAGGTACGACAGGCCCAGCCGCGCGCGCCGGTGGATCGGCAGGTGTCCTATCGGAATGCCGTCGAGCTCGATCGTTCCGCCGTCCGAAGGAACGAGGCCGACGATCATGTAGAAGCAGGTCGTCTTGCCGGCGCCGTTGGGGCCGAGCAGGCCGACGACCTCGCCGCTGGCGACGTCCAGCGAGACGTCCTGCACGACCTTGCGGCCGTGGTACGCCTTCATCAGGTGCCGTGCGACCAACCGGCTGTCGGCCCGGTCCGCCGGCGCGCGCCTCGTCATCGGCCCGATCCGCTGTCCCGGGGAACTTCGATGCGCTCGTCCGGTTTCAACGGGACGGGAGTCGACGGCTTGGGCGCTGCGCCCGACTTGTCCTCGCGCGGCTGGATCACCACGCGCACGCGTCCGCTGGGGTTCTCGGCACTGCCCGAACGCGCATCGCCTCCCTCGACGGTGAAGAACTCGGTGCGCGATTCGTACAGGATGTCCTTGCCGTGCACTTCGTCGACGACCCGCCCGTTGTCGGTTCGCTGCAGCATCGCCTGGCGCTGCAGATGCACGGTTTCGGCCTTGCCGTCGTAGTCGATCTGCATCGCGTGCCCTTCGACCCATTGGTTGCCCGGAGCGTCGCGCTTCTGTCGGAATCGGGCGAGATCGCCGGTGGCGGTCGCGTACTGGTAGCCGTCCGGGTCCTGGCGCACGACGAGCCGATCGGCGACCAGTCGGATCGTCCCCTTCGTCAGCACGACGTTGCCGATGAACACGTTCACCTGCTTCGCGTCGTCGTATTGCATCCGGTCGGATTCGACCTGCGTGGGCGCCTCGCTGTCGCCTTTCGCTGCGAACGACGGCGTCGCGACGCCGGCGAGCGCCGCCGCCAGCGTCAGCGCGAGGAAGCGGGCGGATGCGCGGAGCGGCGCCGCTGCGCGCGATTTCGACACGGGTGCGGGCAAGGGAAAGGGAAAGGGAAGGTCGTCGGACGCGCGCATGATCAGCGGGACGTTTGCCTCGGCTGCCAGGTCAACGTCACCTGGGAATCGACCTTCAACGAGCGGGCCGCATTATCGAATTCCATTCCGACGCCCGTCAAGACGGAAGATCCGCGTTCGATCCGAACCGCCTGGTCGCTTTGCGCAATCTGCGTGTCGCTGAAGATCGTCGCCTTCTCGGTGCGGATCGTCATCTGCGGCTCGCTCTCGGTGGGTGCGCGTACCAGCACGACGTCGCCGGTGAGCACCGTCTGCGAGCCGTCGGCGTTGGAGCGGCCCTGGTCCGCGCGCACCGTCACGCGCGGGGTGGCGGGATCGACGCTGACCAGCACGGGCGACTGGTACACGCTCGATCCGTCCTCGGGGTAGTGCATGAGGTGCTGCGCCGAGATCCGGTAGACCGGGTCGCCGTGGACGTTGATCCGCGTGAACACCGGATCGTCCAGGAAGTAGTCGGGCTCGCCGGCGGGGGCGTGGACACGCACGCGGGATTCTTCGCGCTGCGCCTGCATCGCGAGATACCAGGTGCCGGCGGCCAGGCCGGCGAGCAGCAGGATCGAGACGCCGGCGGCGAGCTGGTCCCAGTTGCGGCGCCTCATCCGGGGCTCCGTCGGGGGGCGCCTCGTGCGTTCTCGATGTGCCGGGCTCGGGCAAAGGCGCTGGCCGTCTGTCGCAGGCGTGCAGGCGCGCAGCCCCCGCTGCGCGGGGATTCCCTGCGATGCTCGCATCGCCGGCTGGCGCGGCGAAACTCACTGCGCGAGCTTCGCTCGCTGCGTGCGGACATTCGCCGCGATAGTGGTAACGACGCGCGCTTCGCGCGCGCTTGTGCGCTGCTGCGCTTCTCGGCTGCGCACAAGCGCGCCCGCGACAGACGGCCCGCGCCTTTGCAGGCAACGCCTGTTCGCGCGATTCGCGCGGACTGGACGCGCGTCACGTCGGGTTGCGCTCGCTGCCGCTCGCCGGGGCGGCGTAGCGGGCGAGGGCGGATTCGAAGGCGCCCTTGGCGCGCAGCACGAACTCGGCGAACTCGCGTACGGCGCCGCGTCCGGCGGGGAGCGTCGATACCCAGTGCGCGCGCCGGCGAACTTCGGGGGGCGCATCGGCAACCGTGGCGGCGAGGCCCGCGAGAGCCATCGCGCGCAGGTCGGGCCAGTCGTCGCCCACGAAGGCGCACTCGGCCAGCGGCACCTTGCGTTGTTCGCTCAATGCGCGCAGCGCCTGCGCCTTGTCGGGCACCGCCTGCAGAACGTCCTCGATGCGCAGCTCGGCTGCGCGCGCCTGGACGATCTTCGATCGCCGTGCCGTGACGATCGCGATGCGCATTCCCGCCTCGCGCAGCAGCGTCAGTCCGAAGCCGTCGCGCACCGAGAACGACTTCATCGTCTCGCCGTCGCCGCCGATATGCAGACGCCCATCGGTGAGCGTGCCGTCGACGTCGAGCGCGACGAGCCGTACGCGGGCGGCACGAAGCGTCGCCTCATCCGCTCCTTCGCCTTTCACGCTTCACCCTTCACCAGGCTGTTCATACGATCTTCGCCGCCAGCAGGTCGTGCACGTTCAGCGCACCCACAAGGCTGGCTTCTTCTCCGACCACGAGCAGTTGCGTGATGCGCCGTTCTTCCATGATGCGCACTGCCTCCGCGGCGAGCGAGAGCGGATCGATCGTTGCCGGCGAGCGCGTCATCACTTCGTCGATGCGCACCTCGCGCAGGTCGCGCCCCTGCTCGAGCAGGCGGCGCAGGT
The DNA here is from genome assembly GCA_023389055.1 of Pseudomonadota bacterium. GTDB lineage: Bacteria > Pseudomonadota > Gammaproteobacteria > Burkholderiales > Burkholderiaceae_E > Zeimonas. The sequence continues at coordinate 56,432 of JAEWFA010000047.1, read as the reverse complement.
CGCCGTCGGTGAAGATCCCCGCCAGGCGCCCGTCGTCGTCGAGCACCGCGGTCATCCCCATGCGCTTGCGTGTGATCTCGATGATCGCGTCGACCACGCGCGCGCCGGCGCGCACCGCCGGCAGCGCATCGCCCGATCGCATCACATCGGTCACGCGGGTGAGCAGGCGCCTGCCGAGCAGTCCGCCGGGATGCGAACGGGCGAAGTCCTCGGGGCCGAAGCCGCGCGCGTCGAGCAGCGCCACTGCGAGCGCATCGCCCAGCGCCAGCGCCGCCGTCGTGCTCGCCGTCGGCGCGAGGTTCATCGGGCAGGCCTCGCGATCGACGCGCGCGTTCAAGTGAACGTCCGCGGCGCGCGCCAGCGGCGACGCTTCGTTGCCGGTGATCGCCACGAGCCGTGCACCCTGGCGCTTTACGATCGGCACGATGGTGACGAGCTCCTCGGTGCTTCCCGAGTTCGACAGCGCGATGAAGACGTCGTCGCGCGTGATCATCCCGAGGTCGCCGTGACTCGCTTCGGCCGGGTGAACGAAGAACGACGGCGTTCCCGTGGAGGCGAGCGTGGCGGCGATCTTGCGCGCGACGTGCCCCGACTTGCCCATTCCGCTGACGACGACGCGGCCGCGACAGTCGAGGATCAGTCGACACGCGTCGGCGAAGTGCTCGTCGATGCGTTCGGCGAGCGACGCAACGGCGTCGGCCTCGATGCGCAGGACCTCGCGCGCGCGCTCGAGCAGGCGCGCGGGTTCGATGCTGCGCGCGGGTGTCGTTGCGTTGTCGACGCCGGTTTCACTCATCCGGGCGAGTATAAGGGCGCCCGGTTAGAATCGCGGGTTCGACGCTCCACGCATGCTCTTCGACAGCTGAGTTCGATGCCTGGCTTCCTCACGCTGGATTCGGTCCGCTTCGGGTACGGCGCACGCGTCATCCTGCACGACGTTTCGATGCGCTTCGAGCGCGGCAAGGTGGTCGCGCTGATCGGCGGCTCGGGCTCCGGCAAGACGACGATCCTGCGTCTCATCGGCGGGCAGTTGCGCCCGCAGGCGGGGCGCATCGTCTTCGACGGCCGTGACGTACATGCGCTCGATCGGGACGACCTGTACCGGTTGCGAAGGCGCATGGGCATGCTGTATCAATTCGGCGCGCTCTTCACCGACCTCACCGCTTTCGAGAACGTCGCCTTCCCGCTTCGCGAGCACACCGACCTGCCCGAGGAGATGATCCGCGACCTCGTCCTGATGAAGCTCGAGGCGGTGGGCCTTCGGGGTGCCGCGCAGTTCGGCACCTCGCAGCTTTCCGGCGGGATGGCGCGTCGCGTCGCGCTGGCGCGCGCGATCGCGCTCGATCCGCCGCTGATCATGTACGACGAGCCCTTCGCCGGCCTGGATCCGGTCGCGCTGGCGACGGTCGCGCGGCTGATCCGCCGCTTGAACGACTCGCTCGATTGCGCGTCGATCGTCGTCTCGCACGACATCAAGGACGCCTTCGCGATCGCCGACTACGTATATCTGCTCGCGCAGGGGCGGATCGCCGCCGCCGGCACTCCCGAGGAGATGCGGGAGTCCGACGATCCGAACGTGCGCCAGTTCCTCGACGGCATGGTCGACGGGCCGATCGCGTTCCATTACCAGGCGAACCCGCTGGCTGCCGATCTCGGACTTCCTGCATGAGCGCTGCCCGATGAGCCGCGTCCTGCTGCCCGTCGTCTGGCTGCTCGACGTCGTTGCCGCCACCGGACGCGCGACCCGCTTCTTCCTGCGCCTGTGCTGGCTGGCCGTGGCCTCGATCCGGCGCATGCGGCTGGTCGTCGACCAGATCCACTTCATCGGCAACTACTCGTTGTCGATCATCCTGGTCTCGGGGCTGCTGATAGGCTTCGTGCTCGGCCTGCAGGGCTACTACACGCTGCGACGCTACGGATCCGAGGAGGCGCTCGGGCTGCTGGTCACGCTGTCGCTGGTGCGCGAGCTGGGCCCGGTCGTCACCGCGCTGCTGTTTGCCGGGCGCGCCGGAACGTCGCTCACCGCCGAAGTCGGGCTGATGAAGGCCGGCGAGCAGATCGACGCGATGGAGATGATGGCGGTCGATCCGGTCGCCCGCGTGCTCGCGCCGCGCTTCCTCGCCGCAGTCATCTCGATGCCGCTGCTCGCGGCGTTGTTCTCGGCGCTCGGCGTGCTCGGCGGGTTCCTGGTCGGCGTGCAGATGATCGGCGTCGACCCGGGGGCGTTCTGGTCGCAGATGCAGAGCGGCGTCGACTGGCTCGACGACGTCGGCAACGGCGTGATCAAGAGCGTGGTGTTCGGCTTCACCGTTGCCTTCGTCGCGCTGTTCGTCGGATACAACGCCCAGCCCACGCCCGAGGGCGTCGCCCGCGCCACGACGACGACGGTCGTCAGCGCGTCGCTGGCGATCCTGGGGCTGGACTTCATCCTCACCGCGCTGATGTTCAGCTCGACCTGAGAACGCTGCGCAGGAGCGTAAGAAATGCGGAGATCCGCCAGATGAAACGTTCGGGAGTCGACCTGCTCGTCGGGCTGTTCGTGCTGCTCGGCTTCGCCGCGCTCGTGTTCCTGGCATTGCGCGCAGGAAACATGAGCAGCGCCGTCGGACTCGGGCCCACCTATACCACCGTCGCGCGCTTCGACAACATCGGAGGGCTCAAGCCGCGCGCGGCGGTTCGCAGCGCCGGCGTCGTCGTCGGGCGCGTCGAGTCGGTCCGCTTCGACGACCAGAGCTACCAGGCCGAGGTGTCGCTGGCGCTCGACCAGCGATACAAGTTTCCGAAAGACTCGTCGGTGAAGATTCTCACCTCGGGCCTGCTCGGCGAGCAGTACATCGGGCTCGTTCCCGGCGGCGAGGAGGAGATGCTCGCCGACGGAGACCGCATCACGCTGACGCAGTCGGCCGTCGTTCTCGAGAACCTGATCGGTCAGTTCCTGTACGGGCGTGCGGCGGAGGGAGCGCCGCAACAATGAAGGCACTGCGTATTCCACGGGTTCCCGCGCGAGGTCCCGCCGTGGCCGCGGCGCTGCGCGTGCTCGCGGCGATGGCCGTCGCTGCAACGCTTGCTGGTTGCGCGACCACCGCAGCCGAAGGCGGCGCCGCTGCGTCGCGCGATCCGCTGGAGCCGATGAACCGCGCGATCTACGAGTTCAACGATGCATTCGACCGGGCGATCGCCAAGCCCACCGCAAAGGCGTACGAGAACGTCGTTCCGGCTTTCCTGCGCGACATGGTCGGCAATGCCTACGGCAACGTTCGGGACGTCTGGACGGCGGTCAACCAGTTGTTGCAGGGCAAGCCCGGGCACGCCGCTTCCGATGCCTGGCGGGTGATGATCAACACGACCTTCGGTTTCGGCGGCCTGTTCGACGTCGCCAGCGAGGCCGGAATCGAGAAGCACAACGAGGATTTCGGCCAGACGCTCGGCCGCTGGGGCGTGCCGGCGGGCCCTTACCTCGTCCTGCCGTTCCTCGGTCCTTCGTCGCTTCGCGACGCGCCGGGTCGCGGCGTCGACATCTGGGGCGATCCGCTGCGCACGATCGACTCGCACGGCCAGCGCAACAACGCGTATCTGCTGCGCGCGGTCGATGACCGGCAGCGGCTGCTCGATGCCGAGCGCGTCGTCAACGAGGCGGCGCTCGATCGTTACTCGTTCATTCGCGACAGCTGGTTCCAGCTCAGGCGCAACCAGGTGTACGACGGCAATCCGCCGCCGGCGTACGACGAGGACACGGAATGGCTCGACGAGCTCGAGCGGCAGGAGTCGGGGACGGGAGGTGCCGCTCCGGCGGCGCCGCCCGCCTCGCCGCCGAAGTGAAGGAGGTGATTCGATGCAGTACTCGTACCTGAATTCGCGGTTCGCACGCTTCGCGCTGTGGCCGTTGTGGCTCCTTGCAGCCTGCACGCTGCTCTTCGTCGCTTCGGCGCGGGCCGCCGAGGCGCCGAACGACATGATCCGCCGCCTCAGCGACGAGGTGCTCACGCGGATCAACTCCGACCCGGCGCTCAAGGCGGGAGATCCGCGCAAGATCGACCAGCTCGTCGACGGCATCGTGATGCCGCACGTCGATTTCCAGCGCATGACCGCGCTGTCGGTCGGAAGAAGCTGGCGCGAGGCGACGCCCGAGCAGCGCCAGAAGCTGATGGACCTGTTCCGCACGCTGCTGATCCGCACCTACTCGGGTGCCCTTTCCCAGGTCGGCGACCAGAAGGTGCAGATGAAGCCGTTTCGCGCGAACCCGGCCGATACCGACGTGATCGTGCGCAGCGAGGTGCTGCAGCCGGGCCGCGAACCTGCGCAGCTCGATTACCGGATGCGCAAGGCCGGCGACGCGTGGAAGATCTACGACGTCAACGTGCTCGGCGTGTGGCTGGTCGAAACATATCGCACGCAGTTCGCGCAGGAGGCCTCCGGAGGCGGCGTCGATGCGCTGATCCGCAGCCTGCAGCAGAAGAACGAGCAGTTGGCCTCCGGCAACGGCAAGGCGAGCTGAGCGTGGAGCGCGCGGCTTCGCCCCGGGCGCAGCAGGCGCCTGACGCGCCCGCGCCTGCGGCCTGGCGCTTTCCCGCGGAGGTGCGCTTCGGCAATGCGCGCGAAACGGTCGAGGCAGCGTCGCCGGCGATCGAAGCCGTCGCGCCTCGCTTCGACCTCTCCGCCTGCGAGCACTTCGACTCGTCGCTGATCGCCGTGCTGCTCGAGATCGAGCGGCGCGCCGCGGCCCGCGGCCGGCGATGCCGCTTCGAGTCGCCGTCGGAGAACCTGCTGAAGCTGGCAGCGCTCTATAACGTCGATGCGCTGCTCTTCGAGCGCGCGCTGCAGTCCGCATTGGCGGAAGTGGGTTCGCCGACTCCGGTGGCGCGATGACGACGCCGGCGATCGACGTGCGCTCCGTGGTGAAGCGCTACGGCGCGTTCGAGGCGCTGCGCGGCGTGTCGCTTTCGATCGAGCAGGGAGAGTTCTTCGGCCTGCTCGGACCCAATGGCGCCGGCAAGACTTCGCTGATCTCGATCATCGCCGGGCTGAGCCGCGCCACTTCGGGGAAGGTGGAGGTGATGGGGCACGACGTCGTCGACGAGTTCCGCGCCACGCGCCGCGCGCTCGGCGTCGTTCCCCAGGAGCTCGTCTTCGATCCCTTCTTCACGGTGCGCGAGACGCTGCAGATCAGCTCGGGTTACTACGGCATCCGGCGCAACGACGACTGGATCGACGAGATCCTCGAGAACCTCGACCTGCGCGCGAAGGCCGACGAGAACATGCGCGCATTGTCCGGGGGCATGAAGCGGCGCGTACTGGTCGCGCAGGCGCTGGTTCATCGCCCGCCGGTGATCGTGCTCGACGAGCCCACGGCCGGCGTCGACGTCGAGTTGCGCCAGGGCCTGTGGAATTTCGTGCGTCGCCTGAATCGCGACGGCCACACGATCGTGCTCACGACGCATTACCTCGAGGAGGCCGAGGAGCTGTGCGGGCGCATCGCGATGCTCAAGCACGGATCGATCGTCGCGCTCGATCGCACCGAATCGCTGCTGCACCGCTACACCGGTGCACGGTTGCAGTTGCGCCTGTCGGGCGCGCCGCTGCCCGTCGCGCTCGTGCCGCTGCGCAGCAGCGACGCGCAAGTTCGTGCGGACGCCCACGGTGCCGGCGCGGGCATCGAAACGCTGCGCATCGATCGCTATGGCGAGCTCGAGAACGTGCTCGCGACGCTGCGCGAGGCCGGCTGCACGATCGAGGAAATGGACCTTCAGCGCACCGACCTCGAGGAAGTATTCGTGCAGCTGATGAAGGAGACGCGCTGATGCGTCGCAAGGCAGGCTGATGGAGATCGACTCCTCCTCCGAAACCGCGAGCGTGGCGAGCCGCACCGCGCCCGGCTTCTCGTGGCAGGGCTTCCTCACGCTCTTTCGCAAGGAACTTCTGCGCTTCTACAAGGTGGGCTTCCAGACGATCGCAGCGCCGGTGCTCACGTCGCTGCTGTACCTGTTGATCTTCTCGCACGTGCTCGAGGAGCGCGTCGAGGTCTACCGCGACGTCCGCTACACGGCGTTCCTGCTGCCGGGGCTGGTGATGATGTCGGTGCTGCAGAACTCGTTCGCCAACAGTTCGTCGTCGCTGATCCAGAGCAAGATCACCGGCAACATCGTGTTCGTGCTGCTCACGCCGCTGTCGCATCGCGAGATGTACGCGGCCTACGTGCTGGCCGCGATGACGCGCGGGCTGGTCGTCGGCGCCGGCGTCTTCGTCGTCACCGCCTGGTTCGCGCGCCTGTCCTTTTACTCGCCGGCATGGATCCTGCTGTTCGCGGTTCTGGGCAGCGCGATTCTCGGTACAATGGGCCTGATCGCCGGGATCTGGGCCGAGAAGTTCGATCAGATCGCAGCGTTCCAGAACTTCATCGTGATGCCCGCCACCTTCCTGTCGGGCGTTTTCTATTCGGTGAAGTCGCTGCCGCCGTTCTGGCAGACGCTGTCGCACCTGAATCCGTTCTTCTACATGGTCGACGGGTTCCGATACGGGTTCTTCGGTCTTTCCGATGTTGCGCCGGGCATCAGCTTCGTCGTGGTCGCCGCCACGCTGGCGGCCGCGTCGGCCGTCGCGCTGCGGCTGCTCGCAAGCGGCTACCGGCTTCGACTCTGAGCCTGAAGACGGCCGTCGCACCTCGCCAGCCAGCTTCCCGATTTCGTCGAGCTTCGATCCGGATTTCGCCATGGTCACACCCGAGAATGTCCGCAGCTACATCGCCGCAGGCCTCGATTGCGAGCACCTGGAGGTGGACGGCGACGGCCGGCACTTCCAGGCGATCATCGTTTCGAAAGCCTTCGAGGGAAAGCGGTCGGTGCAGCGACATCAGCTCGTCTACCGCGCGCTCGGCGACCGCATGCGCGAGGAAGTGCACGCGCTGTCGATGAACACCCTGACTCCCGAGGAGTGGGCGGCGCTTCAGTAAGCCCGTGCGCACTCCCCGCGAGGCGAGCGCGCGAATGCCCATCACCTACATGGACAAGCTGAGAATCGAAGGGGGCCTGCCGCTGCGCGGCGAGGTCGAGGTTTCCGGTGCGAAGAACGCCGCGCTGCCGATCCTGTGCGCGTCGCTGCTCGTCGGCGACACCGTCGAGCTGTCGCGGGTGCCGCAACTGCACGACGTCGCCACCACCGCGCGGTTGCTCGGGCGGCTGGGCGCCGTCGTCGAGCGCGACGCGCACGCGGTGCGAATCGACGCGTCGCGCGTCGATTCGGTCGAAGCGCCCTACGAGCTCGTCAAGACGATGCGCGCGTCGATCCTCGTGCTCGGCCCGCTGCTCGCGCGCTTCGGCGAGGCGCGCGTATCGCTGCCCGGCGGTTGCGCGATCGGCCAGCGGCCGGTCGACCAGCACCTGAAGGGTCTTCATGCGATGGGCGCCCAGATCGCGATCGAGCACGGCTACGTCGTTGCGCGCGCCGGCCGGTTGCGCGGTGCGCGCATCGTCACCGACATGGTCACGGTAACCGGCACCGAGAACCTGATGATGGCGGCCACGCTCGCCGATGGCGAGACGGTGATCGAGAACGCCGCACGCGAGCCGGAGGTCGCCGACCTGGCCGCGGCGCTCGTCGGCATGGGTGCGCGCATCGAGGGCGCCGGCACCGACCGCATCGTCGTGAACGGTGTGCAAAGGCTGCACGGCGGGGCGCACCGCGTCATGCCCGATCGCATCGAGGCCGGAACCTTCCTGTGCGCGGTGGCCGCCGCGGGCGGCGAGGTGCTGCTGCGCGGTGCCGCGCCGCAGACGATGGACGCCACGCTCGAGAAGCTGCGCGAGGCGGGCGCGCAGATCGACTGCGGCGACGACACGATCCGAATGCGCATGCCGCGGCGACCACGCGCGGTCGACGTGCGCACGGCTCCCTACCCGGCCTTCGCCACCGACATGCAGGCGCAGTTCATGGCGATGAACTGCGTCGCCGAAGGCACCGCGGTCGTCACCGAGACGATCTTCGAGAATCGCTTCATGCACGTGCTGGAGTTGCACCGGCTCGGCGCCGACGTGGTCGTCGAGGGCAACACGGCCGTCGTGCGAGGCGTTCCGTCGCTGTCGGGCGCGCGCGTCATGGCTACCGATCTGCGCGCCTCGGCCGGGTTGGTCATCGCCGGGCTCGTTGCCGAAGGCGAGACGATCGTCGACCGCATCTACCACCTCGACCGCGGTTACGAGCACATGGAGATCCGGCTGCAGGAGCTCGGTGCGCGCATCGAGCGCATCGATGGGCGCGAGCCCGGCCCGGCCTCCGGCGAAACCGCGGTGCAAGCCGAAGCCGTCGAGGCGGGCCGATGATCACGCTGGCGCTCTCGAAGGGGCGCATCTTCGACGACACCGCGCCGCTGCTGGAGGCAGCGGGCATTCCGCTGACGACCTCGGCCAACGGCTCGCGCAAGCTCATCCTGCCTACGGCCGACCCGGGGCTGCGCCTGATCATCGTGCGCGCCTCCGACGTTCCCACCTACGTGCAGCACGGCGCAGCCGATCTGGGCGTCGCCGGCAAGGACGTGCTGCTCGAGCATGGCGGCGAAGGCCTGTACCAGCCGATAGACCTCGGCATCGCGCGCTGCCGCCTGTCGGTGGCCACGCGCGTTGACTTCGACTACGCGCGTGCCGTGCGCCGCGGCGCGCGGCTGCGAGTCGCCACCAAGTACGTGAAGACGGCGCGTGAACACTTCGCCGCCAAGGGCGTGCACGTCGACCCGATCAAGCTCTACGGATCGATGGAGCTCGCCCCGCTCGTCGGTCTGGCCGATGCGATCGTCGATCTCGTCAGCACCGGCGCCACGCTGCGCGCGAACCAGCTCGTTGAAGTCGAGGAGATCATGCCGATCTCGGCGCGGCTCATCGTCAACCAGGCGTCGCTGAAGACCCGCTCGGCACAACTGGAGCCGCTGCTCGATGCGCTCGCTCGCGCCTCGCAGCGAACGGCAGTGGTTGCTTCGTCGGCAACGTCGCCATGAAGGCGTCGATGCCGGCGCGGCTCGACAGTCGCGCCCCCGATTTCGCCGCGCGGCTGTCGGCGCTGCTCGCGTACGAGCCTGCGCAGGACGAGGCGATCGAGCGCACCGTCGCGCTGATCGTCTCCGACGTTCGCGCCCGCGGCGATGAGGCGCTGCTCGAGTTCACGCGCCGTTTCGACCGGGTGGACGCCGCGTCGGTGCACGAGCTGGAGCTGTCGCAGGACGAGTTGCAGCGCGCGCTCGAGTCGCTCGCGTCGGCCGATCGCGACGCGCTGCATGCGGCAGCCGCGCGCATCCGTCGCTACCATGAACACCAGCTCGCGCATTCGTGGTCGTACGTCGAGGACGACGGAACCCGCCTGGGCCAGCGCATCGGACCCATCGATCGCGTCGGGCTCTACGTGCCCGGCGGCAAGGCCGCGTATCCCTCGTCGGTGCTGATGAACGCGCTGCCGGCGCGCGTCGCCGGCGTGCGCGAGCTCGTGATGGTCGTGCCCACGCCCGGTGGCGTACGAAACCCGATGGTGCTGGCCGCAGCCCGCGTTGCCGGAGTCGATCGCGTCTTCACGATCGGCGGCGCGCAGGCCGTCGCTGCGCTCGCCTGGGGAACGGCGTCGGTGCCGGCGGTCGACAAGATCGTCGGCCCGGGCAACGCCTACGTCGCGGAGGCGAAGAGGCGCGTCTTCGGCACGGTCGGCATCGACATGATCGCCGGGCCGTCGGAGATCCTCGTGCTGTGCGACGGCACCACCGACCCCGACTGGATCGCGACAGACCTCTTCTCGCAGGCCGAGCACGACGAGATGGCGCAGGCGATCCTGCTCACGCCCGACGCCGCATTCGCCGATCGGGTCGCCGAGTCGATCGCCCGGTTGCTGCCGGCGATGCCGCGCAGCGGGATCATCGCGCGTTCGCTTGCCGATCGCGGCGCCCTCGTCGTCGTTCGCAGCATGGAGGAAGCCTGCGAGATCGCCACTTCCATCGCCGCCGAGCACGTGGAGATCTCGGCCCGCGATGCCGACCGCTGGGTCGAGCGCATTCACCATGCCGGCGCGATCTTCCTCGGTCCGTGGTCTTCCGAATCGCTCGGCGACTACTGCGCGGGTCCGAACCACGTGCTGCCGACTATGCGCACGGCGCGTTTCTCGTCCCCGCTGGGGGTCTACGACTTCCAGAAACGCACCAGCATCATCGAGGTGTCGCCTGCCGGCGCGCGCACGCTCGGAGCGATAGCGGCGACGCTGGCGCGCGCGGAGGGGCTGGAGGCGCACGCGCGCAGCGCGCAACTGCGCGCGCAGGCGCAGCGGGGACAACCCGAGCGCGCGCGAACGGATCGCTTCGATCCCATCCGACCCGAGATCGCCGCGATGAGCGGGTACAAGGTTCTCGACGCGAGCGGAATGATCAAGCTGGACGCGATGGAGAATCCGTATCCGATGCCGCCCGAACTGCGCCGTGCGCTGGGTGAGCGGCTCGCCGAGGTCCCGATCAATCGCTACCCGGTGCCCGGACACGACGAACTCGAGCGTGCGATCCGCGCGCGCTTCGACGTCCCGGCCGACGCGGGCGTCGTGCTGGGCAACGGCTCCGACGAACTGATCACGATGCTGGCGGTGGCCACCGCGCGCCCCGGCGCCGTGCATCTGGCGCCGCAGCCTTCGTTCGTCATGTACGAGCTGTCGGCTCGCCTGATGGGCAGCCGCTTCGTCGGGGTTCCGCTGCGCGCCGATTTCTCGCTCGACGTCGATGCGATGCGGGCAGCGATCGCTGCGCACCGACCCGCGATCGTCTGGCTCGCCTGGCCGAACAACCCTACCGGCAATGCCTTCGACGTCGACGCCGTCGAGGCGGTGCTGGCCGCCGCGCCCGGCCTGGTCGTGCTCGACGAGGCGTACCAGCCGTTCGCGCAGGACACCTGGATGCATCGGCTGCGCGACAACGAGCGCCTCGTCGTGCTGCGTACGGTCTCCAAGCTCGGCCTGGCCGGGCTTCGGCTCGGTTACCTGGCGGCGGCGCCCCGGTGGGTGGAGCAGCTGCAGAAGGTGCGCGCGCCGTACAACGTGAACGTGCTCACCGATGCGGCCGCGCGCTTCGCGCTCGAGAACCTCGAGGTGCTCGATGCGCAGGCTGCGCGCATCCGCCGCGAGCGCGACCTGCTCGCCCAGCGGTTGCTCGAGATGCCGGGCGTCGAGGTATTCCCTTCGCGCGCGAACTTCCTGCTCGTGCGCGTGGCCGACAGCGAGCGAACCGAGCGCGGCCTGCGCAACCGGGGGCTGCTGATCAAGGACCTCGGTAGAATGCACGATCTGTTGCGCAACTGCCTGAGGCTGACGGTAGGCACCGAGGAAGAGAATCGCCTGCTGCTCGAGGCGCTGCGCGAATCGCTCTGACCGGCGCACGGCCTCGCGCCGAGCCCTTCCGGAACCGCCATGCGTAGCGCCGAAGTCCGCCGCAATACCGCCGAAACCCGCGTACGGGTCTCCGTGAACCTCGACGGCTCCGGCGAGCGCAAGCTCGCCAGCGGTGTCGCGTTCCTCGACCACATGCTCGACCAGATCGCCCGCCACGGGCTCATCGACCTCGAGGTCGAATGCGAAGGCGACCTGCAAATCGACGCGCATCACAGCGTCGAGGACATCGGCATCACGCTCGGCCAGGCCGTCGCCCGCGCGCTGGGAGACAAGAAGGGCATCCGTCGCTACGGCCACGCCTACGTCCCGCTCGACGAAGCGCTCACGCGCGTCGTCGTCGACCTCTCCGGCCGTCCCGGCCTGGAGTGGAACGTGCCGTTCACGCGCGCGCTCATCGGCAGTTTCGACGTCGACCTCGCTTCCGAGTTCTTCCGCGGTTTCGTCAACCACGCGCAGGTCACGCTGCACGTCGACAACCTGCGCGGGCAGAACGCGCACCATCAGTGCGAGACGGTGTTCAAGGCATTCGCGCGTGCGTTGCGCATGGCCGTCGAGCGCGACGAGCGCGTCGCCGGTCGCATTCCGTCGACGAAGGAGGCGCTCTGACGGCGTCCCGGGCCGATCGGGCGAACCGGGCCGGATGAGCGACGGGGAAGCGGTGCACGGCAAGTGAGCTCGATCGCGGTCGTCGACTACGGGATGGGCAACCTGCGCTCGGTGGCGCGAGCGCTCGAGCACGTCGCCCCGAAGGCGCGTGTCGTCGTCACCTCGAACGCGGGCGAGATCGACGCCGCCGCGCGCGTCGTGTTTCCGGGGCAGGGCGCGATGCCCGACTGCATGCGCGAGCTCGATCGCGCGGGGCTGCGCGATGCGGTGCTGCGCGCCGCGCGCGGCAAGCCGTTGTTCGGCGTGTGCGTCGGCGAGCAGATGCTGTTCGAGCGCAGCGAGGAAGGCGATACGCCGGGGCTGGGCATCTTCGCCGGCGACGTGCGTCGCCTGCCGGTGCGCTCGCCCGGCGGCGTTCGCGTGAAGGTTCCGCACATGGGATGGAATCGCGTGCACCAGGTGCGCGAGCACGCGCTGTGGGCCGGAGTGCCGGACGATTCGTACTTCTATTTCGTGCACAGCTATCGCGTCGTTCCGGCGCACGAAGACCTCACCGTGGGCGAGACCGAACACGGCGTTCGCTTTACCTGCGCAGTGGCGCGGGATAACATTTTCGCGACCCAGTTCCACCCGGAGAAGAGCGCCGCCAACGGCCTCAGGCTGTACGAGAATTTCATCCGCTGGCAGCCCTGATTCGAGCCGCGATACGCTCCCGGTTGCCCGCGTCGCCCCGGTTTATCGGGTTTCACCGGTTTCCGATTTCCCACCCCAGTCCGTTCACCCTCCGAGATGCTGCTGATTCCCGCCATCGACCTGAAGGACGGCCGTTGCGTACGGCTGAAGCAGGGCGACATGAACGAAGAGACCGTCTTCTCCGACGACCCCGAAGCCGTTGCCCGCGAGTGGGTCGAGCAGGGCGCCCGCCGGCTGCACCTGGTCGACCTGAACGGAGCCGTGATGGGCAAGCCGCGCAACGAGAGCGCGATCCGCGCGATCGTCGACGCGGTGGGCAGCACCATCCCCGTGCAGGTCGGCGGCGGCATCCGCGATCTCGACACCATCGAGCGCTATCTGGACGACGGAATCAGCTACGTGATCATCGGCACGGCTGCGGTGAAGAGCCCGGGCTTCCTGCACGATGCCTGCAGCGCCTTCCCCGGACAGATCATCGTCGGGCTCGACGCGCGCGACGGCAAGGTCGCCACCGACGGCTGGAGCAAGCTCACCGGGCACGACGCGCTCGACCTCGGGCGCAAGTTCGAGGGATACGGAATCGAGGCCGTCATCTACACCGACATCGGACGCGACGGCATGCTCACCGGCGTGAACATCGAGGCCACGCTGCGCCTGGCGCGCGGGCTGCGAGTGCCGGTCATCGCCTCGGGCGGCTTCGCCAGTCTCGAAGACGTCGAGCGGCTGTGCGAGATCGAGGACGAGGGCGTGGAGGGGGCGATCCTCGGTCGTGCGCTGTATGAAGGAAAGATCGACTTCCGAGAGGCGCAGGAACGTGCCGACGAACTCGGAAACTGACGGGAAAACCGGGTCGGCGACCGGGTCCGTGCTCACCAAACGCATCATCCCCTGCCTGGACGTCACCGCCGGGCGCGTCGTCAAGGGAGTGAACTTCGTCGCGCTGCGCGATGCGGGCGACCCGGTGGAGATCGCGCGTCGCTACGACGAGCAGGGCGCCGACGAAATCACCTTCCTCGACATCACCGCATCGAGCGACGATCGTGACCTGATTCTGCACGTCATCGAGGCAGTCGCTTCCCAGGTATTCATCCCGCTGACGGTCGGCGGCGGCGTGCGCGCCGTCGAGGACGTCCGTCGGTTGCTCAACGCCGGCGCCGACAAGACCTCGATCAATACGGCCGGGCTGCATAATCCCCGGCTGATCGCCGAGGCGGCGGCGCGCTACGGCTCGCAGTGCATCGTGTGCGCCATAGACGCGAAAGCCAGGCCGGGCGGCGGCTGGGAGGTGTACACGCACGGCGGACGCCGGGCCACCGGGCGCGACGCCGTCGCGTGGGCGCGCGAGGTCGAACGCCTGGGCGCCGGCGAGATCCTGCTCACCAGCATGGACCGCGACGGCACGCGCGAAGGCTTCGACGTCGCACTCACGCGCGCGGTCAGCGACGTGGTAGACATCCCCGTGATCGCCTCCGGCGGAGTCGGCAACCTGCAGCACCTCGCCGACGGCATCATCCAGGGCGGCGCCGACGCGGTGCTCGCAGCGAGCATCTTCCACTTCGGCGAATACACGGTCGGCCAGGCCAAGCGCTACCTCGCCGAGCGCGCCATTCCGGTGCGCCTCGACGAAACCGATCGACGCGTGCAGCATCAGGCGGTGCAATGACCGACGACCGCAACGCGTCGGCCGACGGCTGGCTAGACGCCGTCTGCTGGAACGGCGACGGCCTGGTGAGCGCGGTGGCGCAGGACGCAGCCACCGGCGACGTGCTGATGCTCGCCTGGATGAACCGCGAATCGCTGGCCGAAACGGCGGCCACCGGCCGCGCCGTCTACTGGTCGCGATCGCGCGCGCGCCTGTGGCGCAAGGGCGAGGAGTCGGGCCACGTGCAGCGCGTGCTCGAGATCCGGCTCGACTGCGACGGCGATGCGGTGCTGCTGAAGGTCGAGCAGCAAGGCGGCATCGCCTGCCACACCGGGCGTCGCTCGTGTTTTTTCCGCCGGCTCGACGCTACTCGATGGCAGGAGGCCGACCCGGTGCTGAAAGACCCCGGCGAGATCTACCGATGACGAAGAGCGCTTCCGCGCCGGGCGGCGCGGTGCTCGAGCGGCTCGCCGAGGTCGTGGCGTCGCGCAAGGGAGCCGATCCCGACGCGTCGTACGTCGCGCGGCTTTTCGCAAGAGGGCCCGATGCCGTGCTGAAGAAGATCGGCGAGGAAGCCACCGAGACGGTGATGGCCGCCAAGGACGGCGTCGCGCAGCGCATCGTCGCCGAGACCGCCGATCTCTGGTTTCATTGCATCGTCATGCTTGCGCAGCACGGGCTGACGCCGGCGGACGTGCTCGACGAGCTCGCGCGCCGCGAAGGGCTCTCGGGACTCGACGAGAAGGCGAGCCGCGCATCGCCGCCGGCGCAACGACGAGAGGGGAAATGAGCACCGACCACGCTGCCGCAACGTCTCACGCCGACTGCCTGTTCTGCCGGATCGCGAGCGGACGCATTCCTTCGCGCAAGGTCTACGAGGACGAAGAGGTGTTCGCGTTCCACGACATCCAGCCGAAGGCGCCGATCCACTTCCTGATCGTCCCGAAGGCGCATTACGAAAACCTGTACGACGCCGGCCTCGGGCAGCAGGCGCTGCTGGGAAAGATCTTCGGGCTGTGCGGCCGGCTCGCCCGTGAGCAGGGCGCCGACGACGGCTTTCGCGTCGTCGTGAACAACGGCCGGGTGGGTCATCAGGAGGTGTATCATCTTCACGTTCACGTATTGGGCGGCGCCGAGCCATTGGGCATGGCAATGAACCGCTTCTGACAGGCACCTGACTGGAGTTTCGCAATGGGGACCATGAGCATCTGGCACTGGCTCATCGTGCTGGTGATCATCCTGTTGGTCTTCGGCACGAAGAAGCTGCGCAACATCGGCACCGACCTCGGCGGCGCGGTGCGGGGCTTCAAGGAAGGCGTGCGGGAAGGGACCGAGGGCGCGGAAAAGGAATCGCAAACCGCGAAGACCATCGACGTCGACGCCCGGGAGAAGGGCTGAGCGCGGAGGCATCCCGATCGAAGGAACGCCGCGGGGCGAATCCTTTTCGCGAGCAGCCGACCGAGCGTCGCTGCGCGGCGCGCGCCCAGGCGGCGCCTGCGTCGGTCACTGAGGCAACACCATGTTCGATTTCGGTTTTTCCGAGATGGTCGTAGTGGCCGTCGTCGGTCTGATCGTGCTCGGCCCGGAACGATTGCCGAAGGTCGCCAGGCAGGCAGGCCAGTGGCTCGGAAAACTGCAGCGTTACGTCGCCGACGTGAAGTCCGACATCAACCGGCAGATGGAGCTCGACGAGTTGCGCAAGCTGCAGAGCGAGGTGAGCGGCGCGGCGCGTGACCTGAAGAGCTCCTTCGAATCGGCCGCTGGCGACGCGCAGTCGCAGTTCGATTCGATCAACGCCGACCTGCAGGGCGACTCGCCGACCGCGTCCGGATCGTCGGGCACTGGGTCGAGCACTCCGGCTACCGACTGGGACCAGGTCTACGCGCACCGGCGCACTCGTGAGCGCCTGCGCGAGCGGCGGCTCGAGCGCGATCGCTCGCTGGGCCACAAGCGGCCGGCGCAGCGCCGTTGAGCTGCGTCCTGCGCTGCGATCCACGATGAGCCAGGAAGAAAGCTTCGTCTCGCACCTGGTCGAACTGCGCGACCGACTGATCCGCTCGCTCGTCGTCGTGATGGTGCTGTTCGGTGTGTGTTTCTATTTCTCCGGCGACATCATGAAGTTCCTGTCGCTGCCGCTTTACCAGTCGCTGCCGCCGGGAAGCAAGCCGATCTTCACCGACCAGGCCGGAGCGTTCTTCACGCTGACCAAGGTGTCGTTCCTCTCCGCGGTGCTGCTGTCGCTGCCGTGGATCCTCTACCAGGCGTGGGCCTTCGTGGCGCCCGGCCTGTACGAGCACGAGAAGCGCTTCGCGTTTCCGCTCATCGTCTCGAGCGTCGTCTTCCTCGTCGTCGGCATCGGCTTCGCCTACCTGTTCGTGCTGCCGGCCGCCTACAAGTTCTTCTTCGCGTTCGCGTCGCGCACCGGCGCCGACATCCTGCAGGATCTGCAGAAGTACTGGGACTTCACGCTGGCGATCTTCTTCGGCTTCGGCCTGACCTTCGAGGTTCCGGTCGCCGAGATGCTGCTGGTGAAGATGGGGTTCGTCACCACCGAACAGTTGAAGGCCGCGCGCCGCTACGTCGTCGTCGGTGCCTTCGTCGTCGCCGCGGTACTCACGCCGCCCGACGTGCTGAGCCAGTTCATGCTCGCGATCCCGCTGATGCTGCTCTACGAACTGGGCATCTTCCTCGCCGGGTTCATCAAGGCGCGCAGCGCGGCGCCGACCGAGGAAGTGAAGGGTGGGGAAGCGGTGAAGGGTGAAGGGTAGTCTCACTGCCTTACCGCCGGCCTCTTGCCCACCCTGATCGGCAATTCGATCATCCGGCCGTCGCGAAGGAATCGGAAGGTGGCGGTCGTTCCGGGCTGCAGTTGCGCGATGACGTCGAGCATCGACGTCGTGCTCTTCACCGGCTTTCCATCGACGTCGACGAGGATGTCGCCGACGCGCACGCCGGCGCGCTCGGCCGGGCTGCCTCGCATCACGCCGGCAACGATCGCGCCTTCCTTGCGCGGCAGACGGAACGCGTCGGCCAGTTCGGGCGTGATGTCCTGCGGTTCGACGCCGATGTAGCCGCGCGTCACCGACCCGGTGGCGATGATCTGCTGCATCACCTGTCGCGCGGTACCGGCGGGAATGGCGAAGCCGATTCCCAGCGAGCCGCCCGAGCGAGAGTAGATCGCGGTATTGATGCCGAGCAGTCGACCCTCGGCGTCGACGAGCGCACCGCCCGAGTTGCCGGGATTGATCGCGGCGTCGGTCTGGATGAAGTTCTCGAAGGTGTTGATGCCCAGTTGCGTGCGCCCGAGCGCGCTGATGATTCCCATCGTCACCGTCTGCCCGACGCCGAAGGGGTTGCCGACGGCAAGCACGACGTCGCCGACGCGTGCAGCGTCGGTGTCGCCGAATTCGATCGCGACCAGTTCCTGCGCGTCGATGCGCAGGACCGCCAGGTCGGTCTCCGGGTCGGTGCCGATGACGCGTGCGGGCGCGCGCGTTCCGTCGGCGAGCAGCACCTCGATCGCATCGGCGCCCTCGACGACGTGGTCGTTGGTGAGCACGTAGCCGTCGGCGGAGACGACCACGCCGGAGCCCAGGCTGTTGGTCTGGCGCTCACCCGTCCCGTCGCCGAAGAAACGGCGCAGCGAGGGGTCGCCGAACGGCGAGCGGCCATTGCCGCGGGCGGCCTTCGAAGTGAAGATGTTCACCACCGCCGCGGTGGCACGCTGCGCGCCTTTGCTGTAGGACAGCGCTGCGCTGCGGGCGGCCCCGCTATCCTGCGCGGAATCGGCAGGAGTCGTCCCGCTGGCAGGCTCTACCGGTGCGTTGCCCTGTGACGGCGAGGGCTGCTCGTGCAGCCGCTGCGGAAGCCATTCGGGGCGCAAGGTCGCGACCGTGAACGCCAGCGCGAGCACGACCGTGACGGCCTGCGCGAATACCAGCCAGAGTTTTCGAAGCATTCAGGAGACGAAAGATGGATCCGGCGCGCGGGACCGTCACGGCGGCCGAACTGGAGAACTGCTTCGAGGTCGTGCTCGATGCGAGCCGCTTCGCCGATTATTGCCCAAACGGTCTGCAGGTGGAAGGCGAGCGCCCGGTGGCGCGCCTGGTGAGCGGCGTCACCGCCAGCCTCGCTTTCCTGCGCGACGCGATCGATGCGGGCGCCGATGCGGTGCTCGTGCATCACGGCTGGTTCTGGCGAGGCGAAGATCCCCGCATCGTCGGCGTTCGGCGCGAACGGCTGCGTCTCGTGCTCGGCGCGGGGCTGCACCTGTTCGCTTACCACCTGCCGCTCGACGCGCACCCGCAACTGGGAAACAACGCGCAGCTCGGTGCCGCGCTCGGCTGGAGCATCGACGGGCGCACCGGTGAGAACGGCCTGGTCGCATGGCACGACCTGCCGAGCGAATCGTCGGCTGCGGAACTCGGCGCGGCGCTGGCGACGAAGCTGCGCCGCGAGCCGCTCGCCGTCGGCGCGCTCGAGCGGCCGATCCGGCGCATCGCCTGGTGCACCGGAGCCGCCCACGACTGGCTCGAGCAGGCGATCGAAGCCGGCGCCGATGCCTACGTCAGCGGCGAGATCGCCGAGCGAACCACGCACCTCGCGCGCGAAGCCGGCGTCGTCTACTTCGCCGCCGGACACCATGCCACCGAGCGCTTCGGCGTGCAGGCGCTCGGTCGTCACGTCGCCGAGCGCCTGGGCATCGAGCACGTGTTCGTGGACGACGAGAATCCGGCGTGACGGCGGTGAAGGGTGAAGGGTGAAGGGTGAAGGGGAAACTCGGCTTCGCGAGAATCGGGGTCGTTCCCCTTCCCCCTTCACCCTTTTCCCTTTACTTCCTCGCAAGCAAATCCCGGATCTGCATCAGCAGCACTTCCTGCGCCGACGGTTCGGCCGGGGCGGGCGCCGGTTGTTCGCGCCAGCGATTCAGCGCCTTCACCAGCATGAAGATGACGAAAGCGAGCAGGATGAAATTGATCAGGATCGTGATGAAGTTCCCGTAGGCGAGCACGGGAATGCCCGCCTCGCGCAGCGCTTCGGCGGTTCGCGGCGTTCCCTCGGGGACGCTGCCGAGCGGCAGCAGCAGCGAACTGAAGTCGAACCGTCCGCCGAGCAGCACCGAGATCACCGGCATGATCACGTCGTTGACCAGCGAGTCGACGATCTTCCCGAATGCGCCCCCGATGATCACGCCTACCGCGAGATCCATCACGCTGCCGCGCATCGCGAAGGCCTTGAACTCGGCCATCATCCCCATGTTCTTCTCCTTCGAGTGGAGTCGGCCGCGGGTGCGAACCGACGCGGGACGGCTGCACGAGCGCCTGCCGGCCCGTGGTCGCACCTCCCGCATCGCGAAACTACCACCGCCATCGCGAGGGACCTTGCGCTTGCGCAGTGGGTTGATCGGCGCGTGGCGCGCACGCGACCGCACGGTTTAGTGAATCCGGGTTCCTGCGCTAAGATTAAGGGTTTTCTCGCGTCCCCTTCATCCCTCGAAAGCCAATTCCCGAACGTCATGACTGATCCATCGAAGCCCTCCGATTCGTCGCGGCGCACCGCGCTCGGTCTCACGATCGCCGCCGGTACGGTCGGCACGGTGGCCGTCGCGGTTCCGTTCGTCGCGAGCATGACGCCGTCGGAAAGGGCGAAGGCGGCCGGCGCCCCGGTCGAGGTCGACATCTCCGACATCAAGCCCGGCCAGATGAAGCGCGTCGAGTGGCGCGGCAAGCCCGTGTGGATCCTGCGTCGCACCGAGCAGATGCTCCAGACGCTGAAGACCACCGACGCGGAGGTTGCCGACCCCGACTCGCAGCGCACTGCATACCCCACGCCCGAGTACGCGCAGAACGAGTGGCGCTCGATCAAGCCCGAGTACCTCGTCGTCGTGGGCATCTGCACGCACCTGGGCTGCTCGCCGGTTCCGCAGTTCACCGCCGGCGGCGGCGATCCGTCGCTGCCGTCCGACTGGGTCGGCGGCTTCCTGTGCCCGTGCCACGGGTCCACCTTCGATTACTCGGGTCGTGTGTTCAAGAACAAGCCCGCGCCCGACAACCTCGAGGTGCCGCCGTACATGTACCTGAGCGACAGCCGGATCATCGTCGGCGAAGACAAGCAGGCCTGAGGGGCAGCGAGACATGGCATACGAAAAGAGCTACGAAAGCCAGGCCGAAGCTGCGGGCCTGCTGGGCTGGATCGACCGGCGCTTCCCGCTGTCGACGTTGTGGAAGGAGCACCTGTCCGAGTACTACGCGCCGAAGAACTTCAACTTCTGGTACTTCTTCGGCTCGCTGGCGATGCTCGTGCTGGCGTTGCAGATCGTCACCGGCATCTTCCTCGTCATGCATTACAAGCCCGACGCGACGCTCGCCTTCGCGTCGGTCGAGTACATCATGCGCGACGTGCCGTGGGGTTGGCTGATCCGCTACATGCACTCCACGGGCGCGTCGGCGTTCTTCATCGTCGTCTACCTGCACATGTTCCGCGGGCTGCTCTACGGCTCCTACCGCAAGCCGCGAGAGCTCGTCTGGATCTTCGGCTGCATGATCTTCCTCGCGCTGATGGCTGAAGCCTTCTTCGGCTACCTGCTGCCGTGGGGGCAGATGTCGTACTGGGGCGCTCAGGTCATCGTCAATCTGTTTTCCGCGATCCCGTTCATCGGTCCCGAACTGTCGCTGTGGATCCGCGGCGACTACGTGATCGGCGATGCCACGCTGAACCGCTTCTTCTCGTTCCACGTCATCGCGATCCCGCTCGTGCTGCTCGGCCTGGTCGTCGCGCACATCATCGCGCTGCACGAGGTCGGTCCGAACAACCCCGACGGCATCGAGATCAAGGCGAAGAAGGACGCCAACGGCATCCCGCTCGACGGCATCCCCTTCCATCCGTACTACTCGGTGCACGACGTCCTCGGCGTCGCGGTGTTCCTGATCGTCTTCTCGGCGATCATGTTCTTCGCTCCGGAATTCGGCGGCTACTTCCTCGAGTACAACAACTTCATTCCGGCCGATCCGCTGGTCACGCCCGCGCACATCGCGCCGGTGTGGTACTTCACGCCGTTCTATTCGATCCTGCGCGCCACCACGGAGGACTTCCTGCTGTTCTGGATGGTCCCGTTCCTCGTGCTCTTCGCGCTGCTCGTCTGGTTCACCGCCCGCAGCGCGTTGAGCAGGCTGATCGCAACGGTCGTCGTCGCGGTGATGATCATCGGCTTCTTCGTCGTCGACGCGAAGTTCTGGGGCGTGGTCGGCATGGGGGCTTCGGTACTGATCCTCTTCGTTCTTCCGTGGATCGACCAGAGTCCGGTGCGCTCGATCCGCTACCGCCCGGGTTGGCACAAGGGCGTGCTCGCCGCCTTCGTCGTCGTTTTCCTGGTGCTCGGCTACCTCGGCACGACGCCGGTTTCGCCGACGAACTCGCTGTTCTCGAAGATCGGCACGCTGCTGTACTTCGCGTTCTTCCTGCTGATGCCCTGGTGGAGCAGCGCTGGCCGGTTCAAGCCGGTCCCCGAGCGCGTCACCTTCCACGCGCACTGATCCGCGATCCGGCATTGGAGCTGAACAGAACATGAACCTCGTCATCCGGATCCTGGTCGCAGTCGCTGCCTCGCTGTCGTTCGGCGCCGCCTCGGCGGCCGGAGCGGGCTACCCGCTCGACCCGTTCCCCACGCACAAGCTCACCGACGAACCCTCGCTGCAGAACGGCGCGAAGCTTTTCGTCAACTACTGCCTGAACTGCCACAGCGCCAGCCTGATGCGCTACAACCGGTTGCGCGACATCGGCCTCACCGACGAGCAGATCCGCCAGTATCTCGTGCTCGATCCGAACGGCAAGGTCGGCGACCTGATGAAGATCGCGATGCGCCCGGCCGACTCGAAGGTCTGGTTCGGCGCGACGCCGCCCGACCTCTCGGTCACCGCGCGTGCGCGCTCGTCGGGCGCCGGGTCCGGCGCCGACTGGATCTACACCTACCTGCGCTCGTACTTCCGCGACGGCACGCGTCCGACCGGCTGGAACAACGCCGTGTTCGAGGGCGTAGGCATGCCGAACGTGCTGTGGGAACTGCAGGGCATGCGCGGCGCCACGCTCGAGGAGGTCAAGGAGGTGAGCGAGCCTGCCGCCAACGGCGGTGCGTCGTTCGCGAAGAGTACGGTCGTCTTCGACGCGCAGGGCGACCGCACCGAGACCACCGAGAAGCTCGAGGGTCACGACGCGCATCCTTCGCGCCACTGGACGCTCGGCAATGCACAGGGCGGAAAGTTGTCGCAGGCGGAGTTCGACGCCACCGTCGCCGACCTCACCGCTTTCCTGGCCTACATGTCGGATCCGAGCGCGCGCACGCGAGTGCGCCTGGGCGTGTGGGTGCTGCTGTTCCTCGGTGTGTTCACCGTGTTCGCATGGATGCTCAACCGCGAATACTGGAAAGACATCAAGTGATAACGATCGTTTTCTGATTACGACCTGCATGGTCCCCCACAGGGTGAGCCCGTCGGGCTCACCCTGCTGTTTTTTGCATCGGGAGTTCCCGCGATGATGGTGCTTTACTCCGGCACGACCTGCCCGTTCTCGCAACGCTGCAGGTTCGTGCTGTTCGAGAAGGGCATGGACTTCGAGATCCGCGACGTCGATCTCTACAACAAGCCCGAAGACATTTCGATCATGAACCCGTACGGTCAGGTGCCGATCCTCGTCGAGCGCGACCTGATCCTGTACGAGTCGAACATCATCAACGAGTACATCGACGAGCGCTTCCCGCATCCGCAGCTGATGCCGGCCGACCCGGTGATGCGGGCGAGGGCGCGCCTGTTCCTGTTCAATTTCGAGCGCGAACTGTTCGTGCACGTGCAGCAACTCGAACGGCGCGACCAGCAGCGCGACGCCTCCAAGGCGATGGAGAAGGCGCGACAGCAGATCCGCGACCGGCTCACGCAGCTCACGCCGATCTTCATCAAGAACAAGCACATGCTCGGCGACGACTTCTCGATGCTCGACGTGGCGATCGCGCCGCTGCTATGGCGACTCGACCACTACGGCATCGACATGCCGAAGAGCGCCGCGCCGCTGCTGCGGTACGCTGAGAGGCTGTTTTCGCGTCCGGCGTACATCGAGGCGCTGACGCCCTCCGAGAAGGTGATGCGCCGCTGATGGCAGAAATATCGACCAAGCCGTACCTGGTCCGCGCAATCTACGAGTGGTGCACCGACAGCGGATACCGCCCGTTCCTCGCGGTGGTCGTCGATGCGCGCACGCAGGTACCACGCGAGTTCGTTCGCAACGGCGAGATCGTGCTGAACGTCTCGGCGGAAGCCACCAACCGGCTTCACATCGGCAACGAACTTCTCGAGTTCGAGGCCCGCTTCGGCGGCGTCGCGCGCCACGTGTCGATTCCGATCGAGAACGTGCGCGCCATATTCGCGCAGGAGAACGGGCACGGCATGGCTTTCGAAGTGCCGGTTCATGAGCCCGAGGGCGACGAGGCGCACGACGAAGCGCGCGAGAGGGCGGCTGCCGACGGACAGCCCCCCCGATCCGGCGCCAAGGTGCGCGCACTGCGCGCTGCCACGCCCGAGCACGGCGCGCAGGAAGGATCGCCCGGCACGAGTGAAAACGAGGGATCGCCCGGCGCAGGCGAGCAACCGCTCGGCGGCGACGAGCCCCGTCGCGCCACGGGAAAGCGGGCGACTTCGAGGCGTTCGCGCAAGCCCGCATTGCGGGAGGTGGGCGCCGATGCCGCTGCCGACGCATCGACGGAAGGCGGTCCTCAATCGCCGGCGCAGGCCCGCCCCGCCGGCAAGCGCGCGCGAAAGCCATCGATCGCCTCGGTGCCGCGCAACGGCGACGCAGGCCGCGAACCCGACCGCAGGGGTACGCCCGAGCGCCCCGGGCGGCCCGACGACGACCCGGGCCCCGGAAAGCCGCCGGGAAAGCCTCACCTGACCCGGGTGAAGTAGCGCTTCCGCTACACTGCCTTCCCCCGCCGGCTTAGCTCAGTTGGTAGAGCAACCGCCTTGTAAGCGGTAGGTCCCCCGTTCGAGTCGGGGAGTCGGCACCAGGTCGCTTCCATCGCGCCGTGGCGTGTACGCCTTGTGCTAGGCTGCCCGCGCCACGTTTCGAGCGCGCCTCCATCGATCGAATGCCCAGCAGCGGCGTTTGCCGGTACGAGTACACCGACGCGGGCAGCCGATTGCAGCTGTCCGGCGTCTGGCGTCTTTCGACGCTGGGCGAGCTCTTCGATTCGTTGCAGCGATGCGTTCCGTCCGGCGGGATCGTCGCGCCGGTCGTCGTCGACGGCGCTGCGCTGGAGGCGATCGACACGTCGGCGGCGCTCGCGTTGTGGCAGCGTCTCGTGTCGGTGGGAACGGATCCCGAGCGGGTGCAACTCAGCGGTTTCGCCGATGCGCAGCGCGCCACGCTCGAACTCGTGCGAAGTCGGCTCGACGAGGCGCTCGGTTCGAGGGCGGCGGAGGGGATCGTCGCCGGGCCGCCGGCCTTCCGTCCGGTGCGCGCGCTCGGCGGGAGCGCCGTCGCGCTGTGGGAGCTCGTCGTCGGCAACGTCGAATGGCTCGGCCGCGTCGTCGTCGCGATCGCGCAGGCCGTGCGGCGTCCGCATCGCCTGCGGCTGCGCGAGCTCTTTGCGCAGCTCGCGCAGGTCTGCGTTTCCGCCATACCGGTCGTCGCGCTCGTCACGTTCCTGATCGGCCTTGTCGTCGCCTACCTGCTCGGCCTTCAGGCGTCGCAGTACGGCGCGAACATCTTCGTCGTCGACGGCGTCGCGCTCGGACTGACGCGCGAGTTCTCGCCGCTGATCGTCTCGGTGATTCTCGCCGGACGCTCGGGTTCGGCCTTCGCGGCACAGCTGGGCACGATGCGGGTGACCGAGGAGATCGACGCGATCCGCACGCTCGGCCTGTCGGTGGAGCAGGTGTTGCTCGTTCCGCGCGTGCTCGCGCTCGTGCTCGCGATGCCGCTGCTCGTGTTCGTCGGCGACGTGATCGGCCTGCTGGGTGCGATGGCAATCGCCGACAGCATGCTGGACATCGGCGCCGGGCAGTTCCTCGAGCGGCTGCGTTACGCGCTGGCGCCGCAGCATCTCGTCATCGGCCTGGTCAAGGCCCCGGTGTTCGCCCTTGCGATCGGACTGATCGGATGCCGGATGGGAATGACGGTGAGCCGCGATGCGCGATCGGTGGGCCGCAACACGACGTCGACCGTCGTGCAGTCGATCGTCCTGGTCATCGTCCTCGACGCGCTGTTCGCCGTGCTGCTGCAGGCGCTCGGCCTGTGAGCGAGGCGCGCGGCATCGGGCGCGAAGACGGCGCGGTCATCGAGCTCGGTTCGCTGCGTACCGTTTTCGGAGAGCAGGTCGTTCATGAGTGCATCGACCTGCGCGTGCGGCGTGGCGAGCTCGTGGCGATCGTCGGAGGCAGCGGCAGCGGCAAGTCGGTGCTGCTGCGCGAGATCATCGGGCTGCAGCGTCCCAGCGGCGGGCGCGTGCGGCTGCTCGGCATCGACGTCTGGTCGGCCGGCGATCTCGAGCTCGAGGCGATGCGCCGGCGCATCGGCGTGATGTTCCAGGACGGCGCGCTGTTCTCGTCGCTCGACGTTGCCGGCAACGTGGCGACGCCGATGCTCGAGCAGGGGGCGATTCCTGCGCAGATGCTCGCGCCGCTCGTTCGCCTGCGCCTGTCGATGGCGGGTCTGCCGCCGGAGGCGGCGACGAAGATGCCCAGCGAGCTGTCAGGCGGGATGCGCAAGCGCGCGGCGATCGCGCGTGCGCTCGCGCTGGAGCCCGAAGTGCTGTTCCTGGACGAGCCGACCTCGGGACTCGATCCGGTGACGGCGCGCACGCTCGATGCGTTGCTGGCGTCGCTGAATCGCGACCTCGGCATCACCATCGTGCTCGTGACGCACGACATCGACACGTTGTTGACGATCACGCCTCGCGTGCTCGTGTTGCGCGACGGGCGCATCGCCGCCGATGGAACGCCGGAAGAAGTCTCCCGCGCCGACGATGAATGGATCAGGGCCTTGTTCGACAGCCGTAGAATGGCTGCGCCCCTGCAACGGAGCGCACCGGATGGAGCCTGAATCCCGCTACACCTTCGTGGGCGCGGTCGTTCTCGCGCTCGCGGCAATCACGGTCTTCGGCTACGTGTGGCTCGCCGGTGTCGGCTCGGCGGACAACTTCCGTCACTACGCGATCCACTTCGAGAAGCAGTCGCTCGAAGGCCTGCAGATCGGCAGCGACGTGAACATGCGCGGCGTGAAGGTCGGCCGCGTGCAGCAGTACTCGATCAACCGCGACAACATCAATCGCGTCGACGTCGTCGTGCGCGTCGACCGCGAGACGCCGGTGAGCGTGAACACGCGCGCGGTCGTCGGCCGCAACCTCCTCACCGGACTCGCGCGCATCGATCTCGAGACGCCCGGCACTCCGGGTCCGGAGCTCGCGTCGGTTGCCGACGGCGAGCGCTATCCGGTGATTCCCGAGGGCACGTCGAACATCGAGCAGATCGCCGGCGCAATGAGCCGGCTCGCAGTGAGCGGCGAGGCGGCGCTCGGCAACGTCCAGGCACTGCTGGACGAGAAGAATCGCGAGCAGTTGATCGGCGCGGTGGTCGCCGTGCGCGAGCTGGCCGAAGGGCTCGATGCGCGCCTGGCGCGCGTCGACAGCGCCATCGACGGCGTCGTGCGCACGGCCTCTTCGATCGACGAAGCGAGCCGGCGGGTCACGCGATCGCTGTCGAGCTTCACCGACGAGGCAACGGGGGTCGTGCGCCGGCTCGGGCCCTTCGTCCAGCAGGGGCGCGCGGCCTTCGATGCGATCGCCAGCTCGGCGCGCGCGCTGGAGCGCGCAACCGGCGAGATGTCGAAGGGCCTCGCCTCCACTGCCGATGCCGGTGCGCAGGAACTGCAGGCGACCACCCGTGAGTTGCGTCGCAGCGCCGAGCAGCTCTCGCGCGCCGCGGAGCGGCTGCGCGACCCGCGTTCGGCGCTGCTCGGGCCGTCACCGCAGCAGCTCGGCCCCGGCGAGCGGCTGCCGTGAGCGCGAAGATCGCGCTGTCGCGACGGCATGCGCTGCTGCTCGGGGGCGTCGGAATCCTCGCTTCGTCGTCGGGGTGCGTGAACCTCGGCGGCAAGGCGCCGGCGCACCTGAGTTACGAACTGCGCGACCTGGGCGAATCGAAGCCTGCGTCGCGCCCGAAGCTCGATCGGGTCGTGCTCGTCACCTGGTCGGCGTCGAGCGCCTTCTACGACACGACGTCGATCGCCTACAGCCGAAGCTCGGGGGCGCTGGCCTACTACCAGCTCGCGAGCTGGACCGAACGGCCCGCCGAGCAGCTGGGCAGGCTCTTCGCCCGCCGGCTCGCCGGCACTGGCGCCTTTCGCGACGTCGCGACGGTGGCCGCGCCGGTGCAGGGCGATTGGCTCGTCGATGTACAGCTCGAGGAGATGCTGCACGACGACGGGAATCCGCCCGGCGTTGCGCGCATCTCGGTGTTCGTGCGCATCGTCGATCGCGCCGCGCGACGCACGATCGACACGCGGCGTTTTCTCGCGCAGGAACCGCTGAAGACGGAATCGGCCGATGGCGCGGTGGACGCCTTCGAGGTTGCGCTGGCGCGGTTGCTCGACGAATCGGTTCGGTGGGTTCTCGCCGAAGCGCTCGGCGACCGGGCGGCGGATGGCCCGCCGCCCGGCAAGACTAGCCCCGGGTTCCCGGCAGCAGCGCGCTGATCGCCCAGCTGATCAGGCTGTAGACGATCGCGGCGAGCACGGCCCACCAGAAGCCGCGCACCGAGAAACCTTCGATGAAATTCGCGGCGATCCAGAACAGGAAGCCGTTGATGACGAAGGTGAACAGCCCGAGCGTGAGCAGGTTCACCGGCAGCGTGAGGATCAGCAGCAACGGGCGGATCAGTGCGTTGAGCAGCGACAGCACGAGCGCGGCGACGAGCGCGGCGCCGAAGCTGCGCACCTGCACGGCGGGCATCAGCCAGGCGAGCGCGAGCAGGCTGAGTGCGTTGATGATCCAGGCGATGATCAGCGAGAGCATTGCGCAGCCTGCCTCCTCATTTCACGAGCAGCACGGGAATGTGCGAGATCTCGCTCACGCGACGCGCAACGGAGCCGATGAGCAGGTCGCGAAGCCCCGTTCGCCCCTTCGAGCCGAGCACGACCATCGTGAACTGTTCGGGATCGGCTGCCTTCGCGATCTGGTTGGCGACCGCGCCGACACGGATGATGTGGTCGTGCGCGATGTTCGCCTCGTCGAGCATCTGGCGCGCGCCGCTGAGGTCCTGCTCGGAGAGGTCGCGAAGGTAATCGTCGACGATCTGCTTGCCGATGAATCGGCGCGCGTTTCGCAACGCGACGTCGTCATGCACGCTGATCAGGGTGATCGAGCCCGGGTCGCGCGACTGCTCGAGCAGCGACGCGGCGAAGCGGGCGGCTCGCAGCGCGTTTTCCGAACCGTCGATCGCGACGAGCAGCTTCATGCGCGGGCTCCGGGGGTTGCGTTGATACGTGCGAGCGGGATCAGGCCTGCGTTTCCTGCGGGATGATCTTCTGCAGCTCGCCCGACTCGTACATCTCGGTGAGGATGTCGGCGCCGCCGATGAACTCGCCGCCGACGTACAACTGCGGAATCGTCGGCCAGTTCGAGTACTCCTTGATGGTCTGGCGCACTTCCTCGTCCTCGAGCACGTTGACGGTGACGAGGTTCTTCACGCCGCACCCCTTCAGGATCTGGATGGCGCGCCCGGAGAACCCGCATTGCGGGAACTGCGCCGTGCCCTTCATGAAGAGGACGATCGGATTTTCGGTGACGGTCTTCTCGATGAATGCTCTGGCGTCCATGGGGCCCTCCAACGTCAGTGGCTTGACGGATTGCGCGCCGGATGCCCCGGCGCAGTGCAGCCTTCCATTCTATAGGAAGGGTCGGGCGCAAGTGATGCGCTGCCTGCCGGCGTCGTCGGGCAAGGTCTCGACGTCGTTCCATCCGCGCGCAGCGAGCAACGCGCGCACCGCCTCGCCCTGCTCGTGTCCGTGCTCCAGCGCAATCCAGCCGTTCGGCGCGACGTGCGACGCGGCGCCTTCGACGATCGCGCGCAGCGCGTCGAGTCCGCAGTCGCCCGCGGCGAGCGCATCGCGCGGTTCGAAGCGCAGGTCGCCCTCCTCGAGGTGCGGGTCGTCGTCGGCGACGTAGGGCGGGTTGGAGACGACGACGTCGAAGCGCTCGTCCTCGCCGACGCAGCGCCACCAGTCTCCCGCACGCAGGCGCAGGCGGCCCGTTTCGAGCGCGCTCGGGCACAACGTCGCTGCGTTCGAGCGCGCCAGCGCGAGCGCCGTTTCGCTGCGATCGGTCGCCTCGATGCGCAGATCGGCGCGCTCGCAGGCCAAGGTGACGGCGATCGCGCCGCTGCCGGTACCCAGGTCGATCACGCAGCCGCGCGGCGGGGCGTGCGCGAGGGCGAAGGCGACGAGCGTCTCGGTTTCCGGTCGCGGGATGAGCACGGCGGGCGTGATGGCGAAATGTCGGCCCATGAACTCGCGCGTGCCGACGAGATAGGCGATCGGCTCGCCGGAAAGGCGGCGCTGCGCGAGCGACTCGAACGCTCTCGCCGACGCCGGGTCGGCCGGCTCGTCGCCGTGCGCGATCAGCCATTCGCGGCGCCGGCCGCTCGCCGCTTCGAGCAGCACGCGCGCTTCGAGGCGGGGCAGCGGGCAGTCGAGCACCAGCCGCTCCCAGCTGGACACGCCGGCGGCGTTCACGCGGCGTCTTCGCCCAGCGCGGCGAGCAGCTGTGCCTGGTGCTCGGTCGACAGTGCGTCCAGCAATTCGTCCAGGTCGCCGTCCATCACCTGCTGCAGCCGGTACAACGTGAGGTTGATCCGGTGGTCGGTTACGCGGCCCTGCGGAAAGTTGTACGTGCGGATGCGCTCGGAGCGGTCGCCCGAGCCGATCAGCGACTTGCGCTGCGCCGCCTCCCGTGCCTGAGCCTCGCGCGCGCGCCGGTCCTTCAGTCGCGCAGCCAGCACCTTCATCGCGCGATCGCGGTTGCGGTGCTGGGATCGATCGTCCTGGCATTCGACGACGATTCCGGTGGGCAGGTGCGTGATGCGCACCGCCGACTCCGTCTTGTTCACGTGCTGTCCGCCGGCGCCCGACGAGCGGAAGACGTCGACGCGCAGTTCGTCGGGGTCGATCTCCACCTCGCCGAGTTCGTCGGCTTCGGGCAGCACGGCCACGGTGCACGCGGACGTGTGGATGCGTCCCTGCGCCTCGGTCTCGGGGACGCGCTGCACGCGATGTCCGCCCGACTCGAACTTCAGCCGCGAATACGCGCCGGCACCGGCGATGCGCACGATCGCCTCCTTGTAGCCGCCGAGATCGGATTCACTGGCGGAAACGATCTCCGCCTGCCATCGGTTGCGCTCGGCATAGCGCAGGTACATGCGCAGCAGGTCGGCGGCGAACAGCGCCGATTCCTCGCCGCCCGTGCCGGCGCGGATCTCGACGAAGACGTTGCGCTCGTCGTCGGGGTCGCGCGGCAGCAGCAGCCTCTGCAGCCGAAGCGCCTGCTCGTCGGCGCGCGCCTGCGCCGCGGTCGCTTCCTCGTCGGCGAAGCTGCGCAGCTCGGGATCGGCGCGCATCTGCACGGCCGTCTCCCGGTCCGCGATCGCGCTCTTCCACCGGTGGAAGCACTCGACGATCTCCGAGAGCTCCGCGTGCTCGCGGCCCGCGCTGCGAAATGCATCGAGGTCGCGCGCGGCGTCCTCGCTGGAGAGCATCAGGTTCACTTCGGCCAGGCGTCGCTCGAGGTTCTCGAGCCTCGCCTGCATCGAGGCCTTCATCGCGAGGGATCGTGTTCTTCGGAGACGCCGGCGAGGGCGGTTGCCGCGGGCGCGCGCTCGACGGGCGCGACGCGCTCCGGAAGCAGCTGCTCGATCAACGGCAGCAGTTGCTCGCGCTGCGCCGCCGAACCGTGCAGCAGCACGGTCGGGCCGTGCAGGAACTTGCTGGTGAGCGCGTGCGCGAGCGACTCGAGCACGCGATCGGCGTTCTCGCCGGCGGCCAGTGCGCGGCGGGCACGTTCGAGCTCGGCGCGCTTGAGCGACTCCCCGCGCGTGTGCAACGTGCGGATCGCCGGTACCGCCTCGCGCGAGCGCATCCACTGCATGAACGCGTCGACGCGCGTCTCGATGATCGCCTCGGCCTGCGCGACCGCCGCGCGCCGGTTCTCCTGGCCGGAGGCGACCTGCCGGCCGAGGTCGTCGATCGTGTAGAGGAAGACGTCGCCCAGGCGCGCGACCTCGGGTTCGATGTCGCGCGGAACGGCCAGGTCGACCATGAACATCGGGCGGCGCCGGCGCGCGCGGGTGGCGCGCTCGACCATGCCCAGGCCGATGATCGGCAGTGAGCTCGCGGTGCACGAGACGACGATGTCGAACTCGTCGAGCCTGTCGCTCAGCTCGGCCAGCCGCAGCGCTTCGGCCCCGAAGCGCTGCGCGAGACGATTCGCGCGATCGATCGTGCGGTTCGCGACGACGACGCGTTTCGGGTGCTGTGCGGCGAAATGCGTGGCGGCGAGCTCGATCATCTCGCCGGCGCCGACGAACAGGACCTGCGTTTCGTGCAGGTCCTCGAAGATGCGCCGCGCCAGCCGCACCGCCGCGGCGGCCATCGACACCGACTGCGAGCCGATCGCCGTGGTCGTGCGCACCTCCTTGGCGACGGCGAAGGAGCGCTGGAACAACTGGTGCAGGTTCGAGCCGAGTGCACCCTCGCCGTGGGCGATGCGCATCGCCTCCTTCATCTGGCCGAGGATCTGCGGCTCGCCGAGCACCATCGAGTCCAGTCCCGACGCGACGCGAAAAGCGTGTCGCACCGCCTCGTTGTTCGGCAGCGCGTACAGGTGCGACTGCAATGCGTCGGCGCCGCCGTGCTGCCCGTCGAGCCAGTCGGCGATCCGCGCCTGCGCCTGCGCCGGCTCGGCCGTGGCGCAGTAGATCTCGGTGCGGTTGCAGGTCGAGAGGATGGCGGCTTCGGGAGCCGCCGGGTGCAGGCGGGCCCGCAGATCGGACAGTGCGCCGCGTAACGCCTCTCCCGGGAACGACACGCGCTCGCGCAGGCGCAGCGGCGCCGTGCGGTGGTTCAGTCCGAGCGTCAGCAGTTCCATAACTGGCTGAATTTTAACGGGCTTCGCCGTTCGCGTGTGCGCCGAGGAAAAGTCGGTAGCCCGGATGCTTCGATTCGTCCCGATACGGGTAGCCGAGCGTGTCGAGAAAACGGGCGAACTTCTCGTCGTCTCGTGCGGGCACCTGCATGCCGACCAGGATGCGCCCGTAGTCGGCGCCGTGGTTGCGGTAGTGGAACAGCGAGATGTTCCAGTTCGGGCTCATGCTGGACAGGAAGCGCATCAGCGCGCCGGGCCGCTCGGGAAACTCGAAGCTGTAGAGCCGCTCGTTGCGGGCGAGCGGTGAATTGCCGCCGACCATGTGGCGCAGGTGCATCTTGCCGAGTTCGTCCTCGGTGAGGTCGACGGTGCGAAAGCCCGCGTCGGCGAAGGCGCCCGCGAGCTCCTGCCCCTCGCCGGCGCGCGAAGTCTGGATGCCGACGAAGACGTGCGCCTCTTTCGGGTCGGCGATGCGGTAGTTGAACTCGGTGACGCTGCGCGGACCGACGATCGAGCAGAACCGACGGAAGCTGCCGCGCTCCTCGGGAATCGTCACCGCGAAGATCGCCTCGCGCTTCTCGCCGATCTCCGCGCGCTCCGAGACGAAACGCAGCCGGTCGAAATTCATGTTCGCGCCGCTGGCCACCGCAACCAGCGTCTGCCCGTGCACGCCCTCGCGCGCCACCCAGGCCTTCAACCCCGCCACCGAGAGCGCGCCGGCCGGCTCGAGGATCGAGCGCGTGTCCTGGAACACGTCCTTGATCGCCGCGCAGATGGCGTCGGTGTCGACCATGACGACGTCGTCGACCAGTGCGCGGCACAGCCGGAAGGTCTCGGCGCCGACTTTCTTGACCGCGGTTCCGTCGGAGAACAGGCCCACGTCGTGAAGTTCGATGCGCTCGCCGGCGGCGATCGAACGCGCCATCGCGTCGGAATCGTCGGTCTGTACGCCGATCACGCGGATCTCGGGACGCACCTGCTTTACGTAGCAGGCGATCCCCGCGGCAAGTCCGCCCCCGCCGATCGGCACGAACAGCGCCTCGATCGGCCCCGGATGCTGGCGCAGGATCTCCATGCCGATCGTTCCCTGGCCGGCGATCACGTCCGGGTCGTCGAACGGATGCACGAAGGCCAGCGATTCGCGCTGCTGCAACTGCAGCGCCGCTGCCGCCGCGTCGCTGTAGGAGTCGCCCGTGAGTACCACCTCGCCGCCGAGTGCGCGCACCGCTTCGATCTTCACGTGCGGCGTCGTCACCGGCATCACGATCACCGCCCGGCACCCGAGCTTGCGCGCCGCGAGTGCGACGCCCTGCGCGTGGTTGCCGGCCGAGGCGGCGATGACGCCGCGCGCGAGGGTCTCGGCGGGCAGCCGCGCCATCCGGTTGTAGGCGCCGCGCAGCTTGAACGAGAACACCGCCTGAAGGTCCTCGCGCTTGAGCAGCACGCGGTTCGACAGCCGATCGGAAAGGATGCCGGCAAGCTCGAGGGGGGATTCCTCGGCAACGTCGTATACCTTTGCGGTCAGGATTCTCTTCAGATACTCGGTCGGCATGGCGGCGAATTCTACCGCCGGGCCCCATCAGCGGATCCGCCCGGATGGAAGCTGCCCTCGCGTCGGTGGTGCACTGGTTCGCGTTGCCCGAGAACGGGCTCACGTCGATCTTCGTCGTCGCTTTCGTTTCGGCGACGCTGCTGCCGCTGGGCTCCGAGCCGGCGGTCTTCGGCTTCGTGAAGCTCAATCCGGCGCTGTTCTGGGCAGCGATCGGCGTCGCCACGATCGGCAACACGCTCGGCGGCGTCGTCGACTACTGGTTGGGGTACGGCGCGCACGAGGCGCTGGCGCGTGGCAAGCAGACGCGCTACTGGAAGTGGTTTCAGGCGCTCGGCCCGAAAGCGCTCTTCTTCGCCTGGCTGCCCGCCGTGGGCGACCCGTTGTGCACGGTGGCGGGATGGCTGCGGATGCCCTTCTGGCCGAGCGTGGGCTGGATGGCGCTCGGCAAGCTGGCGCGCTATACGCTGGTGACCGCGGCACTCCTCTGGGTGCCCGACGACTGGTGGCAGTCGATCGCGAAGATCTTCTGAACGTCGAGGAAACGAATGCCGCACGACGCCGCCTGTCCGCTATGCCGCGCTGACGGTGGGCGACTGCTCGTGCGCGCTGCGCGATGGCGCGTCGTGCTCGTCGACGACGCCGACCATCCGGCGTTCACGCGAGTGATCTGGAACGCACACGTGGCCGAGATGAGCGACCTGGACGTCGCCGCACGACACGGGCTCCTGGACGCAGTCGTGCGCGTTGAGCGGGTGCAGCGCGCGGTGCTGTCGCCGGACAAGATCAACCTCGCGAGCCTGGGGAACCAGGTGCCGCACCTGCACTGGCATGTGATTCCCCGCTGGCGCGACGACCGTCATTTTCCGAATGCGGTATGGGGCCCGGCTCGTGACGATGCGAACGGGCAGGCCGCCTCGCGCAGCGCTGCCGTAGCGGCGGGGCTCGACGCCTACGTTGCCGAGTTGCAGCGTGCGTTTGCCGGGGTCGGTTCCGCCGCCGACGATAGGCGATAGCGAGCCGTCCGTCGTCGTCCCCGGTGCGACGGTCGCCTCGGGCGCGCATCGCGGATGCCGTGGTCGGACACTGACGGGTCCGACCACGATGCCCCAACCCGATGAAAGTGGGATTCGATTTCGATCTCGACGCCATCGGCGAAGCGCGAAGTCCGAGTGCGTGGCTGGGCTGCCTGCCCACGGAGACGGGAGCACGCCTGGACGCGATCCGCTCGTTGCTCGGGCGCCTGTCGGATCGCTGCACCGCCGTTTCGCAGCCCGGGGTGCAGGCCGAGGCCGAACTGCTCGAACTCGTGCGCGTGGAGCAATGGCGAGCGATCCTGGCCCGGCTCGAACCGTTGACGGGCCGGCCCGTTCCGTTCACGCCGATCGAATGGCCGCTGCTCCAGGGGGCGCTGGGCAGCCTGCATTCGCTGCGCGACCTGTACAAGCGCATCCATGCACGCGCTGCGCGCGCCGGCGAGGCGACCAGCACCGCCGGGCAGGCGCCGCGTTCCGTCGCCGCACTCCTGCCGCTGGCGCGCGCGCTCGACGCCCAGGCGCGCGTCGTGGCGTTGCAGCAGTTGCATCGCTGCGTTCCGCAGCAGGCGGACTGGGACGAACTGTGCGTGCTCGCGCGCAACCTGCAACGAAGGTCGCTGCACGACGAAGCGCTGCCCGACGAGGTGCCGTTGGTGAAGTCGCCGACTGCGCGCGCGCTCTTCGTCTATCCGCTGCTGCTCGAATGCGCGTCGCTGGCCGCGCGGACGGCCGCGGAGATCGATCTCGCACGGCGGCTGGCCGCGCGCGTTGCCGCGCGTGTCGGCTACCGGATCGATCGCGGTGCGCCGC
This sequence comes from Pseudomonadota bacterium, assembly GCA_023389055.1. GTDB lineage: Bacteria > Pseudomonadota > Gammaproteobacteria > Burkholderiales > Burkholderiaceae_E > Zeimonas. The sequence continues at coordinate 20,529 of JAEWFA010000047.1, read as the reverse complement.
GCGAAAACGAGCACGGGCCTCGGCTGGCGCTCACTGCCGGTCACGCGGTGCGGCTCGATACGCATCGGGTTCCGCAGGCGCTCGAGAAATGGCGCCGGCTTTGGCTCGGCGAAGGCGACCCGGCGGGCAGCGCCTCGGCGTTGCCGCTGCCGCAAGCCGAAGCGGCCCGTCTGTTCGCCGATCTCGAACGCTGCTGGTCGCCGGCAACGACGCCGCGGCTCGCCGGCGCGCACCCGGCGGCGTCGGCAGCGTCGCAGCCGGTGCAGCTGCGTTTCGGCCTGCCGACCACCCGCTCGTCCGAGCGCGATGCTGCGGCCGACGCCCGGGGGCAGCCGGGCGCGCAGCCGCGCGACAGCGACCGGCGCTACGACTACGGCCGCTGGGAGCAGAACACGATCATTCGCCTGGCCTTCGGCGCCGCCCCGCCCGTGGCGGCGGCGCTGTCCGCCACGTGGATCGGCGACAGCGAGCGCGCGACGCGGCTGCTCGATCGGCCCGACGGCCGCACGGTGATTGCCCGCGAGTCGGCCGTTCCGCGCGCGGCGCCCGGCGCGCTCGTCGCGATCGAGACTTTCCGCGAGAAGACGGTCGACGCCGGCGGCAACGAGGCAGGACAGGATGGCGATCGATCGATCGCTCTCGGCACCGTCGAGGCGATCGAGCAACTGCCCGGACGCCAAAGCCACGCTGCCCGTGCGCACTGGCTGGTGGTGCGGATGTGGGCGGGCGAGGCGCGGGCGGTCGGCGTCAAGGTGGGCGATTCCGCGGGGTTCGAGGATGCCTGGCTGCTGCGCGGGTCGGGCGCGGCTTTCGAGCTTCCATGCCTCGTGATGGCGCCGGGGCGCGCACAAGGCGGCGACACCGGCGTGCTGCGCGAACCCGGCGGCGAGGTCGCGATCCGCTTCGTCAGCGTGCTCGATCGCGGCATCGGCCACGAACGCCTGTCGATGCGAACGGAGAGCGCGCGTCCGGTCGACTCGTCGCGTTGACCCCGCGCCCCCGGCGGCGGGGTGCGCGAATCGCGGTACCATCGGACGAGCACCGCGCGTTGCCGGTGCATCACCGAAAAGCGCCGAACGCCGATGGCCGGTCTGAAGAACTCTCCCACTCCGTGGCCGACGAAGGTCGTCGTCCACAAGCGTTCACGCCTGCTCGAACTCGAGTTCTCCGACGGGCGCAATTTCCGGCTGCCCTTCGAGTACCTTCGCGTGCATTCGCCTTCCGCCGAGGTGCGTGGTCACGGCCCGGGTCAGGAGGTGTTGCAGGTCGGCAAGGCCGACGTCACCATCGACGCGCTCGAACCGGTGGGCAACTACGCGCTGCAGCCGCGATTCAGCGACGGCCATGCCACCGGCATCTACTCCTGGGACTACCTGTATTACCTCGGGCATTCGCACGACCGGCTCTGGCGCGAGTACCTCTCGCGGATGGAAGCGGCCGGCGCCAGTCGCGATGCGGCAGCGCCGATGCAGTCGGCGTCGCTGAAACGCCGCGGGCACTGAGCGTTCTCGAATGCGCCCGTCCGGCAGGACGCACTTCGGTTTCCAGCAGGTAGACGAGCGCGAGAAGGCGGGGCGCGTCGCCGGCGTGTTCCATTCGGTGGCCACGCGCTACGACCTGATGAACGACCTGATGTCGGGCGGGCTGCACCGGCTGTGGAAGGCGTTCACGATCGGGCAGGCCAACGTCCGGCCGGGAATGCGGGTGCTCGACGTCGCCGGCGGGACGGCCGATCTGTCGCGTGCGTTCGCGCGTCGCCTGCACGGACGCGGCGAGGTCTGGCTGAGCGACATCAACGGATCGATGCTGCGCATCGGCCGCGACCGCATGATCGACGACGCCCTGCTGCAGCCCGCCGTGCAGTGCGACGCCGAGGCGCTGCCGTTCCCCGATGGACATTTCGATCTCGTCAGTGTCGCCTTCGGGCTGCGCAACATGACGCACAAGGAGCGCGCGCTGTCGGAGATGTACCGCGTGCTTCGCTCGGGGGGGCGCCTGCTCGTGCTCGAGTTCTCGCGGGTGCGCAAGGAACTCGCTCCGCTGTACGACCGCTATTCCTTCGACGTGCTCCCCTGGCTGGGCGCGCGGATTGCCGGCGACGAGGCGAGCTATCGCTACCTCGCCGAGTCGATCCGCATGCATCCCGACCAGGAAACGCTGAAGAAGATGATGGAGTCGGCGGGATTCGCCCGCGTTCGTTACTACAATCTCACTGCCGGCGTCGTCGCGCTGCACGAAGGTACGCGGCTGTAGGCTCGTCGGCCCTGTCGGTCTTCCCCGGGCTTCGGCCCTCGTGATGCCGCTCGTCGCGGCCCCGTTTCGGAGTGTTCATGAACCGGATCGTCGTTCGCCTTCTCTCCCTCTTCGTCGTCCTCGTCGCCGGCCTGTCGCTGGCGATACCCGAGGCCGACGCTCGCCGGCTCGGCGGCGGCAAGTCCTTCGGCCGCCAGTCCACCGCACCGATCCAGCGCGATGCCCGCCCGCCGCAGCAGGCCGCCCCGCAGCAGGCTCCGCAACGTCCCGGCGCGGCGCCCGGCCAGGCCACCGGCAATCGCTGGCTCGCCCCGCTCGCGGGCATCGCCGCCGGCCTCGGACTGGCGGCGCTGGCCAGCCATCTCGGCCTGGGCGAGGCGATGGGCACGGTGCTGCTGTTGCTGCTGCTCGGCATCGGAGCGGTGTTCGTCATCCGCGCGATCCTGGCGCGGCGCGGCTCGTCGGGGCCGCAGCCGGCATACCAGGGCGGCTATTCCGCGTCCCAACTCGGGCGCGAGGCCGCGGTGCGCTATTCGGCAGACGGCTCCGCCGTCCAGGCCGGCGTGCAGTCCGCCGTCGCACCGCGCCCGGGCGTGGCGGTCGCTGCCGGCGATGCTTCGCCGGCATCGAGAGTTCCCGCCGGCTTCGACGTCGAGGGCTTCGAGCGCAACGCGAAGGTGCAGTTCGTCCGGCTGCAGGCGGTGTTCGACGCGGGCGACGCGAAAGACCTGCGCGAGTTCACCACGCCCGAGATGTACGCCGAGCTCGTATTGCAGATCGACGAACGCAGTGGCGCCGAGAATCGAACCGACGTCGTCACGCTCGACGCGACGCTGCTCGGAATCGAGTCGACGCCGCAGGAGCACGTGGCCAGCGTGCGCTTCTCGGGAATGATCCGCGAGGAGGCCGGCGGCGAGGCGAAGCCCTTCGACGAGGTGTGGAACCTCGTCAAGCCCGCGGCCGGCGCCGGCGGCTGGGTCCTCGCGGGCATACAGCAGCTGGACTGAATGAGCGAGCACCCGCACGGCGGCAGCGGCGCGCGTCGCGATCCGCTGCGCGCGATCGGGCAGCGCCTGGCCGGGGGAGGCGCTGCGGCCTTCGTCAGCGCGTTCAACCACCTGCTGCGGCAGAACGATTGGGCGCGCGCACGACTCGCGATGTTCGCGGGGCGGCGCGTATCGGTGGGGCTCGAGGCGCGGTCGCTGGCGCGTCTCGAGCCGCCGCGCCTGGCCGCGCGGATCACCGCCGAAGGCTTGCTCGACACCTCCGATGCCCGGATCGACGCCGCCGGCAGCGCCGCGAGCGAGGCTGCGCCGACGGCGCCTCTCGGTGCGCAGGAAAGCCGGCCGCCCTTCGACGTCGAGATGCATGTGCGACCGTCGTTCGCGGCGGCCGGTGCACTGCTGCGCGAAGGGACTCGCGGACTGGCGCCCTACGTGCGGATCGAGGGCGAGGTGATGCTTGCTGCGGCGCTCGCGGAGCTCGCCGAACGAATGCGCTGGGATCCGGAGGAAGACCTCAGCCGGCTCACGGGCGACGTCGTCGCGCACCGCATCGGCCGCGGAGTGGGCGCGGCGCGCGACGCGATGCGCGAGTTGCGCGCGCGCTTTTCCGCTTCGGCCGGACGTCGCTTCGCGGCCGCCTCGGGAACGCTGGTCGCCCGAGGCGAGCTCGAATCGTTGCGTGAGACGCTCGATGCGCTCGAAGCGCGGATGTCGCGCGTAGAAGCGAAACGGCGCAGGCACCGTGCGCACGCCGATGCCGACGTTGCAGCCCCGGCGAGCGCCGAAGTGGACACGGCGGTGCCGCCGCAGCTGATGCCGCCGCTCCCGCTGCCGCGGCTCGACGTCGACAGCGGCGAGGCGCCTCCCCGCGATTCTCGCGGTTCCGCCCTTGACTGACGGGCGGGTGCGTCGCGCAGCACGCGCGCTCGCTTGCCTGCCGTTCGCTGTTCTCGCGGCGCCTGCCGCCGGCGTCCAGGCCGCAGTCGCCGATCCCGTGGTCTCCATCGCACCGTCGCTGCTCGAGGAGTTGCGGGCGTCGGGACTCGTCGGCACCGCCGAGCCGGTGCGAGCCTTCACGTGGACGATCGTCATGACGCGTCCGCTGCGCTCGCCGCGCAGGCATCGCGAAACCTTCGCCGGCACCCCGCCGGGTGCGCCCGCGGGTTTGAGCCCGATGGTGCGCGAGGAGCTCAGCGAGGATGGCCGCACGAAGCGCACCGTGCGCGGCGTGAGCGTGCGCGGCCTCGTCTTCGTGAAGGCGGGCGACACCAGCCTGGACGTGCGCGTGCGCGGTCTGCGCATGCCGCTGGCGCAGGGGCAGCGTTTCCGCATCGAATACGACGACGGCGACGGGGCGCTGGTGGAGGATTGCCGAGTGGGAGGCGACGTTCCCGCATCGACCGTGAATGCGTCGATTCCCGGTGCGGCGACGCGAATCGACTGTGCGGGTACCGGCCGCTACAAGCGCATCGGCGTGAACGTCAGCGCCACCGTCGTGTACCTGCACGAGCCGGGAGTCTTCGTCGGCGTCGAGCAGGCAATCGACAGCCCGCTGGGACGGCTGCGCTCGGGCGTGCGCGTCGTCTCGTTCGCGATGGGCAGCCGCTGATCCGGCGGGTACTGCCGGTCAATCGCCGCGGGCGTCGCCTGGTTCGAGCAGTTCGATTCGCGCGCGGGTCACGCCGTGACGGACCATGCCGAGCTTTCGCGCGGCTGCGCGGCTGACGTCGGCGATCCGCCCTTTCTCGTAGGGTCCCCGGTCGTTCACGCGCAGTTCGACGCTGCGCCCGTTGCGCAGATTCTCCACGCGCACGATCGAGCCGAGCGGCAGTGTCGGATGCGCCATCGTCATCGCGCCCGGGTCGAAGGGCTCGCCGCTGGCCGTCGGGCGCGAATCGAAGCGCTTGCCGTAGTACGAGATGCGCCCCTGCTGATGCCATCCGGGTGCGAAGGAGTTCTTCTCCTCCGTGGCCGCTGCCTTCGGGCGCCTTGGCGAGGCTGCCGCGGGCGAAGCCGACGAAGCAGCGTCGGGCAGCTCCGCCGCAACCGCGGGCCAGGCGCCGGCGGCGGCGAAGACGATGGCCGCGAAACGCAGCCCGTGCATTCCGGTCATCCCCGGCCGATGTACGGCATCTTCGTCGCCATCACGGTCACGAACTGCACGTTCGCTTCGAGCGGGAGGCTCGCCATGTGCACGAGCGTGCTCGCGACGTCGCGCACGTCCATCGTCGGCTCGGGCGCCAGCGCTCCGCTCGCCTGCTGCGCGCCGTGCGACATCATCCGCGCGAGCTCGGTCGCCGCATTGCCGATGTCGATCTGTCCGCAGGCGATGTCCCACGCGCGTCCATCCAGCGACGTCTGCTTCGTCAGCCCGGTTACGGCATGCTTGGTCGCCGTGTACGCGGCCGATCGCGGCCGCGGGACGTGCGCGGAGATCGAACCGTTGTTGACGATGCGCCCGCCGCGGGGCGATTGCGCCTTCATCACGCGGAACGCCTCGCGTGCGCACAGGAACATCCCGGTGAGGTTGACGTCGACTACCGCGCGCCATTGCTCGAGCGTGATCTCGTCGATCGACGCGGGCTGCGATGCGATTCCGGCGTTGTTGAACAGCAGGTCCAGGCGCCCGAACTCGTTTACGGTGCGCTCGAAGAGCGCTCGCACCGATCGCTCGTCGGTAACGTCGGTGGGCACCGCGATCGCGCGCGCGGGCGCATCGGACGCCTCGCGGATTGCATCCTCGAGCAGGTTGCCTCGACGACCGGCGAGTGCGACGTTCCAGCCGGCGCGCAGCAGGGCGAGGGCGCTGGCCTTGCCGATACCGGAGCCCGCTCCGGTGACGATCGCGTTGCGGCTTCGGTTGTCCATCGGCGGGCTCCTCGGGTGGGGGTGACGGGCTGGAAAGGGTACACGCAGGGGTGCGTGCGGGCCGCGCCGCGTCGGATTCCCGCAAGCCGAATTTGCTAGGATGCGCGGTTGGCTTTCGCTCAGGAGTTCTGGTGAAACACGCGTCCCCGGAAGCGTTCCTCGTCTCGATCGCGCAGCGCGACCCGCATCAGCCGGAGTTCCTGCAGGCGGTCAAGGAGGTGATGCACAGCATCTGGCCTTTCGTCCTCGAGAATCCGCAGTACGCCGATTACGCGCTGCTCGAGCGACTCGTCGAACCCGATCGCGTGATCCAGTTCCGCGTCGCCTGGGTCGACGACTCCGGGCGCACCCGGGTGAACCGCGCGTTCCGCGTGCAGCACAGCATGGCGATCGGCCCGTACAAGGGCGGCATGCGTTTCCACCCGTCGGTGAACCTCTCGATCCTGAAGTTCCTCGCCTTCGAGCAGACGTTCAAGAACGCGCTCACTTCGCTGCCGATGGGCGGTGGCAAGGGCGGCTCCGACTTCGATCCGAAGGGCAAGAGCGACGGCGAGGTGATGCGTTTCTGCCAGGCGCTGATGACCGAGCTCTATCGGCACATCGGCGCCGACACCGACGTGCCGGCCGGTGACATCGGCGTCGGGGCGCGCGAGGTCGGCTTCATGTCCGGCATGATGAAGAAGCTCAGCGACAACGCGTCGTGCGTCTTCACCGGCAAGGGCCTGAGCTACGGCGGCAGCCTGATGCGCCCGGAAGCCACCGGCTACGGCACCGTCTACTTCGCGCAGGAGATGCTGCGCCGTGTCGGGCGCTCGTTCGAAGGCGCAACGGTCTCCGTCTCGGGTTCGGGCAACGTCGCGCAGTACGCGATCGCGAAGGCCACCGATCTCGGCGCGAAGGTCGTCACGGCATCCGACTCCGGCGGCACCGTCTGGCTTCCGCAGGGCTTCGACGAGGAATCGATCGCGGCGCTTCTCGTGCTGAAGAACGAGCGCCGGGGTCGGCTGTCCGAGTTTGCCGAGGAGCGCGGGCTGAAGTACGAGGCAGGGCGCCGACCCTGGCACGTGCCCGTCGACATCGCGCTGCCGTGCGCCACGCAGAACGAGCTCGACGAGCACGACGCACGCACGCTGGTGGGCAACGGCGCATTCTGCGTCGCCGAAGGCGCGAACATGCCGAGTACGCTCGAGGCGGTCGACGTCTTCCACAAGGCGGGCGTGCTCTATGCGCCGGGCAAGGCGAGCAACGCCGGCGGCGTGGCGACCTCGGGCCTGGAAATGGCGCAGAACGCGCAGCGGCTGGGCTGGACGCACGGCGAGGTCGACGAGCGGCTGCACGCCATCATGAAGGCGATCCACGAGAGCTGCGTGCGCCATGGTCGGCGCGCCGACGGCACGATAAACTACGTCGACGGTGCAAACATCTCCGGCTTCGTCAAGGTCGCCGACGCCATGCACGAGCAGGGCGTGGTCTGAACCCGGCCCGAGAGCATCGGGCGCAGCATTCCCCGGGAACGCCGATGGCCACCAATGATTCTCGCGCCTCCACGGCGGGGCCGCCGTGGTGGTTGCTGTTGCTGGCAGCCGCCGGCATCGCCGCCGGGCTCTATCTGTGGCAGATGGAGCCCGTTCCGCGCCTGCCGTCGCGCAGCGCAACGCCTCCGTCGACGGCGCCTGCCGACGGCCCGGTCGAGCGCGCCGAGTCGGGGTCCGAGCCGTCTTCCGCGCCGTCCGGACCCGATTCCGCCGCGGCCGAGGCGGAGCCGAAATTCCCGCTGCCCGACAGCGCGGCGGCCACCGGGCCGTTGCCCGCCGTCGACCAGAGCGACTCGCCGATCCTCGATGCGCTGCTCGCACTCGCGTCGCGCGAAAGGCTCGCGCAGTTCCTGAACCTGCAGGATTACGCGCGCCGCTTCGTCGTCACCGTCGACAACCTTCCGCGCCAACTGGTTCCGGCGCAATGGAGCGCGCTGCGCCCGGTGCCAGGCAGGCTCGCAGTAGAGGGCGGCAATGACCGGATCACGCTGCAGGCGGACAACTACGCGCGCTACGATGCCGTCGTCCAGTTCGCCGAGTCGCTCGATCCGAAATCGGCGGCGAAGGTGTACATGCGCTTCTACCCGCTGCTGCAGGAGCAGTACCGCGCGCTGGGCTATCCGCACGGCCATCTGAACGATCGGGTCGTCGCGGCCATCGACGACATGCTGACGGCGCCCGAAGTCAGCGGACCGATCCGCCTCGTGCAGCCCAGGGTGCAGTTCCGCTTCGAAGACCCGCTGCTCGAATCGCTGTCGGCCGGCCGCAAGGTCATGATCCGCGTCGGCCCGGAGAACGCCGCGCGACTGAAGAAGGTGCTGCGCGCGCTGCGCGCCGAAATCGTCCGCTGATATCGCCGCGCGACGCCTCGATCGCTTGATCCAGAGCAATTGAAGCGGGCGGCGATCGAGGGCAACATCGTTTCGATCGAGCAACGCGGTCGCGTTGCCGCGCATCCCGACGGGTCCTCGCAATGAACTACACGCTGCCCGAGTTCTTCGCCCATGCGCTTGCACTGGAGCGCGAAGCGGCCGAACGGTACAGGGAGCTGGCCGAGCTGATGAACGCGCACGGCAACCGCGAAGTGTGGGCGCTGTTTCGCGACATGGTGCATTTCTCGACGCTGCATCACGACGACATCCAGCGAAGGGCCGGCGACATGGAGCTGCCGAAGCTCAAGTCGTGGCAATACCGCTGGACGGCACCGCCCGAGGCGGGCGGCGAGGCGACGTACGAGCATCTGAGCGACCCGTACCGGGCGCTGCAATACGCGCGCGAGAACGAAGTCCGCGCGATGGAGTACTACAGCTCTGTGGGCCAGGGCGCCGAAGACGCCGATGTGCGCCGCCTCGCCTCGGAATTTGCCGGCGAGGAAGCCGACCACGTCGACGCGCTCGACGACTGGCTGGCGCACCTTCGCAATCCGCCGCGCGCGTGGGCGGTCACCCGCTGAGCGTTCCGCCGCGCGGGCTTCCCGCTCTCTTCACCTTTCGCGGTAGCGGTTTTCGAGCACCTCGGCCGCTCGACCTCCGACAATCCGGTATCGAAGCGAAGACGTCGCTCGTGCGCGGCGGCGCTGCGCCGGACGCGCGTCGCTGCTTGCCGGAGGGAGTTGAACGCGAATGCAACGTTGTGCCGACTGCGGTCACCCGAACCGGCCCAGCCTGCGGTTCTGCACGAACTGCGGCAAGCCGGTAGTCGCATCGGAGAACACGGCAGCGCGCGGACCGACGTCGGCCGTCGCCGTGATCGTGCTCGCGGTCGGACTGCTCGCTTTCCTGACGATCCGGCCCATCGCCCCGGGCGAGAAGTACAAGGCCGCGCCTGCGGCGGTGGCGTCCGTCGGCGCCGCTGCCGTATCGACGGCGGTGTCTCCCGAGCCCGTTGCGGCTCCCCGGCGGGTGGCGGCACCCGCGCCTGAGGCAGTGCTCGAACCCGCGGCAGTGCTCGAACCCGCGGCGGTGCTCGAACCCGCGACAGCGCCCGAACCCGCGGCGGTGCCCGAAGCTGCGGCGGTGCCCGAAGCTGCGGCGGTGCTCGACCGCCGCGAGACGCCCCAGCGCAGCGAGGCGTCGCCCGATGCAGCCGTATCGTCCACGAGCGGGATCGACCCGTCCTCGTCACCGGGCAGCGCTTCCGCCTCCGGTTCCGATGATTCGCTCGACCCCCGCGACCTGATCGTTCCTGCGTCCGCCCCGCTCGCGATCCCGACGGCACCCGTTGTTCCGCACCGGGATGCGCGTGTCCCTGCGCCTCCCGCGTCGAGCCGCGAGGCCCGCGCAGCCCCGGCGTCGGCGTCCGTTTCGTTGCCGCCTTCCCGGCAGAACCCGGGCATGCAATCGCGCGAACAGCGGAGCTGGTTGAACAAGCTGCGTGCCGAGCTCGACGCCTGCGAAGGCGATCTCGTCGTTCGCACGATCTGCAGGGAGAAGGCGAAGTTCCGCCACTGCGCGGCGGCCGATGCCTGGGGCCAGGTTTCCGAGTGTCCGGCGGCGCGGCTGCCGGATCTGGCGAACTTCAACTAGTACGCCGACCCGCGATGCAGCAGCACATCGAAGGCGATTTCCTCGTGCCGCTCGACGTTGCCGGCGCGTGGCGAAACGGGCCCGCCCTGGCGACGCTGCTGATCACCTTTGCCGTCGTCGCGATGACCGGCCTGCTGGTGGTCGCGTCGGACACGAGCGTCGCCTGGCCGATCGCGGCGATTCTCTGCAGCGTCCTCGCCGCGCTCGGCGTGAGCGCGGCTGCATCGCAGTTCGCCGAGCAGGCGGCCGGCCGTCCCGTCCCGAGCGTTGCACGGGCGTTCGCTGCTGCGCCGGGCATCGTGCTGGGCAGCTTCCTGCTCGCCGGTGTCCTGCTCGGCGTGTTCGCGGCGTTCGTGTTGCTGGCGGCCGCGGTGCTCTTCGTCTGCCGCCTGCCCGTCGTCGGTTCGATCCTTCTCGTGATCTCGCTGCCGGCGCTGGCGATCATCGGAGCCGCTCTGCTCGCCGTGCTGGTCGGCGCCGCAATGCTGGCGCTGCCGGCGCTGTGGGAGGGTCACTCGCTGCGCACGGCGTTGTCGCAGGCGTACGCGGTCGCAGCGCAGCGCAAGGGGTATGCATTCGGCCAGCTGGCGCGCCATCTGCTCACCGCCGTGCTGGTCATCGTATCGGCCTCGGCCTTCGTGTTCGCAGCCTTCGCGCTGATCGCCCTGCTCGCCGTTCCGCTGTCCGGTGCAATGCGCATCGACGGCGTCTTCGCCGGTCTCTGGGGCGGTCCGTTGGCCGTCGACCAGGGCGCGATGGCGCTCGCGGCACCGGTTGTCGTCGCACTGCTGACGGGCATCACGATCGCACTGTCGGTCGCGGTGCTGCTGTTCGGGCTCGCGCTTGCGTATCGGCGGTGCACCGAAGGGATCGACATCGCGGTCGCCAGGGTGGCAGTGGCGCGCGCGATCGTCGAGCTGCAGGTGCGGAAGGGCGAGACGGCCGAGGCGCTTGCGCGGTTCGCCCGCAGGCTGGGCGGGCGGCGCGCCATTGGCGCGGCGGGCGGCGTCGAATTCCAGGTGCAGGAGGCAGCCGTGGCGGCGATTCCCTTCGCGCCCGCAGCGGCTTCGCCGCTCGCGTGCGCGCACTGCGCCTGCAGCGCGCAACCGCACGACGTCTATTGCGGGAATTGTGGCCAGCGGCTGTCGCCACCGCTCGTCGCCTGAATGCCCGCCCACACCGCGGCGCGGCCCGTTCGCCGCGTGCTGGTGTTCACGATCGTCGCCTTCGCGCTGTCGAGGATGTCGGTCGACTCGACGATCGTCGCGACGGCGCTGGACTCGCTGCAGCGCGGACTCGGGACGTCGATCAACTGGGCGGGATGGACGGTCACGGCCTGCTCGCTCGGCTTCGTACCGATGCTGCCGATCAGCGGCAAGCTCGCGGCGTTACGTGCCGCACGATCGTTGAACGAGGGCGGGCGGAACCTCGAGCAGAAAGCGCCAGGATCGCGCCTTTGCGCCGCGACCGGATGAACGACACCGCCCGCACGCGAATTCTCTTCGGCGTCTCTGCCGCCGCGTTCCTCGGCCCCTTCACGCAGACTGTCTACGCGCCCAGTCTCGTCGAGATCGGCGCCGACCTGCACGCGAGCACCTTGATGGTCAACCTGACCATCTCGGTGTACTCGATCATCTTCGCGGCCAGCAGCTTCGTATGGGGGCCGCTCGCCGACAGCCGCGGCCGCCGTGCCGTCCTGCTCAGCGGTCTCTCGTTGTTCATCGCCGGATCTGCGCTGTGCCTCTTCGCTCCTGCATACGCACTGTTCCTCGTCGGGCGAATCGTCCAGGCCTGCGGCATCAGCACCGGATCGGTGATCGCCGCCACCGTGATCGGCGATGTCTATGCGCCGGCCGAACGGCAGCACGCGATGAGCGCCAACCAGCTCGTCGTCTTCCTCGGGCCCGTGTTCGGCCCGGTGATCGGCGGCTTCGTCGCCGGCTACCTGCACTGGCAATGGGCGTTCGGCGTGCTGATCGTCGCCGGCGTCCTCGTGCTGCTCTACGACCGGGCGGTCGTGCCCGAAACGTTGCGCAACGACGCCGAAGGCAGCACGCTCTCACTGCGTCGGGTGCGCAACGTCGTGCGCGACCGCGCGGCGCGCTCGCTGCTGCTGCTCGGATTCGGCCAGTTCTACGGCTACTACGTGTTCCTCGTGTTCCTGCCGCTGCTCGTCGAACGCTTCGGGCTGTCCACTGCACAGAAGGGGCTCGCGTTCGTGCCGCTGACCGCTGGCATCCTCGCCGGGATCACCTTCGCGCGGCGCGTGCTCACGCATTGGCCGAGCGCGCGGCTCATCCGCGCGAGCTCGTGGGCAATCGCCGCGACGGTGCTCGTGCTGTCGCTGCTGCTCGCCGGCAACGCGCTGTCCCTCGCGCTGCTCGCCACGGCGATGACGCTCTACGGCTTCCTGCTCGGCGCGAGCCTGCCGGCGCAATCGACGCTGATGGTGAGCCTGTTCAGCGCCGACCGGGCGACGGCAATGGGCCTGTACAACTTCACGCGCTTCATTGGCGCGGCGGCCGGGCCGTTGCTCGGCGCCATCGTGGCCGAGGCCTTCGGCGATCCGGCGATGATGGTGTCGCTCGCCTTGTTCCTGCTCGCGGCGGCGTACTCGATCGAACGAAGCACCGCGAATGCCGAAGGAGGAGAATCTTGCTCGCGCCCCTAGCGATCGCGGGAGGCGACGGTGATCCGATGCACGCGGGGGTCGACATGGACGGGCCGGTACAGATCGAACGGGCGCAGCGTTTGCGCGCGCTGCACGATCGCAGTCGCGTCCTGCGAATCGTCGGCGACAACGCAAGCAGCGCCGAGCGCATCGCGCAGACGGTGCGTCGCGCGCGAGCCTATCTGGCCTCCGGAGCCGATTGCGTCTATCCGATCGCGCTCACCGACCACGACGCCATCGCCCGCGTGTGCGCGGAAGTCGACGCGCCCGTCAACGTCGGTGCCGGTTTGCCGGACCTTGCCGAACTCGGCCGACCCGGCGTGGCGCGGGTCAGCACCGCCACCCGGCTGGCGACGCTGGCGCTGTCGTGCGCGCGAGAAGCAGCGCGACAGTGGCGCGGCAGCGCGCGCCTCGATCGCTTCGATGCCGGATTGGGTTATCCGGAGCTGCAACGGTTGTTTGCAACATGAACACGATCGACTCGCTCGCCGATCGTCACGTCGTCGTGACCGGAGGAACGGGAGCGCTGGGCGAGGCCGTCGTGCGCCGCCTGCTGCGGGCCGGCGCGACCTGTCACGTGCCGAGCCGGCGTTCCGGTGATCGCGCCGCGGACGCAGACGCAGGCGCGGACACGCACACGGACACCCACGGCGGACGCCTGCACGTCGTGCACGACGTCGACCTCGCCGATCAGGCGTCCGTGGATCGGTTCTACGATGGGCTTCCTGCACTCTGGGCGTCGGTTCATCTGGCCGGCGGTTTCGTCATGGCTCCGATCGCCGACGCATCGGGCGCCGATTTCCGGCGGATGATCGAAACGAATGCGTTGACCGCGTATCTCTGCTCGCGTGCGGCCGTGCGCGCGATGCGCAGGGCCGACGCCGGCGGACGCATCGTCAACGTCGCGGCGCGTCCCGGTATCGAACCGCGAAAGGGTGCGCAGATGGCGGCCTACGCGGCCAGCAAGGCGGCCGTGGCGGCGATCACGCTGGCGCTTGCCGAAGAGCTGAAGGGCGAGCGCATCCTGGTCAACGCAATCGCCCCTTCGACGCTCGATACGGCCGCCAACCGCCGGGCGATGCCCGACGCCGACACCTCGAGGTGGGTCTCCACCGACGCGGCAGCCGAGGCCGTCCTGCAACTCGTCTCCCCCGCCAACCGGGAGATCAGCGGCGCGGTGCTGCCGCTGTATGCGCGCGCATGAGGAGCGGAATGAAATCGAGAAGATTCGCGAAGATCCGATGACGAGGCGGCGGGCGAAAAGGCGGCCGAAGACTGAGGCGGTGCGGTCGCCGACTTTAGTCGGATGGCTTCTGGTCCTTTGACGCCTGTCCGTCCGGCCAGGCGATGCGCGCGCACGCTTCGCAGTAGACCGGACGCCTCGGAAGCCCTTCTTCGACCTGGCTGCCCCAGGCCGAGAGCGGCATGGCGGTCGGCATCGTCGGTGCCCCGCACACTGCGCGCAGGATGTTGTTCCTGCGCGAAAGGTGGTATTCCCAGAATCCGTGGGAAACCTCGGAGACGACGAATTCGTTGCGCTCCGCTTCGGTGCTGGGCAGGGGCACTCCCTTCATCGTGTCGAAGAGGCTCATCGTGGGTCCTCGGTTCGGGTCGTGCGGCTCGACAGAGATGAGTTTACTTCGTCGGCGCACTTGAGCCTGCCGACCTCTTCATCGCACGACCTCCCTGATCGTTCGTTCCATCTCGGGAGCCAAGTCGGCGGAACGAGCCGGAAGATCAGCCTCGCCGCGTTCGCCGTTTCGGGAAATGTCGTCGATGAGCAGCTTCATCTCGGCAATCTCGCGGACTTGCGACTCGATGATCCCGTCGGCGAGTTTGCGTACCCGGGGGTCGCTGATGCTCGCCTTGCGCGCGTTGTTGATGGCAATCGAGTGATGAGGAATCATGGACTTCATGAAGTCGACGTCCTCAATCAATGCCTGGCTTCTATTTGCCGCAAGAAGCGCGACTCCAACGAGCGCCGCCACGAGGAGAACGGCAATCTTGGTCCCTTTCCCCTTGTACATCGACCACATGAAACCCAGCATCACGATGGTCATCACGCATCCCATGACGAAGGATGCAACCAGCCGGTTTACGCTGAAAAATGCGTGCTCCAGTGAATAGACCAGTTGATACATCAAGCCAAACATGACGGCAACTGATGTCGCGATCATTGCCGCGAACTTGCCCCAACTCCTGCTCATGTCGTGCTCTTGCCGATCCATGGCCGTTCCTTGTTTCCTTGTTTCTTTTGCCGGGGTCTCGCCAGTAGCTGAGCCGACCGCTCCGGTTTTCGCTCATGGGACCCAGACTCCGGCTGGCAAGCGTTGGGCCTGAGCCATCCCACCGGCTATTCCCGTTGGGCTCACGGAGGTGGGGGACAACGAGCCTTGGCTTTTGTCTATAGCCGGCGAGGAGTACCGCGCTTCGTGCGCTCCGATAACGGCCCTGAGTTCGTCAGCCAAGCCAAGCGGTTCAACCTGCGGCCATCCTCAAGCAACGAGTGGCTCGAATTTCCCCGGTCAGGTCAGCGAGAGTGGTGGCCAAGGGCGGAATCGCCCTCGGCGATCGATTTTGCTCGCTACGCTCGCCAAATCGATGGTGGCCAAGGGCGGAATCGAACCACCGACACAAGGATTTTCAGTCCTCTGCTCTACCAACTGAGCTACTTGGCCCCGGGGCGCGGGGCAGACCCGCCGCGCCGGAAAGGCCGCAATCTTAGCAGATGAGCCCTGCGTCCCGAGACGCGCCACCTATAATCCGCCCATGTCGGCAAGCAGTGACCTGATCCGCACCGACGTCGTCGTCGTCGGCCGCGGTGCGGTCGGCATGGCGGCGGCGCTCGCGCTGTCGCGCGCGGGCTTGTCCACGGTTCTCGTCGGCGCGCGGCCCGTGCCCGAGGTCGTCGACGAGTCCGACGCCTGGGATCTGCGCGTCTTCGCGCTGTCGCCCGCCACGCGGCGACTGCTCGAGTCGATCGACGCCTGGCAGCCGCTCGACATGCAGCGCATCGCGCCGGTCTACGACATGCGCGTCTTCCCCGCGTTCGGCTCGCAGGACGACGAACTGCATTTCAGCGCCTACGAATCGTGCATCGAGGCGCTCGCCTGGATCGTCGAGCAGCGCAACCTGATGCATGCCCTGCACGAAGCGCAGCGTGCAGCGGCGCTGCGCGTCGTCGACGAACGCTTCGAGGGCTTCGAGCACCGAGACGCACAGACGCCGTCGTCGGCGCCGGCTTCGCACGTCCGTCTGCTGCTCGAAGACGGCCGTCGCATCGAGACGCGCCTGGTCGTCGGCGCCGACGGCGCCGCGTCTCGTGTGCGCGAAGCCGCCGGCATCGACAATCGCGTCTCCGAATATCCGCAGCGAGCGCTCGTCGCGCATTTCGACACTTCGCTGTCGCACCGCGACGTCGCCTGGCAGTGGTTCGGCGAGCACGGCGTGCTGGCGCTGCTGCCGCTGCCCGTCACCGGCCTGGCGCACGAGCCTGCGGGTCGTGTGAGCATGGTGTGGGCGGCGCCGCACGAGCTCGCCGACGAGCTGCAGGCGATGACGCCCGAGCAGCTCGCCGCGCGCGTGCAGCAGGCCACCGGCTCGGCGCTGGGTGCAATGACGTCGATCTCGCGCGTTGCGGGCTTCCCGCTGCGCCTGGCGCGTGCATCGTCGCTGATCGCGCAGCGCGTCGCACTCGTGGGCGATGCGGCGCACGTCGTGCATCCGCTGGCCGGGCAGGGCATGAACCTGGGTTTCGGCGACGTCGAGGCGCTCGTGCGAACGCTGCGCGCGCGCGAGTCGATGCGCGACCCCGGCGATCGGCTGCTGCTGCGTCGGTACGAGCGCGCACGCGCCGAGCCCGTCTGGGCGATGCGTCGCACCACCGACGGCCTGCAGCGCCTGTTCGATCCGGTGCGCCCGCTCGCGCCGAAGCCGGTCGCGCCGCTCGTGCGTTCGTTCGTCGGCTTCGGCTGGCGCGCCGTGGCACGATCCGGCTGGATCCGGAAACAGCTCGTGGCGCAGGCGGTACGCTAGCGCTGCGGCATTCAAGAGGTTGCCTTCCATGTTTCGCATTTCTTCGCGCCCCGCGCATCGCCTGGCTGCTTCGCTCGGCGCAGCCGCGCTCGGCCTTTCGCTGATGCTCGCTTCGCCGCTGCCGCACGCGCAGACGGCGCCCGACGGCGCTGCCGAAGCGCGCGTGCGCGCGGCCATGGAGCAGATCACCAGCGGTCGCACGAAGGTCGACGAGGTTCGCGCGACGCCCGTGCCGGGGCTGTACGAGGTCCGCGTCGGAAACCGCCTGCTCTACGTCGACGCGCAGGGCAAGTACATGTTCCTCGACGGCGACCTGATCGAACTGAAGTCGCAGCGCAACCTGACGCAGGAGCGCGTCGAGGAACTGCAGACGATCGATTTCGGCGTGCTGCCGCTGGACCTGGCGATCAAGCAGGTCAACGGCAACGGCAAGCGGGTCGTCGCGGTGTTCGAGGATGCGAACTGCGGCTACTGCAAGCGACTGCGTGCCGATCTCGTCAAGCTCGACGACCTGACGATCTACACGTTCCCGCTCGCTTTCCTCGCCGCCGATTCGGAGAGCAAGGCGCGCAAGGCGCTGTGCGCGGCCGACCCGGCGCGTGCGTGGAACGACCTGCTGCTGAACAACCGGGTGCCGGGCAACGCGGGCACCTGCGAGACGCCGCTGAAGCAGGTGCACGACCTCGCGCAGAAACTCGGCATCACCGGCACGCCGGTCGTCTTCTTCTCGAACGGCCGACGGCTCACCGGCTACGCGCCGCCCGAGCACTTCGGCAAGATGCTCGCGGCGCATTCGAAGAGCTGAACGCCTTTCGGCCACAGCAACCACATGCGCATCGGCTGCCGGGCGAGCCCGGCGAGACGACCCGCCTCGTCGCCCGAGCCCCAGAACAGGTCGGCGCGCACCGCGCCGACGATCGCCGCTCCGCGGTCCTGCGACACGACAACGCGTCGCATCGGCGCGCCGGTGCCGGGGTGCGAGCCGTCCACGTAGAGCAGTGCGCCCGGCGGGACGAAGGCCGGGTCGGTGGCGACCGAGCGCATCGCAGTGAGCGCGACGCCGAGCGAGCCGGGCGGCCCTGCGTCGTTCATTGTCGTCGACGGCAGTTCGCGAAAGAAGATGTAGCGCGGGTTCGCCTGCATCACCTCGCGCGCCTGCCCGGGATGCGAACGCAACCACGCGCGGATCGCCGCCGCGTCGACCGCTTCGGGCGCCATCTCGCCGCGCTCGATCAGTACTCGCCCGATCGCGCGGTATGCATGCCCGTTGTGGTCGGCGAAGCCCACGCGCACGATCGATCCGTCCGGCAGGCGCACGCGCCCCGAGCCCTGCACCTGAAGGAAGAAGGCTTCGATCGGATCGTCGAGCCACAGCAATGCTTTCGCATTCGGCAGCCCGTCGTCCTCGATTCGCGCGCGGCTCGGGTAGGGCCCGGCAGGTTTGCCGTCGCGCAGCCGGTGGCGAGAGCCGTCGGGCAGGGCGACGAGGTCTGCAGGGCGCGCGTGCAGCGGCACCTGTGTCGCATGCATCCGGGTGCGCGTTCCGTGCAGGATCGGCTCGTAATACCCGGTGAGCAGGCCTTCGTGCCTGCCGTCGGCGGCGGCGAGGGGCCATGCCTCGAAGCGATCGGCCAACCAGGGGGCGAGCGCCTCGGGTGGGGGCAGATGCGGGCACAGTTCCGTCCAGGGTGCCGGTGGGCGCGCCAGCGCGCATTGCCGCGCGAGAGCTTCGTGTAGGCCTCGCAGGTCGTCGTCGCTCCACCCCGGCAGCGTGTCGATGCGCCGTGCAGCGCGCGCGGTGGACCCCGAAGTCGACGGCGCCGCCCATCCCGGCGTCGGCGCCTCGGTTTTCGATGTCGTCACCGTCTCGCGCTGCGGTACCGGTGCATCCGGCTTCGGCTTCAGCGCGCATCCGGGGGTGAGCATTGCGAGCACCGCACAGGCCGCAACGAGCCCGCTCGCACGCGCAACGCGAAGCGCCGCGGCACGCAAGCCGTCGGAAAACGAGACGCCGATCAATGCAGCGTTCGCGGCATGCTCAGCGCGAATTGCGGGATCTCGATGTCGAAGCGCTCGCCGTCTTCGGAAACGAAGAAATAGCTGCCGCGCATCTCGCCGGAAGGCGTCGCGAGCTGGCTGCCGCTGGTGTATTCGAAGCGCTCGCCGGGCTTGAGCAGCGGCTGCTGCCCGACGACGCCCAGGCCCTTGACCTCGAGCTCGCGCCCGTCGTCGTCGCTGATGAACCAGTGCCGGCTGATCAACTGCGCGGCGACCCTGCCCCGGTTCGTGATGCGCACGGTATACGCGAACGAATAGCGGGAATCGTCGGGCTTCGACTGCTCCGGCAGATACGAGGTCTGCACCTCGATGCGGAAATCGTATCTCTTGTCGGGTTCGGGCACGGCTGCGCAGATCGGTGGCTGGCTACAATTGTAGACACGCACTTCGAGCGTGTTCGCGAATCCCTCCAATGTCCTCCGACTTCCTGCTCGCCCCCAGCATCCTGTCCGCCGATTTCGCACGCCTGGGCGAGGAAGTACGCGCCGTGCAGGCCGCCGGCGTCGATTGGATCCACTTCGACGTCATGGACAACCACTACGTGCCGAACCTGAGCATCGGCCCGATGGTGTGCGATGCGGTGCGGCCGCACGTGCAGATTCCGATCGACGTGCACCTGATGGTCGAGCCGGTCGATCGCATCGTCGGCGATTTCGCGAAAGCCGGCGCCAGCTGGATCAGTTTCCACCCGGAAGCCACGCGACACGTCGACCGCACGCTCGAGTTGATCCGCGACCACGGTTGCAAGGCCGGCCTGGTCTTCAATCCCGCAACGCCGCTGAACTGGCTCGACCACCTGATGGATCGTATCGATCTCGTATTGCTGATGTCGGTGAACCCCGGCTTCGGCGGCCAGAAATTCATCCCGTCGGCTCTGCCCAAGCTGCGTGCGGCGCGTACCCGCATCGATGCGCACACGGCGCTGGGCGGCCAGCCGATCCGCCTCGAGATCGACGGTGGCGTGAAAGTCGAGAACGTCGCCGACTGCGCGCGAGCCGGTGCCGACACCTTCGTCGCCGGCTCGGCGGTGTTCGGCGCACCCGACAGCGACGGCGGATACCGCGGCATCGTGCAGGCGTTTCGTTCGGCGCTTGCCGGCGCGTGACGACCTTGCCTGCCGCGCAGCGCCGCATCTTCCCCGCGCGCGCCGTTCTGCTCGACCTCGACGGAACGCTGCTCGACACCGTCGCCGATCTCGCCGTGGCCGTCGACGCGATGCTCGTCGAACTCGGCCGTACACCGGTCGGCGAACGGGCGGTGCGAACCTGGGTCGGCAAGGGCGCGCGCGTGCTCGTGCGGCGCGCGCTCGCCGGGTCGCTCGACGCGCCTTTCGACGACGCCGGGGTGGACGCGGCGATGCCCGTGTTCGAGCGTCACTACGCGCGCGAGAACGGCGTGAGCGCCCGCCTGTACCCGAAGGTCGTCGAAGGCCTCGAGGCCATGCGCGCCAAAGGGCTGGCGCTCGCCTGCGTCACGAACAAGCCGCAGGCCTTCACCGAGGCACTGCTCGCGCAAGCCGGTCTTGCCGACTTCTTCGACGCGGCCGTCGGCGCCCCCCCCGGCAAACCCCCCAACCCCCA
>JAEWFA010000007.1 GCA_023389055.1 Pseudomonadota bacterium | reverse complement strand
TGCGCTCGAACACCCGTTGCAGGCGTCGCACGAAATCGAGTTGCTGCTCCAGACCCTCGGGGCCCGAGAAGCCCACTCGCATCTCGTCCAGATTCGCGCCGGCGCAGAAGGCGCGACCGACGCTGCGGAGATGGAGCACGGAAATGGAGGCGTCGCCGCTGATATGGTCGACAACCTCGTCAAGCGCGTCGACTAGCGCCCGGCTAAGGGCATTGACGGGCGGATCGTTGAGAGTAATGCGCAGCGCGGCCTCGTCGCGCTCGATCAACAAGCGTGGCATCTCGGCTCCATGGCACTGAAGCGGGCATTGAATACTTGTGGCGCTGTTTTGCGGTCGATCGGCCCTGGTCGGATCGTTCAACCGATATCCCGGAAAGCAGCCAGAAGGTCAGCGCGCCGAGCGCAACCGCTTCGTCGGACGCTTGGCAGCCGACCGCTTCTTCCCCGATCTCGATGGCCGGACGGGGTGCACAGGCTCCGACCCCGTCCCGGCCTCGAGGAGCGTCTGCCAGTGCTTCCGCCCAGCCGCCGTCAGCAGGTCGTTCAGGAACGAGTTCAGTCCTTCCTCGATGTAACCGTCCAGTGAAATGATCTTGGCGAAGTGCCAATGCTTCAGCGCCCAACCGTGGGCGAGAAACACCAGTCGAAACGTGACCAGGTCGAGGTTGACCGGACGGAAGTACCCGGCCT
Source organism: Pseudomonadota bacterium (assembly GCA_023389055.1). Classification (GTDB taxonomy): domain Bacteria; phylum Pseudomonadota; class Gammaproteobacteria; order Burkholderiales; family Burkholderiaceae_E; genus Zeimonas. The sequence goes on along the minus strand of JAEWFA010000007.1, from coordinate 48,639 downwards.
TGATGCACTCGTCGATCGGGTCGGAGACGAGCTTGTTGGTCTCCAGCTCGAGCTTTTGGATCGCTTTGAGCAGTTCCGATCGCAGTGACCCGCTCTCGCGATAGCCCACGACGGTTGCGCCGAGGTTGCCGTCGACGGCTTCGCAATAGGCGCGCACAGCGGTGCAGAAGCGCAGCAGCGGATCCGTCACGCCTTCGAGGCGAGCGGGAATCGCTCGCTGGTACGTCCGGAAGATCGACGTGAAGACGAGGAACAGCACATCCTCCTTGTCCTTCACGTACGAGTAAATCAGGCCGGAACTGAACCCCGCGGCATCCGCGATGTCCTTGATCGTTGCCCGATGGTAGCCGTCGGCCGCGAAACACCGAACCGCGGCCTCGATGATCTGTTCTCGCCGCCTCTCGACCCGTTCCGGGTTCTCGATGCTGCTCTCTATGATGATGTCCACGTACTTCCTCGGCGGCCGGAGGCGCAGTCGGGGCTGCACGCTCCTCGGTGACTAAATGACCAGTCATTCGAATGCTCCGTCGCCCGAAGCCTGCTGTCAATTGCATGCTCGGCGATCGGGTTGACAGCGCCAAATAAACTGAACGATCATTCAATTATAGTTCAACTCCGAAGGGCGTGCCGATGAAGACCCACCCAACCGCCGGGAACTGGACGCCCGTGGAATGGGCACGGGCTTACTGGCCCGATCGGATCCTCACCGATTACCTCGACGACTCTGTTGCACGCCACCCCGACAAGGTCGCCCTGACCGGAGGCAACAGCATGACCGGATCCCCGGTGACGCTGTCTTGGCGCCAGTTGCGACGGCGGGTCGATCGCATGGCAGCGGGTCTTGCGGCTCTCGGCGTCGCGCCGGGCGACGTGGTCGCCTGCCAGTTGCCGAACTGGTGGGAGTTCGTCGCGCTGCATCTCGCCTGCGTGCGCATCGGCGCGTTGACGAATCCGCTGATGCCTATATTCCGGCAGCGCGAGCTTCGCTACATGCTGAGCTTTGCCCGCGCGCGCGTGCTGGTCGTTCCCCGCAGCTTCCGGGGCTTCGACTATCCGCCGATGGTCGACCAGATGCGGGTGGACCTGCCGGAATTGCGCCATGTCCTCGTGGTCGGCGGAACCGGGACTGACTCCTTCGAGGAAGTGCTGCTCGCTCGTCGTTGGGAAGACGAGTGCGACACGCCCGCGCTGTTTGCGAGGAACCGTCCTGATCCCAACGATCCGGTCCAGTTGCTGTACACCTCGGGCACCACCGGCGAGCCAAAGGGCGTGCTGCACAGCTCGAACACGCTGCTCAGTATCCTGCAGCAGTATGTGAAGCGATTGGGAATTGCAGGCGACGACGTCATTCTGATGGCCTCGCCGATGGGGCATCAGGCCGGCTTCATGTATGGACTGATGATGGCGCCGATGCTCGGCGCGAAGCTCGTGATGCAGGACATCTGGGTTCCCGAGGAGGCGGCAAGGCTGATCCAGGATGAGGCCGTTACCTACACCAAGGGCTCCACGCCGTTCCTGGCCGACCTGACCGAGTCTCCGGCGGTCGATCGTTACGACGTCGGCACCCTGCGCATCTTCGTATCCTCCGGTGCGCCGATCCCGCGCGTGCTGGTCGAGCGCGCGAGTCGGCGCCTGGGTGCAGCCATTATCTCGGCATGGGGCATGAGCGAGACCGGATCGGTGACCACTACCATTCCGGGCGACCCCGACGATCGGATCTTCGGCACCGACGGCGTTGCCTTGCCGGGTATGGAGGTCCGCGTGGTGGATGCTTCCGACGTCCTTCTGCCCAACGGAAACGAGGGCAGGTTGCAGTGCCGCGGGATCGGCAACTTCATCGGCTACTTCAGGCGGGCGGAACTGTCCCGCGCGACCGCCGACGGCTGGTTCGACACGGGTGACCTGGCGGTCATGCTCGACGGCGGCTACATCCGGATTACCGGACGCGCAAAGGACATCCTGATTCGCGGTGGGGAGAACATTCCGGTCGTCGAGGTCGAGAACGCGCTCTACCGGCATCCTGCGATCCGCGAGGTGGCGATCGTCGGCATGCCCGACGCCCGCCTGGGCGAGCGTGCGTGCGCGTTCGTCTGCCTGCATCCCGGGCAACGGCTGGATCTTGCGGGGATGAGGGCGTTCCTCGAAGCACAGCAGATGGCCCGGCAGTACTTCCCGGAGCGACTCGAAGTGCTCGCCGATCTCCCCCGCACGGCCAGCGGCAAGATCCAGAAGTATCAGTTGCGCGAGCTGGCACGCGCGCTCGAACCTGCAACGGACTGAACGAGCGCCGTGCGTTCAACGCCTCTCAGGCGGGCATGTACGCGCCGCCGTTGACCGGCACGATCGCGCCGTTCATGTAGGTGTTCGACGCACTGGCGAGAAAGCGGATTACACGCGCGATCTCGTCCATGTGCGCCAGCCTGCGCAGCGGATTCGCCTGCGTCATCCGGTCGCGTTGCCGCTCGTTGAACTCGCTCGACATGCTCCCTTCGATGAGCCCGGGCGCAACCGCATTGCACAGCACGCCATGACGCGCGCCCTCGAGGGCGTAGGTCTTGGTCAACGCGTGCACGCCTGCTTTCGAGGCGCCGTATGCCGGATGCGCGCCGACCCCGCCAACCTGCCCCGAGATCGATCCGACATTTACGATGCGGCCACCGCCGGCCCGCGCCAATGCGCCAAGCGCCCCGGCGCAGCCGTGCCAGGTGCCGGTGAGGTTGACCGCGAGGATGCGCTGCCATTCGGCCTCGTCGGCATCGACGACCGGGCAGGCGGTGAAGATTCCCGCCGCGTTCACCCAGGCCTCGAGATGCGATTCGCGCGACGCGCGCTGCGCGAGCTCGAAGACCTGCCCGCGGTCGGTGACGTCGACGCGCATCGGGACGATGCGCGCGGCGGCGTCGACTTCCGCAATGTCGGCTGCGTAGACCGTGAACCCGTCCTCGAGGAAGCCTGTGCACAGCGCCCGCCCGAGGTCGCCGGCAGCGCCGGTTACCACCACGCCTCGTCCCTGCTGATTCATTGTTGTCTCCGTGTACGCACGGCGAGCGCCCGGCTCGCAGGACTCACGCGCCACGCACCGCGCGGCCTTCCAGTTCTCGAAGGATCACCAGGTGCTGGATGTCGTTGGTGCCTTCGTAGATGCGGCACACGCGCGCGTCGCGATACAGGCGCTCAACCGGGAAGTCGCGCAGGTACCCGTAGCCGCCGAGCACCTGGATCGCCTCCGAGCAGACCCATTCCGCGGCCTCCGACGCGACGAGTTTCGCCATGCACGCCTCCATAAGACAAGGCCGGCCGGCGTCGCGCAGTTGCGCGGCGTGCAGCACCAGCTGGCGGGCCGTCTCGATGCGCGTTGCCATTGCAGCAATGCGAAAACCGACCGCTTGGTGCTCGATGATGGGCTTGCCAAAGGTGACGCGCTCGCGTGCATAGGCCTGCGCAGCCTGCAGCGCAGCGCGGCCTATGCCCACCGCCTGCGCCGCGATGCCTATGCGCCCGCCTTCCAGGTTCGAGAGCGCGATGCGGTATCCCGATCCTTCCTCGCCCAGGCGCAGCTCGGCCGCCACGTGCAGATCATCGAGCACGATCTGGCAGGTGTCCGAGGCGTGCTGTCCCATCTTCGCCTCGATGCGGCCCACGACGTAGCCTGGCGTGTCGGTGGGCACGATGAACGCGCTGATGCCGCGCCTTCCGAGCTCGGGCGACGTCGCCGCGAACACGAGCGCGACTTCGGCGTTGCTCCCCGTCGTAATGAACTGTTTGACGCCCGACAGCACATATTCGTTGCCTATTCGCCGCGCCCGCGTCGTCAGCGCCCCGGCGTCCGACCCGCCCTGGGGCTCGGTGAGGCAGAACGCGGAGAGCATCTCGCCGCGCGCCATCGGGGCGAGGAAGCGTTCCTTCTGCGCATCGGTGCCGAAGACGCTGATCGGCATGCACCCGACGGAATTGTGTCCGCTCATGATCGTGGCGCACGCGGCGTCGCCCGCCGCGATCTCCTCGAGCGCCACCGCGAGCGACACCGCATCGGCGCCGACGCCGCCCCATCGCTCCGGGACGGTCATGCCGAGCAGGCCCAGCTCGCCCATTCGGCGAAGCGCCTCGCGCGGGAACTCGCCGGTTTCATCCCAGCGCGCCGAATACGGCGACAGTTGCTCGCGCGCGAAGGTGCGCGCAGTGGCCTGGATCATCGACTGCGACTCGGTGAGGATCATGCTCTGTCTTCCCTGGTTTCCGTGTCGCCGGGGCGCGCGCGGCGAAGCTTTTTCCACACGCCGGCGGCGGACAACACCACGCGCCCGTCGCGGCTCAGGCTGCCGCGAACGAAGATCAGCGAAGCGGTGGTCCGCGTCACCGTCGCCTCGCCCTCGATCCAGTCGCCCGGCTTCACGCTCGAGACGAAGTCGCAGTTCAGGCTGACTGTGACCACTGGCGTCTCGAGACCGACCGTCCGCATTACGGTGAGTCCGAGCACCTGATCGGCGAGCGTCATCAGCATCCCGCCGTGCACTGTCTCGCGAACGTTGCCGTGACGCGCTTCGGCGAGAAAGCCGAAGCGCGCCGGCTCTGCCTCGGAGACGTACAGCGGCCCTACGGTCTCGGCGAAGCGCCCGTCGGCGATTCGGCAACGTGCGAATCCGACGGGCACCGGGGGTGAGGAAGAGTGCCGGCTCATCTTGCAGCCGACCCCGATGCATGCCGGCGCCACCGCTCGGTGGTCAGTACGATCTTTCCCTTGACGCGACGGTCGCGAAGCTGCGCCATCGCCCGCGGCGCTTCGTCGAGCGGGTACGTTTCGCCGGGCTCGGCGTGCAGCAGGCCTTTTTCGAAGAGGGCGAACAATTCGGCCTGCGCCCGCCGCATCCACTGCGGATGCCACTCGCGGTAGTCGCTCCAATGCAGGCCGCTCACGGCGACGTTCTTCAGCAGGATGCGGTTCGCCGGAATCTCCGGAATCTGGCCACCGGCGAAACCAAGCACCACCAGGCGCCCCCTCCAAGCCAGCGAGCGGAATGCGCCGTCGAACACGCTTCCACCGACGATTTCGAGGACGACGTCGGCGCCCTTGCCGTCGGTATGCGCGCGGACGTCGTCGCGCATCGATTTGCGCAAGTCGGATCCGGAGAGGTCGATGATCGCGTCGGCGCCTGCCGCCAGAGCAACGCGTCCCTTTTCGGCGGTGCTCACGCCGGCGAGAACGCGTGCGCCGAGCGCCTTGGCCAGTTGCACGCAGGCCAAGCCAACGCCGCCGGCAGCGCCGGTGACGAGCACCGTTTCGCCGTGCTGCAGGTTGGCGCGATCGATCAGGGCGAAATGCGCGGTCTGGAAGACGAGCGCGAAGCCGGCTGCCTCGAGGAAGTTCATCGACGCGGGGATGACGAAGCAGTTCGCCTGGGGCGCCAGCAGGCGCTCGCAATAGGCACCGCTCTCGACGAGCGCAAGAACCGGGTCGCCGACCGCACAGGTGTGGACGCCGTCGCCGACCGCCGACACGATGCCGGCCGCCTCCTTGCCTGGGATGAACGGTGGCGTTGGCAGGATCTGGTACAGCCCGCCGGTAACGAGGAGGTCCGGGAAATTGACGCCTGCGGCCATCACGTCGATGACCACCTCGCCGGGCCCGGGCACGGGATCGCGCCAGTCCTGAAGGCGCAGGGCTTCGATCGAACCGAAGGCGGACGCGACCACCGCTTTCATTGACGATGCTGGTACTTTAATGAACGTTCATTCATTTTAAGATTCCTCGCACCGGGCTGTCAACGACACGCGAGCTGCGCTTGTGCCGAGTTGCCATGGATCTCGTCGATGCTGCATTCGCTGCCCGTGACGCCTATACTCGCCCTAATTGAATGGACGGTCATTCAAACGGGCATCCCTCCCTCGGAGTCACCTCTCATGGACTACGAAGACATCCTGTACGAAGTGCGAAGCGCCGCGGCCTGGATCACCATCAACCGTCCCGACCGGATGAACGCGTTTCGCGGGCGCACCTGCGACGAGTTGATTCACGCGATCAATCGCGCCGGCTACGACCGCGCGATCGGCGTGATCGTGCTGGCGGGCGCCGGCGACCGGGCGTTCTGCACTGGCGGCGACCAGTCTGCGCACGAGGGCCAGTACGACGGCCGGGGCACGATCGGGCTACCGATGGAGGAACTGCACGCCGCGATCCGCGACGTGCCCAAGCCCGTGATCGCGCGCGTGCAGGGCTACGCGATCGGCGGTGGCAACGTGCTGTGCACGATCTGCGACTTCACCATCGCCTCCGAGAAGGCGGTGTTCGGTCAGGTCGGACCGAAAGTCGGATCGGTCGATCCCGGCTACGGCACGGCGTACCTGGCGCGCGTGGTCGGCGAGAAGAAGGCGCGCGAGATCTGGTACCTGTGCCGGCGTTATCCGGCCGCCGAGGCGCTGGCGATGGGGCTGGTGAACGCCGTCGTGCCACACGAGCAACTCGACGCCGAGGTGCAGAAGTGGTGCGACGAGATTCTGGAGAAGAGTCCAACTGCAATCGCGATCGCCAAGCGCTCTTTCAACATGGATACTGCGCATCAGGCGGGCATCGCCGGCATGGGCATGTATGCGCTGAAGCTCTACTACGACACCGACGAGTCGCGCGAGGGCGTGCAGGCGTTTCTCGAGAAGCGCAAGCCGCAGTTCAGGAAATTCGCGAAGTAGCGACGAATGCAATCGACGAAGGAGAGCGGAACATGGAATTCGACGCGGTCCTGATCGCCCCGCGCCGGGCGGCGATGATCGGGCAGGGCCTCTGGCACGAGCGCACGATCAACGACGCGCTGGACGCCTGCGTGGCGACCTGCCCCGACAAGGTCGCTTTGGTGGCGCGATCATTCGATCGCGACGCGACGCGCAGCTTCACGTATCGCGAGCTCGCGGCGCTGGCGGACCGGGTCGCGATCGGGCTTGCACGGCTCGGCGTAGAGCGAAACGATGTTGTCTCCTGCCAGCTGCCCAACTGGTGGGAGTTCACCGTCGTCTACCTGGCGTGCTCGCGCATCGGTGCGGTGATCAATCCGCTGATGCACATCTTTCGCGAGCGCGAGCTGTCGTTCATGTTGGCGCACGGTCGTAGCAGCATCGCGATCGCGCCGAAGCAGTTCCGCGGCTTCGATTACGAGCAGATGCTGCGCGGCCTGCAGCCCGCGCTGCCGGATCTGCGCCATGTGCTGGTCGTGGGCGGCGAGGGCCCGGACACCTTCGAGGCGCGCCTGACCGCGCCGGCCTGGGAGCAGGAGCCCGATGCGCCCGCGCTGCTCACCCGCAGTCGGCCGCGTCCCGACGACGTCATGCAACTCATCTACACGTCAGGCACCACGGGTGAGCCGAAAGGCGTCATGCACACTGCGAACACCGCGATCTCGAACATCGTTCCCTATGCGCAGCGCATGCGGCTGTCGAGCGAGGATGTCGTACTGATGGCCTCGCCGATGGCCCATCAGACCGGGTTCCTCTACGGCCTTGTCATGCCGATCGTGCTGCAGGCTCGCGCGGTGCTGCAGGACATCTGGGATCCTGCACGAGCCGTTGACGTGATACGCGACGAGGGCGTCACGTTCACGATGGCGTCTACGCCGTTCCTGGCAGATCTCGCGCGGACCGTGTCCCAGTCCGGCAACCCGATTCCCACCCTGAAGACGTTCCTCTGCGCGGGTGCCCCGATACCCGGCCCGCTGGTGGAGCAGGCGAGGGCGGCGTTGGGCGCGAAGATCGTCTCCGCCTGGGGCATGACCGAGAACGGCGCGGTGACTACGACACTGCTCGACGACGAGGACGAACGCTCGGTGAGCACCGACGGCTGCCCGCTGCCAGGGATGGAAGTGCGCGTCGTCGACGCACAACGACGTCCGCTTGCCCCCGGAAACATCGGCGCGCTGTTCGTACGCGGTTGCTCCAACTTCGGCGGGTACCTGAATCGTCCGCAGTGGAACAACACCGACGACGAGGGCTGGTTCGAAACGGGGGATCTCGCCTTCGTCGATGAGCGCGGCTACATTCGCATCAGCGGCCGCAGCAAGGACGTCATCATCCGGGGCGGCGAGAACATCCCCGTCGTCGAGATAGAGGCCCTGCTGTACCGCCATCCGGCTGTCGCCCAGGCAGCGATCGTCGGCTACGCCGATGAGCGTCTCGGCGAGCGTGCGTGCGCATTCGTGGTGACGAAACCGGGCCAGCACCTGGATTTCGCGTCGATGATCGAGTTCCTGAAGGCGCAGAAGGTGTCCATGCACTACCTCCCGGAACGGCTCGAGATTCGCGAAACGCTGCCGGCGACTCCGTCGGGGAAGATCCAGAAGTTCAAGCTTCGGGAAATGCTCAAGGCGCAGCCAGCCTGAGCAGGTCGGGACGACCGCACGACACTTGCGCTCGGCGCGCACGGGAAGACGATCGGCCGGACCATGGCGTTCGAGTGATCGTGCCTTCAGGGCGCGGGGTCGCGTCGAGGCGACCACTGTCTGCGCCGCTGCACCGGGTCCAGGTCGGGGCACGGCCGCTGCTTGTCCGCCTCGCGTAGGCAGTTGGCGATGGGAACGGGAAGGGCCGGAATCGTCAAGCCTTGCGCCGACACGATTCGGTCGAACAGCCCGCGTGCCGCGAAAGCCGGATCGGAGAATCCGCCCCGCAGCGATTCGACGATCGAGACGCAGGCGTCTACGCCATCGAAGCGTTCGCGCCATTCTGCGGCGGTGCGCGTTGCTATCAGCTCGGCGACCTTTCGAATCGTCGAGTCCGGATCGGCGCTGTCGTCGCGGTCGGCTTCGGGCAGGCCGATCCCGTCGCAGAAGATTCGCCAGAACCGGTCTTCGATCGGGGCGGCGGCAAGGTATTCGCCGTCGCCGGTGCGATAGATCTGGTAGCGGGGCGAGCCGCCCGTCGTCAACTCGCCGCCGGGGCGCGGCCAACGTCCCCCGGCCAGCCCGGCCGCCAGGCCCCAGTACGCGAAAGTGAACAGGTTGTCGCACATCGCCACGTCGATGTGGCAGCCGTGGCCGCTCGACGCCCGCTGCTGCAGCGCAAGCAGGATGTTGACGACGGCCGGATACGCGCCGGCGCCGATGTCGGCGGCAAGGACCTGCGGAAGCACCGGTGCGCCGTCGGCCGAGCGGGTTAGTCCGAGGAGGCCGGTTTCGGCCATGTAGTTCAGGTCGTGACCGGCCTTCAGCGCCCGTTCGCCGCTCTGGCCATAGCCGGTGATCGAGCAGTAGATCAGACGGGCGTTGTCACCGCGAAGCGTTGCGTAATCGAGTCCGAGGCGAGCCATCACCCCGGGCCGGAACTGCTCGATGAGTACGTCGGCCGAGCACGCCAAGGCGCGGGCGTGCGCGCGATCGCCTTCGTCCTTCAGGTCCAGGCACAGGCTCGTCTTTCCGCGGTTCAACAGCGCGAAGTTGCCGCTGGCGTCGCCCAACGCCGGCGGGTAGCGGCGCATCTCGTCGCCCGTGCCGGCGCGCTCGATCTTGATGACCTCCGCGCCCGCCTCGGCGAGCAACAAGCTCGCCAACGGCCCCGGGAGCAGGTTGGAGAAGTCGAGGATGCGGATGCCGGCAAGCGGCCCCTGCGCCGCCGACGACGGACAGGCGGTTGCACTCACACCGCGACGTGCTTCTTCAGGTCGTGCATGGACATCCCTTCCACGTCGCCCTTCTCGACGACTTCGCCCTTGGAGAGCACGTAGTAACGCTGCGCGACGCGGTGCACGAGGCTGAAGTTCTGCTCGATCAGCAGGATGCTCGTGTCCCCTGTGGCGAGCCGGACCAGCGTGGCGGCGAGCTCGTCCACGATCACCGGCGCCAGTCCCTCGCTCGGTTCATCGAGGATCAGGAGATCCGGATTGGCCATCAACGCGCGGCCGATCGCCAGCATCTGCTGCTGTCCGCCGCTCATCGCGGTTCCAGGCGAATTCGCCCGTTCCTTCAGGATCGGGAACAGCTCGCAGACCGTGTCGAAGTCCCATCGCCCCGGTCGTCCCACCGCCGCACCTAGCGCGAGGTTCTCGCGAACGGTCAGCCCGGGGACGATCCGGCGGCCTTGCGGCACCACGGCGATTCCCGATCGGGCGGCTGTGAAGTGACGGATCGTCGATTGTTGCCGGCCCTGGAACGCGACCTGGCCGGCTCCGACCCGCGCGATGCCCAGGCAAACGTTGACGACCGTCGTCTTGCCGACGCCGTTGCGTCCGAGGATGGCGACGCGTTCTCCGCGACGGACCTCGAGTGAGGTCGCGTTGAGGATCTTCGCGTTGCCGTAGTAGCCGTCGACCGATTGCAGGCTGAGTAGCGTCATTCGACGCTCGACCCGAGATAGGCGCGCACGACCTCGGCGTTCGCGCGGATCTCCTCGCCGGTTCCCTGCGCGAGCACACGCCCCAGGTTCAGCACAGTGATCCGGTCCGACACCGAAAAGATGACCTCCATGTCGTGCTCGACCAGCAGGACGGTCACCTTCCAGTTGCCAGCCAACTCCCTGAGCAGGCGTGCCAGCACGATCGACTCCTGCATCGACAGACCTGCGGCTGGTTCGTCCAGCAGCAGCACGGACGGACGGCCGACGAGCGCCAGCGCCAGGTCGAGGCGGCGCTGGTCGCCGTAAGAGATGTCTGCCGCGCGGTGGCCAGCGAGATCGAGCAACCCGAGCACCTCGAGCACCTCGTCGGTGTTGTCGGTCTCGGCGACGCGAGCTGCCAGCGTCACCTGTTCGCGCACAGTGAGGGCGGGGAAGACGTTGGTCTTCTGGAAGGACCTCGCCAGGCCCGCTCTGCGTCGTGCCGGGGCCGAGAGCCGACTGATGTCGCGACCAGCGAGCGTGACTCGGCCCCCCGTCGGCCCCCCGCGCCCGCAGAGCGCGTCCATCAATGTCGACTTGCCGGCGCCGTTCGGCCCGATCAAGCCGCGGATCTCCCCGGGCTCCAGTTGCAGCGAGACGCCGTCCAATGCGGCGAAACCGCCGTAGCGGCGCGACAGGTCGCGTCCCTCGAGCGCGAAGCTCGTCACGGCTTCCTCCGCGGTGTGATCGCAGCCATGCGCGCGAGAAGGCCGCTGAGTCCTTGGGGAAGCAAAACGGTGACGGCGATCAGCAGCGTGCCGATGATGGCCGGCCAGTGCTCGGTGAGGTCGCCGGCCGCGTCCTTGACGACGAAGAAAATCACCGCGCCGAGCGCCGGGCCCCAGACCGCATGCGCGCCGCCGACGACCGCCATGATCAGCGCTTCTCCCGACAAGCTCCAATGAAGGATGCCCGGGGTCACGAAGGCGTTGTACAGCGAGAAGAGTACGCCCGCGAGTCCGGCGGCTGCCGCGGATAGCGCGAACACCAGTGCTCGCGGCACCAACGTGCGGTAGCCGATGTAGCGGGCGCGCTCCTCGTTCTCCCGGATGGCGACCGTGAGCACCCCGAAGCGGCTGCTTGCGACGATTGTCAGCAGCGCGATTACCGCGACGAGCGCACCCCAGCATACGACGAACATCGTCGTCGGCGACTGGAACATCTCGATGCCGACGCCGAAGAGTCGCGACGGCAATCGCACCGCCATGCCGTCGTCGCCCCCGGCCAGCGCGCGCCAGCGCAGCATCAGTTCGTGCAGTGACTGTGCGACCGCCAGCGTCAGCATCGAGAACGACAGCGCCGGCAGGCGCACGATGATCAGGCCGACGAGGAATGCGAACAACGCGGGCAGCATGACGGCCACCAGCACCGCCACTTCTGCGGGCATCCAGTCGAATCGGCCGTTCAGTGCCAGCCAATACGCCGCCATGCCGAAGAATGCTGCGTGACCGAAGCTCGCCAGGCCGTTCTGGCGGATGAGGAATCCGATCGAGACCGCGAGAATCGCGTAGATCACGGCCTGCGTCATCAGCGTGAGCGCGAGTTGCGAACGCACCAGCCAGGGAACGGCAACGCCTGCCGCCAGCAGCACGACAGCCACGAACAGGAATGTCGGCACACGGGCGCGAGTGCCGCTGCTGGCGCCCTCGGGGCTGCGCGCCGCCGCGATCCCGCTCACTTCCCGTGCCCCGCGATGCCTTGCGGACGCAAGCCCAGCACCAGTCCCATGATCAGCAGCGGAATCACCGAAGCGACCTCCGGCAGATAGGCCAAGCCGAGGTTGTGGAACTGACCGATCACGAGGGCGGCGACGAAGGCGCCTACGAAGCTGGTCAGCCCGCCGGTGACGACGACGATGAAGCAGTCGATGATGATGTAGGCGCCCATCGACGGCGAGAGCGCCATCAGCGGGCCCGCGATGGTGCCGGACAGCCCAGCCAGTCCGGTGCCGATTGCAACGACCAGTGCGCTCAGCCGATCGGTGTCCACGCCCTGCATGCCGGTCGTTACGGGATCGACGCTCGAGGCGCGTACGTAGAGCCCGATCCGACTCGAGCGCAGCCAGAGGGCCAGCGCCGTCGCGACTGCGATGGCGACGGCGATCACGAACAGCCGGTACACCGGGTACTGCGAACCGAAGATCGTTACCGACCCGGCCAGTGCCGGGGGGGCTGCGACCGAGATGAAATCCTTGCCCCAGATGGTCCGGACCGCGTCCTCCAGCACGAAAAGCAGCCCGAACGTAACCAGGAGTGTGACGATGGGCTCTTCCCGCTGGAGCGGACGGAATACAAAACGGTCGAGCAGGACACCCAGGCAGGCGAGTGCCGCAACCGAAACGGCCATGCCGACCCAGAAGCCGAGCCAGGCCGCAGCCGCGTACGACACGTAGGCGCCCAGCATGAAGAAGCCGCCGTGCGCGAAGTTCGTGACGCGCCGCAGCCCGAAGATCAGGACCAGGCCGACGGCCAGCACATAGAGGAAGCTGCCGTAGACCAGGCCGTTGATGATCTGGATCATCGAGGGAAACGCTCCCGCGGGGCCTCACCCGCGGCGACGCGCGCAACCGCGTCGCGTCGCCGCCTCGGCGAAGGCGCCACTTCCTGGACTACAGCTTGCAGCTGCCGTCGGGACCGGGCGTCGCGTCCTTGGAAGGAATGGTCATCTTGACGACCGGCTGCAGCCTGCCGTTCACGGACTCGACGGTGCCGAAGTAATTGGGGCCGACGAGCTGGTGGTCTTCCTTGCGCATGACCTGCGTGCCGAGGATCGTTTCGAAGGTGCTCCCTGACATCGCGTTCGCAACATCGGCCGGCGCCACGCTGCCCGCTTTCTTCACGGCCTGGAAGACCACCTGCATGCCCACGTAGGTCTCGCCCTGGAAATTCGTCGGGACCTCACCGGGATATGCTTTCGAAAAGTCGGCGACGAACTTCCTGTTGCCGGGCGTGTCGAGCGTCGAACTGTAGTTGATGATGGTGTGGATGCCTTGCACCACGTCGCCGAGAACCTTGACGGTGCCGTCGGTGGTGAAGCTGACGCCGCCGGTAGTCACCTTGTCGAAGAGCCCGAACTGCTTGGCCTGTCGCGCGAACGTGATGGCATCACGACCCGCCAGCGCGACCCACATACCCTGCGCGCCGGAGTCGATCACCTTCTGGATGTGCGCGGCGTAGTCGTTGCTGCCCAACGCCGGATAGTTCTCGGAGACGACGGTCTTGCCCGAGGCGGCCGCCGCCTTCTTGAAGCTCTCGCCGGAGTTCCTGCCCCAGGCGTAATCGGCTGCGACGATCGCCCATTTGCCCTCGGAGCGCGTGGCCAGCCACGGCTGGACTGTCGCCGCGTCGGAGTAGTCGGGGTGATTGACGCGGAACACCCGGGGCTGGCACTGCTTGCCGGTGATGTCGTCGGCCTTGTTGATCGTCGCGACGAACAGCGCGTTCCAGCGATTGAGCATGGGAGCGATCGCGAGCGCCTCGCTCGAAGCGATCGTTCCGGTCAGGATGTTGTAGCCATCGAGCGCAAGCTTCTCGGCCTGCTGGCGCGCGAGCTCGGGCTTGGCTTCGGTGTCGAGGAAGCGAACCTCGACCTTCCTGCCGTCGACGCCGCCCGCGGCATTGGCTTCGTTGACCGCGAACTCTACGACGCGCTTGACCTCCTCGCCCAGCGGCGCGTATGTGCCGGTCAATGCCGTCGGCACTCCGATCTTGAGGGGATCCTTCGCCGCCCACGCATTGGTGGCGACAGCCGTCGACACGACGACGGCCGACAAGCCGAGCACCACCGCCCTTCGCGACTGCATCATTGGTTCCTCCCATTAAATGAACGTTCATTCGATCATGGGAGAATGGACGTGTCAAGCCTTGCGGAACGCCGATCGGCAGCCTATTAGGGCGGCACGGATCGTGAACGAACGACTGGCCGCGCGAATTGAGCACCGGCGCCCGCTCGCCGAAGCGCGATCAGTAGCGCTTCCGGAAGGCGCCGTTGCGGTCGGTATCAAGCGAGGCGAAGTATCCGGAGGCGACGAAGAGGCTTTCGGTGTGCGCCGGCCCGATAAGGGTCCGCGGACCTACTTCGAGGCGGTGCGCCGACTCGCGTATCGCAGTGACTGAACGGCCTCCGCGCTGATGCGCGAGCAGCGGATGGGACAATGAAGCGAATGTCCGACGGGCAGCATTCCGCGGAATCGGCGCCGTTGTCGCGAAAATCGAGGAGGCATTTCGGCCATGAGCAGCTTCGAGTTCCTGCGCGTCGACCGGGTCGACGACACCCTCCGGGTGATGATCGACCGCCCCGAGCAGCGCAATCCGCTCGGCACCGAAGTGCTCGCCGAGTTGCGTCGCGCATTCACCGAGGGGGCGAGTGACGAGTCGCTGCATGCGGCGATCATTACCGGCGCCGGCATCAGGAGTTTTGCAGCCGGCGGCGACCTGAAGGAATTCGACACGCTTCGCACGGCCGAAGACGCCGAACGGCTGTGGACGAGTGCGAACGAGACGCTGCGCGCGGTGCGCGAGTTTCCGGTTCCGGTCATCGCGGTGTTGAACGGCGTTGCGCTCGGCGGCGGTGCCGAGCTTGCCGTCGCGTGCGATTTCCGTGTGGCCGCCTCGCACGCCGGCATCGGTTTCGTGCAGGGACGGATGAACATCTGCACGGGCTTTGGCGGGGGCGTCGATCTCGTCGCGCTCGTCGGCGGGCACCGCGCGTTGTCGATCCTGATCGACGCCGAGACGATGTCGGCCGAGCGCGCGCGGTCGATCGGCCTCGTCGACGCGGTGGCGAACGAGGACGAGTCCCTCGAGCAATGCGTCGAGCGTTTCCTGCAGCCGATCCGCGCGCAGGCGCCGCAGGTGCTGCGCGCGTTCAAGACGATCGCACTGGGCGAACGGCTCGCGCTGTCGCGCGCCGAGCGCGAGCAGCGCGAACGCCAGGCGATGATCGCCACCTGGATTCACCCTGACCATTGGCAGGCGAGCGAGCGTTTCCTGCACCGCAACCGCGGCAACGGGCCCGATTCGCATCGCTGATCCCTTTCGCCGATCGGCATTCGGCCATCCGGGGGGCGCGCGACGCCGGCGTCGTTTCGAACGACAATTGGCGCCGGATTCTTCACCGCACGGAGCCTTCGCGTGAAACGCCGTTTCTTCCTCCGTCTTTCCCTCGCCGGACTGTCCCTGGCCGCCCTGCCGGCGTTCGCACAGCAGTGGCCGACCGGCCCGGTGAAGGTCATCGTCCCCTACGGCCCCGGCTCGACCCCCGACATCGTCGCGCGCATCGTCTCGGAGCACCTGGCCACGCGCCTCGGCAGGCCCTTCGTCGTCGAGAACAAGCCCGGCGCCAGCGGCAACATCGGCACCGACGCGGTGGCCAAGGCGGCGCCCGACGGCCAGACGATCGGGATCAGCATCGCGGGGCCGCTCGCCGTCAACACGCTGCTGTTCCGGAACATGCCATACGACCCGGCGCGGGACATCGCGCCGATCACGATCGCGGCGACGCAGCCGAGCGTGCTGGTCGTCGGATCGCGCCTGCCGGCGTCGGACACCGCGGCGTTGATCGCGCAACTGAAGCGCGATCCCGGCAAGTACAACTTCTCGTCGATGGGCGCGGGCAGCATCTCGCATCTCGCCGTCGAGGCGATCGCCGCTCGTGCGGGAACCGAGATCGTCCACGTTCCCTATGCCGGCTCGACGAAGGCGGCGATGGCGGTGATGAGCGGCGAGGTCGACCTGGCCGTGCTGCCTGCTGCAGCAGTGATGCCGCAGGTGAAGGCGGGCAAACTGCGCGCGCTGGCAGTCACGACGGCGAAGCGTTCGCCGGCGCTGCCCGATCTGCCGACACTGGCCGAAGGTGGCGTGCGCGACGTGCAGGCCGATGCGTGGATGGGCTTCATCGCGCCCGCGAAGACGCCCGAGGCGATCGTGCAGCGGCTGCACGACGAGATCGTCGCCGTGCTCGGCGACCCGGGCGTGCGCGACAAGCTGCAAGGGCTCTACATGGACGTCGTCGCCAATACGCCGGACGAGTTCGAGTCGACGCTGAAGAGCGATCTCGACCGGTGGCGGCCGATCGTGCAGCAGCACGGCATCAAGCTCGATTGAGCGACGCGCGCATCGACGCGCAGCGACTCGCGAGACGATTTTCCGTGCCGAAAGATCGATTCACGGCAGCGCGCCGATCAGCGTGGGAAGCGGTGCACGAACCGGCGCGCCGCACGACCGTATACGGCGAGTACGAGGTCGTCGTGCTCGGCGGCGGACCGGCCGGCATCGCTTGCGCGGCCAGCGCGGCACGCAACGGCGCGCGCGTGCTGCTCGTCGAGCGCTACGGATTCCTCGGCGGCATGGGAACCGCCGCCGGCGTGACGAATTTCTGCGGGCTGTACGCGAACGTCCACGGCGCGATCACCCAGGTGGTGCACGGCGTCGCCGACGATCTGCTCGAGCGTATCCGTGCGCTGGGCGGACTGAACGAGCCGCACCTCGTGCTCGGGAAGACCTTCGGCCGGGCCTACGACGTTTCGGCTTTCGAATGTGCGGCCGACGCGCTGCTGGTCGCAGACGGCGTCGAACTGCTGTTCCATGCGCTGGCGGTCGGCGTTCATCTGGGCGCCGGTGGCGCAATCGACGCGTTGCTCGTCGAGACCAAGTCGGGACGGCTCGCCGTGCGGGGTCGCGTCTTCGTCGACGCTTCCGGCGACGCCGATCTCGCGAACTGGACGGGCGTTCCTACCGAGAAGGGCGACGAGACCGGCGCGCTGCTCTATCCGACGCTGATGTTTCGCGTGGGTAACGTCGATGCCGAGCGGGCCGGCGATGCCTGGAAGACGATCGCGAGCCGGATGGACGCGGCCGAAGCCGAAGGCGCGTTTCGCTTCCCGCGTCGCGGGGCGATCCTGCGCCCGCAGAAGCACCCGTACGAGTGGCGCGTGAACGTCACGCAGTTGAGCAACCCGGACGGCTCCGCAACCGACGGCACCGACGCGCGTTCGCTGAGCGTCGGAGAGCTCGAGGGACGGCGGCAGATCGTCGACTACCTTCGTTTCCTGCGCGCCCGTGTGCCGGGCTTCGAGCAGGCGTACGCACTGGCGATCGCCGCGCAACTGGGCATTCGCGAGACGCGCCGCCTCGTCGGGGAGGCGATGCTCACGCGCGACGACGTGCTCGGCTGCGCCGATTTCGCCGATGCCATCGGCGTGAACGGCTGGCCGCTGGAGCAGCACGTCGCCGGCGACGTGCGGTGGACGTGGCCGGCGATACCCGAATCGCGCGGCTACAACCAGCTTCCGTACCGGATGCTCTTGCCGCGTGCCGAAACGGCACCGGGCGTGGACAATCTCCTCGTCGCGGGGCGTTGCGCTTCGATGACGCACGAAGCGCAGTCGGCGGCACGCGTGAGCGGGTCCTGCTTCGTGATGGGCCAGGCGGCCGGCACGGCGGCCGCGCTGTCGCTGCGCGAGGGGTGTAGCCTTCGCGGGCTGCCGATCGCAGCGCTGCAGCGGCGACTGCGCGAGCAGGGCGCCTTCCTGGGCGACTCGCAGGCGCCGTCGGGCCCGGCGCGCAAGGAGGACTTTGCATGACCATTTCGATGTACCAGGTCAGCGTTCCGCGCCTGGCGAACATTCTCGAAAACCTGTCGCGGATTCTCGACAAGGCGCAGGCGCACGTCGACGCAGGACACGCCGACATGGCCACGCTGATGAACTACCGGCTCGCTCCCGACATGTATCCGTTCTTCAAGCAGGTGCAGATCGCCTGCGACAAGGCGCGAAGCGTCGTGGCTCGCCTTGCGGGCATGGAGGTGCCGCACTATCCGGACGACGAGAAGACCTTCGTCGAGCTCAAGGAGCGGATCGCGCGAACCGTCGCCTTCCTGCGCAGCGTGCCCCCCGAGCGCATCGACGGCACCGAGGACGACGAGATCGTGCTTCCGGTCACCGGCAAGGAAACCCGCTACCGGGGGATGCAGTTGCTGCTCGGTCACTCGATGCCGAACGTGTATTTCCACGCGACCACCGCCTACAACATCCTCCGGCACAACGGCGTTCCGATCGGCAAGCGCGACTTTCTGGGGAATCCGTAGACGAACGCCAGCCCGCCGGCTCATCGTCGCATCGCCGTCTCGCGCTCGATCCCGATTCGAATGCGCATCCGAAACCACCGCGACTTCTGGGCGGGCGCGATGTTCGTCGCCATCGGCGTTGCATTCGCGGCATTCGCGCAGGCCTACGCCCTCGGCACGCCGGCGCGCATGGGCCCCGGGTTCTTTCCGACGATGCTCGGCGTGCTGCTCGCGCTGCTGGGCGCGGCAATCGTCGTTCGGTCGATCGCCACTGCCGAGCACGAGCGCGTCGAGCGGGTGCGCTGGCGAGCGCTCGTGCTGATCCTCCTCTCCGTTCTGGTATTCGCGAGCGCGCTTCCGCGCCTGGGCGTCATCGTGTCGATCGCGCTGCTCGTCGGCATCGCGTCGCTGGCCGCCGACGACTTCCGCTGGAAGGAGACGCTTGCCTCGATCGTCGTCCTGATCGCGCTGTCGTGGCTCGTCTTCGTCAAGGGGCTCGACCTGCAGTTTCCGGTCTGGCCTGTCTTCCTCGTCCGTTGAACCGCGCGTGGAACTGCTCTCGAACCTCGGCCTGGGCTTCGCGGCATCGCTCACCGCCACCAACATCTTCTACTGCTTCGTCGGCGTGCTGCTCGGCACGCTGATCGGCGTGCTGCCCGGGATCGGTCCGCTCGCGACGATCGCGATGCTGCTGCCGATCACCTACCAGTTCGCGGATCCGACGACGGCGCTGATCATGCTCGCCGGCATCTACTACGGCGCGCAGTACGGCGGCTCCACCACCGCGATCCTGGTGAACCTGCCCGGCGAAGTGTCGTCGGTCGTCACCGTGCTCGACGGCTACCAGATGGCGCGCCAGGGTCGCCCGGGGCCGGCGCTGGCGATCGCCGCGATCGGCTCGTTCTTCGCGGGAACCGTCGCCACCGTGCTCGTTGCGGCTTTCGCGCCGGTGCTTGCCGAGGTCGCCTTCGAATTCGGGCCCGCCGAATATTTCTCGCTGATGGTGCTCGGCCTGATCGCCGCCGTCGTGCTCGCGCACGGCTCGGTGCTCAAGGCGCTGGCGATGGTCGTCTTCGGGCTGCTGATCGGCATGGTCGGCACCGACGTGAACTCCGGTGTGGCGCGCTTCTCGTTCGACATTCCGGAACTCACCGACGGAATCGAGCTCGCGGCGATCGCGATGGGTATCTTCGGCTTCGGCGAGATCATCGCGAACCTCGAGCAGGGCGCACAGCGCGAAGTCTTTACCCGAAAGATCGGGCGGCTGCTGCCCAGCGGCTCCGAGTTGCGCGCCTCCGCTGCGCCGATCGTGCGCGGAACCGCGCTGGGTTCGTTCCTCGGGCTGCTGCCCGGTGGCGGCGCGGTGCTCTCGTCGTTCACCTCCTACGCGCTGGAGAAGAAGCTCTCGCGCACGCCCGAGCGTTTCGGCAAGGGGGCGATCGAGGGCGTCGCCGGCCCCGAGTCGGCGAACAACGCCGGCGCGCAGACGTCGTTCATCCCGATGCTCACGCTGGGCATCCCGACCACGCCGACGATGGCGCTGATGATCGCGGCGATGATGATCCACAACATCCAGCCCGGTCCGCAGGTGATGACGGGCAACCCCACGCTGTTCTGGGGGCTGATCACGTCGATGTGGATCGGCAACCTGATGCTGGTGATCCTGAACCTGCCGCTGATCGGGATCTGGATCCGGCTGCTCACGGTGCCGTACCGGTTGCTCTATCCGGCGATCCTGCTGTTCTGCTGCATCGGCGCGTATTCGATCAACAACAACGTGTTCGACGTCTACGTGACGCTGCCGTTCGCGGTCCTCGGCTACGTGTTCCGCAAGCTCGATTGCGAACCTGCGCCGCTGCTGCTCGGCCTGGTGCTCGGCAGCCTGATGGAAGAGTACCTGCGTCGCGCGATGACGATCTCGCGCGGCGACTGGTCGGTTTTCGTCACGCGCCCGTTGTCGGCGACGCTGCTGGCGATCGCCGTGGTGCTGCTGGTGGCGGTGCTGCTGCCGGTGATTGCGAAGAAGCGCGAGCAGGCCTTCGCCGAAGAGGACTGATCAGCCGCCGATCGTGAACAGGAAACGGCTGCCTTCGCCCGGTTTCGATTCGGCCCGGAGGGTGCCGCCGTGGCGCTCGATGATCTGCTGCGCGATGGCCAGTCCGATTCCGGTACCCCGGATGTCCTCGCCGGGATGCAGCCGCTGGAACGGCGAGAACAGTCGATCGGCGTTCGCGGGATCGAAGCCGATGCCGTTGTCGGATACGCAGTAGACGGTGTGGCCGAGCGCGTTCGCGGCGGCTTCGAAGCGGATCGATGCAGCCGGACGCTTCGACGTGAATTTCCACGCGTTCTCGAGCAGGTTCTGCAGCATCAGGCCAAGCAGGTCGGGGTCGCCCTCGACGACCAGCGACGGTTCGCAATGCACCTGCGCCTCGCGTTTCGGCTCGGCGCGCATCAGGTTGCGGACGATGTCGTGCGCGAGCCGGCCGAGATCCACCGGGACTCGCCGCATCGGTTGCGTCGTCGAACGCGCCAGCGCCGTCAACGCATCGATCATCCGCTCCATCCGCGCACCGGCGGCGACGATGCGCTGCAGGTGTGCCTGCGTCGCGGGCTCGAGTTGCGCAGTGTGCTCGTCGAGTACGATGCGGGCGAAACCGTCGATCGCGCGCAGCGGAGCGCGCAGGTCGTGCGAAACGCTCCAGGTGAGGACGTCCAACTGATGCGCGCGCCTTTCGAGCTCGCGCACCCGCGGGCCCAGCGCGTGCGCCGCGTTCGCCGCCGCGCGCAGTCGTTCGACCTGTGCTTCGTTCGTATCGAGCACCAGCACGAAGGCGTCCGATCCGTCGTCGAGCGGCTCCATCCGAGCGATCGCCTCGCTGCGCACGCCGTAGCGGTCGCGCACCCGTAGCGCGCGGCGCAGCGGGTTGCGGCGCGAGACGGCCTGCTGCAGGTCGCGCACCGATTCACCGTCGGTCGTTTCCAGCAGTGAGGCGATGGTGGGCCGCGCGTCGCGGTGTGTGCTTTCGCCGAGCAACGCGCGTGCGGACGGGTTCATCCACACGATCGGCAACGGCCATGGAGCGCAAGCGACGACGAAGACCGGCCGCGGGCTCGTTTCGGCCGCCGTCCGTAGCGCCGCCTGTCGTGTCGTCGCTTCCGCATCGATGCGGCGCATCGTCCCGCAATAACCGAGAAAGTCTCCGTCGGCGGCGAAGCGCGGCTCGCCCGACTCGACCAGCCTGATCGCCCTGCCGTCGGCGCTGGTGCGCTCGATTACGAGTCCTTCGTACGATTGCCGTGCGGCAAGCGCCTCGAGCGCCGCCTGCCATGCCTCGCGATCCAGCGGGCGTGCTCCGTCGAGATGCCGAGCGCCGGTCGATCCGCATCGCTCGGCATTCGGCCACGACGGTTCGTACTCGAGACGTTGCAGGCGCCCCTCGCGATCGGTCTCCCAATAGGCCAGGCGCACGTGCCGGCGCACGACGGCCAGTTGCCGGTCGCGGTCGACCAGCATCTGTTCGGCCGATTCGTTCAGCGCGCCGAGCCGGTTCAGTGCGCCGGCGAGCGGCTCGAGGACCGACGTGCGAGAGCTTGCGCGCAGGCCGCGCTCGCCGATCGCGATGCGCGCTGCGGTGGCGGCCAGCCCGTCGAGAGCGGCTTCGGTGCGCGTCCAGCGCAACCAGGCGACGAGGGCGAAACCGATTGCGAGGACGCTGAGAGCGCCCGACGCGAACATTGCGTACCACGGGAACCCGGCGCCGCCTTCGACGTTCGCCGCAGGCGCGTCTGCCAGCCGGTCTATCGCGAAGCGGACCGGCTGGAAGGCGAGCACGGCGGCGAGCGCCGCCAGCGCGACGAAGACCCACGCGTTGTTTCGGGCCGAGTTGCCGGGAGCGGTGCAGGACATGGACGCCGCAGGTGCGAAGGCGTTCCGAATGTACCCGAGCCGCGCGCGAAAACAAGGAACCCGTACACGGATCGCAACGCGCCGGTGCGCCGGCGCGACCGGTTGTCTCGCTACGCGCCCGGCGACTCTCGTTCGCGCCGTAGCCGCTTCTCGATGTCGATCACGTACATCTGCACCCGGCGCAACGCTTCGCTGGGCATTGCGTGGAAAGCGAAGGCGACGCGGCGGTCGCCTTCGAGCGTCGGGTCTTCGTAGACCCCGCGCGCCACGAGTTCGCACGGGATGACGACCGAGGTCGCCGTCTCGATCCGGCTGTGCCGCCAGATGCGGCCTGCCGCCGGCGGTATCTCGTCGGCCGTCAGCCGCAGCGACAGCCCGCCCGCGCTCAAGTCGATCAGCCGGTGGCGCAGTTCGCGCCCTATGCCGATGCGTTGCACGCAATGCGCGTCGTCGTCGACGGGCGGACGTACGCGGAACGACTCGCGCCGCTGGATCCGATAGAGATCGAGGGGGACCGGCGCGCGCAACATCGTTACGAGCGCAGCCGACGACGCGTCTGCGTCGACCGCATGCACGGGTTCGTCGGACAGGCTCAGGCGCTCGAGGCGGAACTGCGTCTTCACTCCCTCGGGAAAGGCGACGCCGATGGCGTAGTCCGCCTCGCGCAGTGCCGCGGCGCTCTGCGGTTGGCCCGAGGCGTCGAGCTCCACTCCCTGGGGCGCCACGTGCACGATGCGCGTGACGAGTGCGTCTTCCACGCGTCCTTCGGGGTACAGCGTGACCAGCGAGCGCCGCACCATCAGTTCGCGCAGCGCGGCGCGCACGGCGAACGCGCCTTCTATGCGGTATTTCGGGCTCAGCGCGCCTGGCGCGTCCGGGCCGATCGGGGAGGGGGTGGCGTTCGACATGTTGGGGACGACCGAGCGCCGGATCATTTCCCCTCGGGCAAGCGCTGTCAAGCTGTCTACGGCGCTGCGAGCGGCGTTCGGGGAGTGTGTAAACTTCCGGCGATGCATTCCAGCGAACTGAAGCGGGCTGCCGCACGCGCGGCGCTCGACGACGTCGTCGTCGGCGCCGTTCTCGGCGTCGGTAGTGGCTCGACCGTCGATTTCTTCGTCGACGAGCTCGCGTCGCTCGCTTCGCCGCCCCCGGCCGTCGTCTGCGCCTCCGAGCACACCGCCGCACGCGCACGCGCACGCGGCCTGCGGGTGCTCGATCTGAACGACGTGCTCGCGAGCGGCGCATCGATCCCGGTGTATGTAGACGGTGCCGACGAGATCGATGCGCAACTGCGGATGATCAAGGGCGGTGGCGCTGCGCTCACGCGCGAGAAGATCATCGCGGCGGCGAGCGGGCACTTCGTGTGCATCGTCGACGTCTCGAAATGTGTCGACAGGCTCGGCGCGTTTCCGTTGCCCGTCGAAGTGGTCCCGATGGCGCGCGAGCTGGTCGCGCAACGCCTGCGCGCTCTGGGCGGCGAGCCGCGGCTGCGCGACAGCGGGCGTACCGACAACGGCAACGAGATCCTGGACGTGCGTGGACTCGATCTGACTCATCCGGAGCAGATCGAGGCGCGAATCGAACAATGGCCCGGTGTGGTGGCGGCAGGACTCTTCGCCGTGCACGGGGCCGACACCGCAATCATCGCGGCGCCCGACGGGGTCGAGCGCCGCAAGGCGACCGGGGCGCGGGGATGAGGTCCATAGCCCCCTCCGGCCAATCGGAACGAATTGTGTCAGCCGGAGGAGATCGCCCGATGTTTCGACTCGAAGCGCTGCGCCCGCAGCACGATGACCGCCTCGCCTTCCTCAAGGGGTTCCTTCGCGAGCCCCGAGACGTGGGATCGGTCATCCCCAGTTCCCGTTTTCTCGAGCGCCGGATGGTACGCATGGCAGGCGTGAGCGACGCCGAATCGGTGATCGAGCTGGGACCGGGGACGGGCGGCACGACGCGAGCGATCCTGTCGGCGATGCCGGAGAATTCGACGCTGCTCGCCGTGGAGCTCGATCCGGTGTTCGCCGACCTCGTGCGCGGCTTCGACGACAAGCGGCTGATCGTGCATCAGGGCAGCGCCGAGCACCTGCGCGAGCTGCTCGCCACGCACCGGCTCAAGCCGCCCAAGGCCATCCTTTCCGGCATTCCCTTCTCGACCATGCCGCTCGAGGTCGGCACCCGCATCATCGAGGCGATCCGCGACGTGCTTGCCCCCGGCGGCTGCTTCGTTGCCTACCAGTTCCGCGGCGCGGTAGCCGACCGTGCCCGCCCCATCCTCGGCGAGCCGGAAGTCTCGCTGGAGCTGGTGAATATTCCGCCGATGCGTTGCTATCGCTGGAGGAAGTAAAGGGTGAAGGGTGAAGGGCAAAGGGGAAATTCAACGCGGCTGTCTTTGCCCTTCACCCTTCACCCTTCACCTTTCACTTGTCCTTCGGCACATACCCCGCTACCCGATCCGCCCCTTCTCCGAAGAAGTAGTTCTCCATCTGCTGCGCGAGGTACTTGCGCGTACGCGCGTCGGCGAGGTTGAGCCGGTTCTCGTTGACGAGCATCGTCTGGTGGCGGATCCAGCCTTGCCAGGCTTCCTTCGAGACGTTGTCGTACAGCCGCTTGCCGAGATCGCCGGGGTACGGCGGGAAGTCCAGGCCTTCGGCCTCGCGATTCAGCTTGATGCAGTGAACGGTGCGCGCCATGCGTTTCCTGCCTAGAGGTTCTTGATCAGCACCAGCGAGCGGCGCTGAAGGTTGTACAGGTTCTTGCGCTCGGCCGGCAACTCGTCGACCGGGGCGACGACGAAGCCGCGCTTCAGGAACCAGTGCATCGTGCGCGTGGTGAGCACGAAGAGCTTCTTCAATCCTGCGGCGCGCGCGCGCTGCTCGATGCGTCGCAGCAGTCGTTCGCCGTCGCCGCGGTTCTGCACGTTCGGGTTCACGGCCAGGCACGCCATCTCGCCCATGCCCGACTCGGGGAACGCGTAGAGCGCCGCGCAGCCGAAGATGACGCCGTCGTGCTCGATGACGGTGAAGTTGCCGATCTCGCGCTCGATCAGCGCGCGATCCCGCTTGACCAGCGTGCCGTCGTCCTCGAGCGGGCGAATGAGTGCGAGCAGGCCGCCGACGTCGTCGGGCGTGGCTTCGCGCACCGACTCGAGCGTTTCCTCGACGAGCATGGTGCCGACGCCGTCGTGCTGGAACAGTTCGAGCAACACGCTGCCGTCGATGCCGTACGGGATGACGTGCGCGCGCGCGACGCCGCCTTCGCAGGCGCGCAACGCGTGGCGCAACGTGAACGCGCTGTCGTCGGCGAGCGTTCCGGAATCGAGCAGTTGCTGCGCGTCTGCCTCGGAGATCTCGCCGTGCAACACGCCGTCGACGCCCTCGATCGCGGTCTCGGCGAGCACGATGAGCTTGTCGGCATCCAGCGCGATCGCGGTGCTTGCGGCGACGTCCTCCATGCTCAGGTTGAAGGCTTCGCCGGTGGGCGAATAGCCCAATGGCGACAGCAGGACGATCGAGCCGCTTTCGAGCGCGAAGCGGATCGTCGACACGTCGATCTTGCGCACGAAGCCGGTGTGCTGGTAGTCGACGCCTTCGACGATGCCCACCGGGCGCGCGGTGACGAGGTTGCCCGAGACGACGCGCACGGCGGAATGCGCCATCGGCGTATTCGGCAGGCCCTGCGAGAACGCCGCTTCGAGGTCCAGCCGGATCTCGCCGGAGGCCTCCTTCGCGCACTCGAGCGCCACCGGCCCGGTGATGCGCAGGCCCTCGGCGTAGGCGGCCTCGACGCCGCGCAGGCGCAACTGCTCGTTGACCTGCGGGCGCGAACCGTGCACGACGACGATTCGCATGCCCATCGCGTGCAGCAGGCTGAGGTCCTGCACGAGCGCGTTCAGCCGCCCGGCCTGGATCAGCTCGCCGGGCACCGCGACGACGAAAGTCTTGCCGCGAAAGGCGTGGATGTAGGGGGCGACCTGGCGCAGCCAGGCTACGAAGCGCGCCTCGTCCTGTGCGGACGGATCGACCGGGGTCGTCGGCTCGGCGGGCGGATCCGGCTCGCGGGTAGCGTTCATCGGCGCATTATAATTTCGACCTCATGCATTCTCCGCAGCGCACGTCCCTGCGACCGCTGCCGCCGCTGCGCTTTCCCGAGAACCTGCCGGTTTCGGCGTGCCGCGACGAGATCGCCGACGCGATCCGCCGTCACCGCGTCGTCATCGTCTGCGGCGAGACGGGCTCCGGGAAAACGACCCAGTTGCCGAAGATCTGCTCCCTCGCCGGACGCGGCCAGGCGGGACTGATCGGCCACACGCAGCCGCGGCGCATCGCCGCCACATCGGTTGCCCGACGCATCGCCGAGGAGCTCGGCTCGCCGCTCGGCATGCACGTCGGCCACAAGATCCGCTTCGACGAGCGTCTCGCGCCGGGGGCGACGATCAAGCTGATGACCGACGGCATCCTGCTCGCCGAGACGGCTTCCGATCCGCTGCTGCGCGCCTACGACACGCTGATCGTCGACGAGGCGCACGAGCGCAGCCTGAACATCGATTTCCTGCTCGGATACCTGAAGCAGTTGCTCGAAGGCCCGCGCAGGGACGACCTGAAGCTCGTCGTCACGTCGGCGACGATCGACGCGGAGCGTTTTGCGCGGCACTTCGGGCGCGTCACCGACCGCCTCGACGAGCACGGGCACGCGGTGATCGAGCCGGCCCCCGTCGTGGAGGTGTCCGGCAGGCTCTACCCGGTGCAGATCCGTTACCAGGGCTTCGACGACGCGCACCGCGACGACGACGACGAGTCGGACCTGCCGTCGCGCATCGACGAGGCGATCGAGGCGCTGTGGCGGGACAAGCCGGGCGACGTGCTGGTGTTCCTGCCCGGCGAGCGCGAGATCCGCGACGTCGCCGAGCACCTTCGTCGCCTGCACGCCCGCGAGTCGGCCGCGCGCAGCGGCTCGCCGTGGTCGCGTGGCCCGATCGAGCTGCTGCCGCTGTACTCGCGCCTGTCGGCGCCCGAGCAGCAGCGGGTGTTCGGCGCCTCGAACGGGCGTCGCATCGTGCTGGCGACGAACGTCGCCGAGACCTCGCTCACGGTGCCCGGCATCCGCTATGTCGTCGATCCCGGGCTGGCGCGCGTGAAGCGCTACCGCTATCGCGGCAAGGTCGAGCAGTTGCAGATCGAGCCGGTTTCGCAGGCGGCGGCGAACCAGCGAGCCGGTCGCTGCGGTCGCGTCGCCGACGGTGTGTGCGTGCGGCTGTACGACGAGGCCGACTTCGTCTCGCGGCCGAAGTTCTCCGACCCGGAGATCCTGCGCTCGTCGCTGGCGGCAGTGATCCTGCGGATGAAAGCGCTGCGGCTGGACGACATCGAGCGATTCCCGTTCGTCGACCTGCCGCCGCGCAAGGCGATTGCCGACGGTTACGCGCTGCTGCACGAGCTCGGCGCAGTCGACGAGCGCAACGAGCTCACGTCGGTAGGCCGCACGCTGGCGAAGCTGCCGGTGGACCCGCGAGTTGCGCGGATGCTGCTCGCCGCCCACGAGCTCGACTGCCTGCGCGAGGTCGCCGTGATCGCGTCGGCGCTGTCAACGCAGGATCCGCGCGAGCGCCCGCTCGATGCGCAACAGGCGGCCGACCAGCAGCACCGGCGCTTCGCCGACGAGAAGTCCGACTTCGTTTCGTTCGTGAAGCTGTGGGATTACTGGAGCGCCGCCCAGCGCGACCGCCAGGCGAACGGCGAGTCCAATCGCAGGCTCGCGCAACGGCTCGAACGCGAGTTCCTGTCGGTTCGCCGGATGCGCGAGTGGGCCGACGTTCGCGAGCAGCTGCTCGATGCGTGTCGCTCGCTGAAGTGGAAGGAGAACGGGCAGCCCGCACCACCCGAGGTGATCCACCGCGCGCTGCTCGCCGGGCTGCTCGGCAACCTCGGAACGAAGTCGCCCGACGACGCGCAGTACTTCGGCACGCACCAGACGAAGTTCTCGATCCATCCCGGCAGCGCGCTGGCGAAGAAGCCGCCGCCGTGGGTGATGGCCGCCGAGATGGTCGACACCGCGAAGCTCTATGCGCGCACGGTCGCGCGCATCGATGCGGCCTGGGTCGAGCGCGCCGCTGCCCATCTGATCCGGCGCAGCACATCCGACCCGTACTGGTCGCGCGCCTGCGGCCAGGCGATGACGAACGAGCGCGGCACGCTGTACGGCCTGACCGTCTACGCGCAGCGTCGCGTGGCGCTCGCGCCGGTCGATGCGCCGCACGCGCGGGAACTGCTGATCCGCGAGGCGCTGGTCGCCGGACAATGCGATTCGCGATTGCCGTTCTTCGTGCACAACCGCAGGCTCGTCGCCGAGATCGAAGCGCTCGAGCAGCGCATACGCCGGCCGGACCTGCTCGTCGACGAGCGCGATCTTTTCGACTGGTACGACGCGCGCATCCCGCAGGACGTGCTTTCGACGCAGGCGCTCGAGCGGTGGTGGAAGGCTGCATCGCGCGAGGATCCCCGGCTGCTCTTCCTTTCGCGCGACGCTTTGCTGCGCAAGGACCCGGACGCGGTCAACGCGCAAGCGTTTCCGCGCTCGCTGCAGCTGCACGGCGCGAGCTTCGCGCTCGATTACCGCTTCGATCCGGGCGCGGCCGACGACGGAGTCACGATGACGGTGCCGATCGCGACGCTGAATCTCGTCGACGCCACGCGCTGCGAATGGCTCGTCCCCGGCATGCTCGCCGACAAGGTGCAGGCGCTGGCGAAGTCGCTGCCGCAGCGGCTGCGCCGGCATCTCGTTCCGCTGCCCGAATACGCGACGGGCTTCGCCGAGCGCTGGCGCGAACGCGCCGGCTCGCGCGCGCTCGTCGATGCGATCGTCGACGACATCGCCGAACAAAACGGTTTGCGTGCCCAGCCCGACGACTTCCGGCCCGAGACGATGCCCGCCCACCTGTCGATGAATTTCCGGCTCGTCGATGCGCACGGCGGCCTGCTGGCGCAATCGCGACAGCTCCCCGCGTTGCGCGCGGAATATGGCGCGAGGGCCAGGGGCGCGTTGCAGCAGGCTTTCGAGCGCGCGTCGCTCGTCGTCACCGCCGCGGACGAGAAGGCCATCGCAAGCGCCGCCGCTGCGGGGCGCGCGGCGTCGCCGGGCATCGTCGTCGGATCGGCACCGCCCGATGCGCGTGTAAAGGCGCACGTCGCAGCGACAACGACGCCCGGCGATGCGCCCGACGCAGCCAACGGTGCGGGGGCGCCGCCGTTGGGCCGCCGTTTCGTCGACTGGTCGTTCGGCGCGCTGCCCGACCGCATCGAAGCCGCGCACGCGGGCGCGGCCGGTCTCGTCGGCTATCCGGCGCTCGTCGATGTCGGCGATGCGGTCGAGTGGCAGGTCTTCGACGACCCGGCGCAGGCGGCTGCATCGACCCGCGCCGGACTCGGGCGGTTGTTCACGATCGCGCTGAAGGAGCCGCTGCGGTTCTTCGCCAGGAACGTCTCCGGCCTGCAGCGCCTGTCGCTGCTGCATGCCTCTTTCGGCGGTGCCGGCGATCTGCGCGACGACCTCGTCGCTGCCGTGGTCGAGCGCACCTGCCTGGCCGATCCGTTACCGACCGACGCGCAATCCTTCGCCGCGCGCGTCACCGACGCGCGCACGCGCATCAATCTCGTCGGGCAGGAGCTTGCGCGCACCGTGGCCGAAGCGCTGGAGGCGTACGCGCTCGTGCAGAAGAAGCTGCCGGCAGCCAAGGCGCACGTCGAGGCGAGCGACGACGTGCGTGCGCAGGTCGCTGCGCTGATGCCCGCGCACTTCGTCTCGCGCACGCCGCCTGCGCGCCTGCGCGAACTGCCGCGCTACCTGAAGGCGGTCGCGATGCGCCTGGACAAATTGCGTGAGGCGCCTGCGCGCGACGCGCGCGCTCGCTCGGAACTCGAGCCGTTGCTCGCGCGCTGGCGCCGGATCGTGCAGCAGCGGCGCGGCCAACCGGATGCGCGACTCGAAGAGGTGCGCTGGCTGTTCGAGGAGTTGCGCGTGTCGCTGTTCGCGCAGGAACTGCGCACGCCGATTCCGGTGTCGGCCAAGCGGCTGGCCAGGGCGATCGATGCGCTGCGCGCCTGAGGACCTGCTTCGCTCGACTCAGCCGGACATCACCAGCACCGGCTGCGGCTTCGTTTCGCCGGGCAGCGGGCCGATCGGATCGGGCAGGCGCGCGAACAGGTCGGCGTATTCGGGCGCGGACAATTCGATGAGGCTGAGCAGCTTCGGCGTGATGCCTACCTGCTGGCGGTCGACGTGCGCG
The DNA here is from genome assembly GCA_023389055.1 of Pseudomonadota bacterium. Classification (GTDB taxonomy): domain Bacteria; phylum Pseudomonadota; class Gammaproteobacteria; order Burkholderiales; family Burkholderiaceae_E; genus Zeimonas. The sequence goes on along the minus strand of JAEWFA010000007.1, from coordinate 18,046 downwards.
GCCAGGCGCAGCAGCGTATCGAGCGTACGGGCCGTGAAGCCGGGACAACCGTCGGGCGCGTCCGGGCGGGCGAGCACTGCCTGGACCATCGCCGCGCGCACCGCGAAGCTCTCCCGGCGCGCCTGCGACAGCAGGTTGCGCAACGATTGCAGGCTCCATCGCATGTCGGTCAGGCACACGAGGAGCTGGTCGGCTTCGCGCTCGACCACCGTGCCGCCGGCTTCCCGCACGCGTTCCCCGTACTCGGCGATCGCGCGGTCGGTCGTGCCGGGAGCCGGTTCGCCGGACTCGAAGCGCAGCAGGACGAGCAGATTGAGCATGGGCGCGGGCGTCAGCATAGCGCGTCCTTGCCATGGCCGCAGCGCTGCCGGCGCCCGGCCGAAGCGGGCACGCGCCGGTATGATGACCTGATGCAGGCCGTCCTGACCGCATTCGGGCGCGCGATCGTCAGTCAGTTTCATCCGAAGATGCTCGCGCTTCTCGTCGTGCCCTTCGTGCTCGCGATCGTCTTCTGGGTTGTCACCGCATACTGGCTGTGGGCGCCGATCACCGGCTGGCTGCATGGCTGGTTCTTCGATGGCGGCTGGATGAGCGGCGTCGACGCGTGGGCGGTTGCGCACGGCTTCTCGGGCTTCGCGCAATGGACGGTCGCGCTGCTCGCGCTGCTCGTCGTGGTTCCGGTGATGTTCGCCTCGGCCGTCGTGCTGATCGCGGTGTTCGCGATGCCGATGGTCGTGCGCCACCTGGGCAACGGTGCGTACCGCGACGTGGCGCGCGACGGATCGATGGCGCTCGCGCCCAGCGTCTGGAACGCGGTGTCGAGCACGGTGTTGTTTGCCGTCGGCTACGTCGTATCGCTGCCGCTGTGGCTGATTCCGCCGCTGGCGCTCGTCGTTCCGTGGCTGTGGTGGAGCTGGCTCACGGCGCGCGTGATGCGTTTCGACAGTCTCGTCGAGCACGCGAGCGCGACCGAACGCGGCGCGTCGATCGCCGCGCATCGACGCGACTACTTCCTGCTCGCGCTGCTCGTCACGTTGCTGAACTACATTCCGCCGCTGTTCCTGATCACGCCGGTGCTCTCGGCGCTGGCATTCGCGCATTACTCGCTCGCGTTGCTTCGGCGGCAGCGCGCGGCCATGGAGGTCAGTCCCGCATGGGCTTCGGACTCATCGTCATAGGCGACGAGATCGTCTCCGGCAAGCGCCAGGACCGGCATTTCGCGCGTGTCGTCGAGATGCTGCGCGGTCGCGGCCTGTCGCTCTCGTGGGCGCATTTCATCGGTGACGATCGCGCGGCGATCGCGGCGCTGCTGCGCAGGACGTTCGCCGGCGACGATGTCGTCTTCTGCTGCGGCGGCATCGGCGCGACGCCCGACGACCACACCCGCCAGGCGGCGGCGGCCGCGCTCGGCGTCGATCTCGTCCTGCACCCGCAGGCCGCCGAACTGATTGCGCAGCGCATCGTCGAGATGGCCGCCGAGAGCGGCGGCAGCGCCGACCTTACGCTGCCCGAGAACCGGCAGCGATTGAAGATGGGCGAGTTTCCCGCCGGCGCCGAGATCCTGCCGAACCCGTTCAATCGCATTCCGGGCTTCGCCGTCGCGCGGCATTTCTTCGTGCCCGGCTTTCCTGTCATGGCGTGGCCGATGCTCGAAGCGGTGCTCGACACGCGTTTCGCCGACTGCTTCCACCGCGACGCGCGTGGCGAGCGCTCGTTTCTTGTGTTCGGGCTCGCCGAGTCGACGATCACGCCGCTGATGGAGCGGATCGAACGCGACTACGCCGACGTGCGAGTCTTCAGTCTTCCGTCGGTGGGGGAGGACGGCGGTCGCCGGCACATCGAGTTGGGAGTGCGCGGCCCCGCTCCGGCGGTCGACGAGGCTTTCGAGACGCTGCGTGCGGGCGTGCAGTCCCTGGGCGGCGAGATCCGTTGACCGAGCGCTTCGAGGACGAGGAAGGGTTTGGGATGAATGCACCAGTCGAACCGGCGCTGCGGCGCGCATCGCTCGACGATCGCTACGAAGCGACTGAAGGAACGGTCTATCTCACCGGCACGCAGGCGCTGGTGCGATTGCCGATCCTGCAGCGGCAGCGTGACGCGGCAGCCGGCCTGAACACCGCGGGCTACGTCTCGGGCTACCGCGGCTCGCCGCTCGGCGGCTACGACCAGGCGCTCGAGAAGGCGCGCTCGCACCTGGATGCGCATCACATCCGCTTCGTGCCGGGACTGAACGAGGACCTCGCCGCTACCGCGATCTGGGGAACGCAGCAGATCGAGGCGCTGCCCGGTGGCCGCTACGACGGCGTGTTCTCGATCTGGTACGGCAAGGGCCCGGGTGTCGACCGCAGCGGCGACGTGTTCCGGCACGCGAACCATGCCGGCACCGCGCGCCATGGCGGAGTGCTCGTGCTGGCCGGCGACGACCACGGAGCGAAATCGTCGACGGTTGCTGCGCAGACCGACTTCATCTTCCAGGCGGTGTCGATGCCGGTGCTCGCACCGGCAAGCGTGCAGGATTACGTGGACCTCGGGCTGCACGGCTTCGCGATGTCGCGCTTCGCCGGGCTTTGGGTGGCGATCAAGTGCGTGACCGACACGATCGAATCGGCCGGCATCGTCGACGTGTCGCTCGATCGCGTGCGCATCGTGCTACCGGAGGATTTCATCCTGCCGGCGGGCGGCCTGGGCCTGCGTTGGCCCGAGGAGCCGTTCCTGAAGCTCGAGGAGCGCCTGTCGCGCTTCAAGGTGCCGGCGGCGCTCGCGTATGCGCGCGAGAACCGGCTCGATCGCAACGTCTTCGGCCGCGCCGACGGCGAGCCGGCGCGGCTGGGCATCGTCTCGAGCGGCAAGAGCTGGCTCGACGTGATGCAGGCGCTGGTCGACCTCGGGATCGACGAGGCGGCTGCCTGCGCGCTCGGGTTGCGCGTGATGAAGGTGGCGATGCCCTGGCCGCTCGAGCCGCTGTCCGCGCGCGCTTTCGCCGCAGGCTGCGAGGAGGTGCTCGTCATCGAGGAGAAACGCGCGCTGATCGAGACGCAGCTCAAGGAGTCGTTGTATGCGCTCGCCGATCGGCCGCGCGTGGTCGGCAAGACCGACGAGAACGGCGTCGCGCTCGCACCCGACTACGGCGAGCTCACGCCCGCGTTCTGCGCACGCCTGATCGCGGAGCGCCTGGCGCGCTGGCGCGACGCACCCGACGATGCGCGCGGTGCGCGAACGGATGCGCTGCGCATGCGCATCGACGCGCGCCTGGCCGAGCTCGACGCGCGCGAGCGCGCACCCGCGCGGCGCTTCGAGACGATCGAGCGCATTCCGTATTTCTGCTCGGGCTGCCCGCACAACACGTCCACGCGCGTGCCCGAAGGCTCGCGCGCGCTCGCGGGCATCGGCTGCCACTACATGGCGCAATGGATGGACCGCTCGACGGCCACCTTCACGCAGATGGGCGGAGAGGGGATGACGTGGGTGGGCCTGGCGCCTTTCAGCGACACGCCGCACGTCTTCCAGAACATCGGAGACGGCACCTGGTTCCATTCGGGTTCGCTTGCGCTGCGGCACGCGGTCGCGACGAACACGCGGATGACGTACAAGATCCTGTTCAACGACGCGGTCGCGATGACCGGCGGGCAGCGACACGACGGCGCGCTCACGCCGCAGCGCATCGCGCAGCAGGTGCGCGCCGAGGGCGTCCGGCGCATCGCCGTCGTCACAGACGAGCCCGGCAAATACCCGTCGGGCTACTTCGACGCCGACATCGACGTGCATCACCGCAGTCGGCTCGACGAGGTGCAGCGCGAACTGCGCGACTACGACGGGGTGTCGGTGCTGATCTACGACCAGACCTGCGCGGCCGAGAAGCGCCGCAGGCGCAAGCGCGGCGAGTTTCCGGATCCGCCCAGGCGCGCGTTCATCAACGAGGCAGTCTGCGAGGGCTGCGGCGACTGCGGCGTGCAGTCGAACTGCGTGTCGATCGAACCGGTGGAAACCGAGTTCGGGCGCAAGCGCGCGATCAACCAGTCGTCGTGCAACAAGGACTTCTCCTGCGTGAACGGCTTCTGCCCGAGCTTCGTCACCGTGCACGGCGGGCGCCTGCGCCGGGCGAGCCGCAGCGCAGCCTCGGGCGCGGGTTCGGGCGTTGCGCTGCCCGACGTGCCGCTGACGGAACCGGCGCTGCCCGAGCTCGGGACGGCGTGGTCGCTGCTCGTCACCGGGATCGGAGGCACCGGTGTCGTCACGATCGGGCAGCTGCTCGGCATGGCGGCGCACCTGGAAGGCAGGCAGGTCACCGTGCTCGACATGGCGGGCCTGGCGCAGAAAAACGGCGCGGTGATGAGCTTCGTTCGGTTTGCGCGCGCCGGGGAAGCGCTGTATGCGCCGCGCATCGGCATCGCCGGCGCCGACGCGGTGCTCGGCTGCGATCTCGTCGTCACCGCCGGGCGCGAAGCGCTCGCGCGAATGAGCAGCGCGACGCGCGTCGTGACCAACGTGGCGGGAACCCCGACCGCCGACTTCACGCGCAACCCCGACTGGAAGTTTCCGGCCGGCGGCATGAAGTCGGCGATCGCCGACGCGGTCGGCGCGGACAATGCCGAGTTCGTCGATGCCACGCAGCTCGCAACGGCGCTGATCGGAGATGCGATCGCGTCGAACCTGTTCCTGCTGGGCTATGCGTGGCAGCGCGGACTGGTGCCGTTGTCGGGCACAGCGATCGATCGCGCGATCGAGCTCAACGGCGTGGCGATCGAGCAGAACCGCGCCGCCTTCGCCTGGGGTCGGGCGGCGGCGCTCGACCGGGCACGCGTCGAAGCGGCGGCGAGTGTCGGATTCGAGAAGAGCGCGCCGACGCCGGTGTCACGTCGCCTGTCGGCGTCGCTCGACGAGGCGATCGCCCGGCGCGTCGACCATCTCGCCGACTACCAGGACGAGCGCTATGCGAAGCGTTATCGCGATCGGGTCGAGCAGGTGCGCAAGGCCGAGCGCGCGCTCGTCGGCGAAGGCCGCCTCGCGCTCACCGAGGCGGTGGCGCGCAACCTCTTCAAGCTGATGGCGTACAAGGACGAATACGAGGTCGCTCGGCTGTACACGAGCGCCAGTTTCCGCCAGCGGCTGGACGAGCAGTTCGAAGGCGACTTCCGGCTGAGTTTCCACCTTGCGCCGCCGCTGCTTGCGCGACGCAATGCGAAGGGCGAGCTCGTCAAGCGCGAATACGGCCCCTGGGTGATGCATGCCTTCGGCGTGCTCGCGCGCCTGCGGCGCCTGCGCGGGACTGCATTCGATCCGTTTGGGCGTACCGAGGAGCGGCGCAACGAGCGGCAGCTCGTCGTCGACTACGAAGCTACCGTCGAGCGGTTGCTGCAGAAGCTGGATGCCGAGCGGCTGCCGGCGGCCGTGCAGATCGCGTCGATTCCGGACGAGATCCGCGGCTTCGGTCATGTGAAGGCGCGCAACCTCGCGTCGGCGCGCACGAGGTGGACCGACGCGATGGCGCAGTACGAGACGCCGGCCGTCGTCGAGGTGGGCTAGGGGCCCGAAGCGCGCCCCACCGATGCGGCAGGAGCCAAAGTGCACGACGCCGGCACGGGCGGCGCATAGAAAAACCCGGCCGAGAGGCCGGGTTTTCACGAGAAGGCCCGGCGTCAGGCCGGGCCTTCGGGACCCGGCGCGGGGCCGGATCCGGTCGACACTCGGGTCGCTCAGGCGCTCTTGCGCTGCTGCGGCTGCGCGACGCGGGTCGCGGCATTCGCGGTGGCGGTCGAGGTCGTCTTCGCCGCGGCGGCCATGTTGGCCTCGGCAACTTCGACGGCCTGCTTGGTCGCCTTGTTCAGCTGGTCGAACGTGCTGTTCGCCGCGCTGACCGCCTGCTTCATCAGCGTGACGACGCCTTCGCTGCCGGCCGGCAGGTTGCGCGCGAACGCGTCGATCACCGCGTAGATCTGGCGGTTGTTCTCGGCGTATTGCTGCTCGAACAGGCGGGCCAGTTCGCTGCCGGTTTCATTGGCGATTTCGTAGACGTGCTTGTAGTAGGCGGCAACCTTGTCGGTCGTCGGCTGCACCGACGTGGTGGCGAGGTCGGCCCACTGCTTGGGGTCTTTCACGTCGACCAGCGAGCGCAGCGTCTCGGCCGATTCCTCGAACGAGGTCTTGGTCGCCTGGACGTTCAGCGCGGTGAGCTTCTCGAAGCCGGCGATCGACGCCGCAGTGGCGTTCTGGAAGGCTTCGAGCGCCGATTTCTGGATTTGAGCGAATTGTTCGGGGTTGGTGATCATTCGTGAACTCCTGGATTTCCGGGGGAATCGTTTTCGGGGGCGGGAGGCGCGCCGCTTTGCTGCGACGCAACAAATGACATTCTACGGAGCGGCGCTCCGATGTCAAGACGTTTTTGTTGCGGTGCAGCGGTTGATGATCGGAGGGGGCGTCGATGGCGAAACGTGCTTGTCAAGCAGGAAAGCGCCGTTCGTCGCACAAAAACCACCGAACATCGAGAAACGGGTTCAAGGTTCAACGGCAAGTCCCTCAATTCGTTGCCTTTTCTGTAGACTCGCGGCTCGGGGGGAGTGCGGGTTTTCGGAGACGGCAATGTCGGGTGGATCGCGGCGGGGCTGGCGGCGCGCGTGCGTCGCTTTTCTGGTTTCCTTCGGTCTCGCTGGGGTATTGCAGCCGACGACCGCGACGGCGTCGGGAAAACGCGCCACCGCGAGTGCCGAGTCACGGGTCAAGAAGGCGGCAGACGCGCGAAAGTCGACCCGCAAGGCGGTCTCGAGGAAAAACGAAAGCGCGCGCAGGGCCACCGCCCGCACTTCGGGCGCCTCGGGCGCCAAGCGCGCAAGAGTCGTCGCCGACGCCCGCGCGACGGCAGCTGCCGAGGCGAGGGTGGCTGCTTCAGGCATCGTTCATGCCGCAGGTCCGCGCCCGTCGATCGGGCACGCGTTCGGATTGCACGACGTCGACGACCCGCTTTCGCTCGAGTCGGCCGTGGCGCTGGTGCTCGACCAGCGCAGCGGCGAGGTGCTGTTCGAGAAGAACTCCCGCGCGGTGCTGCCGATCGCTTCGATCAGCAAGCTGATGACCGCGATCGTCGTGCTGGACGCGAAGTTGCCGCTCGACGAGATGCTCGAGATCTCGGAGGCCGACGTCGACACCGAGCGATTCACGCGCTCGCGGCTGCGTACCGGCACGCGCCTGTCGCGCGACGAGTTGCTGCACCTGGCGCTGATGTCGTCCGAGAATCGCGCCGCGCACGCGCTCGGGCGCCACTATCCGGGCGGAATGCCGGCCTTTGTAGCGCAGATGAACCGCAAGGCGCACGAGCTCGGGATGACGAGCTCCGGCTTCGTCGAACCGACGGGCCTGTCGAGCAGCAACGTGTCCAGTGCGCGCGACCTGGCCCTGCTCGTGCAGGCCGCGTCACGTTATCCGCTGATCCGCGAGTATTCGACAGCGAGCGCGCTGTCGGTCGACACCGGGCGGCGCACCGAGAGCTACCGCAACACCAACAAGCTCGTCGATCGAAGCGACTGGGAGATCGGCGTGCAGAAGACCGGCTTCATCTCGGAGGCCGGCAACTGCGTGGTCATGCAGGCACGCATCGGCTCGCGGCCGGTCGTGATGGTGCTGCTCGATGCGGAGCAGCGCACCGCCCGCGTCAGCGATTCGATGCGCATTCGCGAGTGGGTCCAGGGCCTGGGCGCCAGTGGCGTACGGCGCGTGGTGCATCCCGACGACGACGCAGAGCAGCCCGCGCGCGAACGCGGTGCGCATAACGTCTGACGGCGGGCAGGGGCGGGCGTTCGCCGCAACGCGGCGGGCCGCTCAGGAAGCGGCTCGGTCGTCGGCCTCGTAGCCCAACGCCGACGAGATTCCGTCGGCGGTGCGGCACAGCTGCTCGATCCAGTCGTCCTGGATGAAATCGGCGGGCGCCGAGATCGAGAGCCCGGCGACCAGCTTTCCGCCGTCATCGCGCACCGCTGCGGCGATGCATCGAACGCCCAGCTCGAGCTCTTCGTTGTCGCGCGCATAGCCGCGCGCACGCACGAGCGCGAGCTCGCGTTCGAGTCGCGGCAGGTCGGTGATGCTGTTGCGCGTATGTCCGGCCAGCCCGGTGCGCGCGGCGTATGCGCGCACCAGTCGAGGATCGTCGGCCGCCAGGAACAGCTTGCCGACCGACGTCAGATGCAACGGCGCGCGTCCTCCCACGGCGCGCACCACCTGCATTCCGGAGCGTTCGGAAACCGCGCGCTCGATGTAGACGATTTCGTCGCCCTGGCGGATCGACAGGTTTACCGTCTGGCCGGTGGCGCGATGCAACTCGCGCATTGCGTCGAGCGAAGCGTCGCGCACGTTCATCCGTGCCTTCACCAGGTTGCCCAACTCCAGGAGGCGGATGCCGAGCTGGTACGAACCGGGCTCGGCGCGGTCGACGAAGCGCGCGGTGACGAGATCGTTGAGGATGCGATGCGCGGTGGACGGGTGCAGCCCGGTGCGCAGCGACAACTCCTTCAGGCTCACCGGGTCGCGCTGGTCGGCGAGCGCATCGAGCAGCGAGACGAGGCGCTCGATGACCTGGATTGCGGTGCGACCTTCTTCGTTCGGCGAGCTTCGGGGGCGGGGCATCGGTGCAACTCGGTTTCCGACTGGCCTGGCGACAAGGGTAGCACGATGTGCGAGCGCATCCTGCAATGCGAAACAGCCTAGCCAGTGAAAGCGTACGGTTTAAGCGTGCGTTTCGCGCTTCCTCGCGCCGTCGGTACACTCGCACGGCGCCTGCGGCCACCCAGATCGATGCGCTCCTCGAACAGACCCCGCCCGCCGGCCCGTGGCCGGCCCCTGCACCTGCCGCCGCCATCGGCGATCGTCGATCGGCCCGGACGCGCGCGGTGATCCGCCGCTCGGTTGCCATTACGCTGTGGCGCGCGCTCGCGCTGGTCAGCGTCGCGCTCGCGCTGCTCGGCATGGTGCTGCCCGTGCTGCCGACAGTTCCGTTCCTGATCGTCGCTGCGTGGGCGGGCAGTCGCGGATGGCCCCGGCTCGAGACGTGGCTGCTCGAACATCCGCGGCACGGGCCTGCGATCCGTCGCTGGCGCGACCACGGCGCAGTGCCGCGCCGTGCCAAATGGTTCGCGACGACGATGATGGTCCTGAGCACGCTGACGCTCGCCCTGATGGCCGTCCCGCCGTGGCTGAAGATCGCCGTCCCGTCGATGATGGCGGCCGTCGCTATCTGGCTTTGGCGCAGGCCGGAAATTTGAGGAGGTGAAGGGTGAAGGGTGAAGGGTGAAGGGGAAGAGCCCCGGCTTGCCTCATTGGGCTTTTCCCCTTCACCCTTCACCCTTGACCCTTCACTTTCTCTTCAAGTCAACCACCCCCGAAACACCCCGAGCGGATCGTGTGCGCGGGCGATCGAAACCATCATCGCGAAGCACGCGAGCGCGGCGATCGACCACCCGATGCGCGACGCGGTCGAGTGCGCACGACGCAGTGCCATCGTGCCGAGCGCGATGTAGACGAGGAGCAGCGCGATTTTCGCCGCCAGCCACGCGACGACGAACGGGTTCAGCTGCAACACGTACAGCAGCAGCAGCGCTGCGCCGAGCAGCCCGGTGTCGATCAGCCAGCTCGCGCGGCGCGCCGCTTTCGACGCGCTCCAGCGCGCCCCCGCTACCGTCGCGATGGCGCGTGCCGTGAACAACGTGCCGCTCGCCGCGACGAAACCGATGTGGGCGAGGCGGATCTGCGGGTAGAGGTCGAGCAGCAGCGCCGGAGCCATCCGCGCAGCGTCAGCGGATCGTGAAGTCGATGACGATCTCGCCGGGGTTTCGGCTGACGTACTGGATCTCGATGTGTTCGCCGAAGCGGTCGAGGATCTGGTCGAGCAGCGGCAGCGGATCGTGATCGTTCATGAACCGCATCGTCTCGCCCGACTGCAATGCGCCCAGTGCGCCGAAGATCGCCGAGTGGCGGAAGCGCCGCGCGACACCCCGCGCATCGAAAGGATAGGTTGTTTCGCCGAGGATCCGCAGGGAGTTGTCCGACATGTTCGTTGCTCCGGTGAGCGACGGCGCTGGCCGCGTGATGGGCTCGTTCGCCGAAACCGGAATCTAGAATGACGCTTTTGCGGAGTCAAGCCTCGACGCGCGCTTCGTCGGGCACGCTCGACAGGTGTGTCGCGTCGCGCAACGCGCGTGCGCATTCGCCGATCAGCGTCGGGCCGCGGTAGATCAGGCCGGTGTACAGCTGCACCAGCGTGGCGCCGGCGACCAGCTTGGCTCGCGCGTCGTCGGCGCACAGGATTCCGCCGACGCCGATGATCGGGTAGCCCCGCGGCAACGTTGCGCGCAGCGCCCGGATCACGCGATTCGACGCTTCGAATACCGGCCCCCCCGACAGACCGCCGGACTGCGCCGCGTTTGGAAGGCCCGCCACCGCTTCGCGCGAGACCGTGGTATTGGTTGCGATCACCGCATCGATGCGATGTCGCACGAGCAGGTCGGCGATCGCTTCGATCTGCCCGTCTTCCAGGTCGGGCGCGATCTTCAGCGCGAGCGGAACGCGGCGCCCGTGCAGCTGCGCGAGTTCGTCGCGGCGCGCGCGAAGCGCATCGAGCAGCTCGTCGAGCGCGTCGTGCGCCTGCAGCTCGCGCAGCTTCGCCGTGTTCGGCGACGACACGTTCACCGCGACGTAGCTCGCATGGCGGTAGACGCGCTCGAGCCCGATGCGGTAGTCGTCCACGGCGCGCTCGAGCGGCGTGTCGGCGTTCTTGCCGATGTTGATCCCGAGCACGCCGCGGTAGCGCGCCCTCGCGACATTCGCGACGAGGGCGTCGACGCCGTCGTTGTTGAAGCCCATCCGGTTGATCAGCGCGCTGCGCTGGGGCAGCCGGAACAGGCGCGGTCGGGGGTTGCCCGGTTGCGCACGCGGCGTGACGGTGCCGACCTCGAGGAATCCGAAGCCCAGCGCAGCGAGCGCGTCGACGTGCGCCGCGTTCTTGTCGAGCCCGGCGGCCAGCCCCACGCGGTTGCGAAAGCGCAGTCCCATCACCTCGATCGGACCATCGACCGGGCAGCCGGAGAGCGCGCGAACCCCGCCGAGGCGGGCGGCTCCATCGAGGGCGCGTAGCGTGAAGTCGTGTGCCGTTTCCGCGTCCAGCGCGAAGAGCAGCGGCCGGGCGGCTGCGTACGGGATCATTGCGGCGCCGTCGCCTGGCGCTCATCGAGTCGGACCCAGACGCCACCGTCCAGGCATTCGAGCGGACGAAAGCGCGCCTTGTACGACATCTTGGGACTTTCCTCGATCCAGTAGCCGAGATACAGGTACGGCAACTGGAGATGACGGCACTGCTCGAGCTGCCAGAGGATGTTGTAGGTACCGTAGCTCGCCGACGCGACGTCGGGGTCGTAGAACGTGTAGACGGACGAAAGGCCGTCGTCGAGCACGTCGATGATCGACACCATGCGCAGCGTCCCGTCGGTTTCGCGGAACTCGACCAGGCGCGTGTTGACCTTGCTCTGCAGCAGGAACTGGGCGTACTGCTCGCGGCTGTCCTGGTCCATGCCGCCGCCCGCGTGCCGGCTGGCCTGGTAGCGCAGGTACAGCGCGTAATGCTCGGGCGAGAAGCCGAGGCGGGCGACGAGCGTGCGCAGGCTGGCGTGCGCCTTCGATGCGCGACGCTGGCTGCGGTCGGGTACGAAGGCGGCCACCGGGATGCGCACCGGAACGCAGGCACGGCATGCGTCGCAATGCGGACGGTACGTGAAGATGCCGCTGCGCCGGAAGCCTGCGCGAACCAGATCGCCGTAGACGTCGGCGTTGATCAGGTGATTCGGCGTAGCGACCTGCGAGCGCGCCTGGCGCCGCGGCAGGTAGCTGCACGGGTAGGGTGCAGTGGCGTAGAACTGAAGCGCCGAAAACGGCAGTTCCTTCAGGTGCGTCATGCGTGCGGCAATGCGATGCGCATCGTTCGCCAATCGGGCGCGGGTTGGCGAACCAGTTCGTCGACCCTCTCGAGAAACGCCGCGCGCGAAACTTCGCGCGCGCCGAGCGACGCGAGATGAACGGTGCTCTGCTGGCAGTCTATCACGCTGAAATCGTGACTCTGGAGCAGCCGCGCAAGCGAGACCAGCGCGGCTTTGGAGGCATCGGGCTCGCGGGCGAACATCGACTCCCCGTAGAACATGCGTCCGATCGACACGCCGTACAGTCCGCCGACGAGCCGTTCGGCGTTCCACACCTCCACCGAGTGCGCGAGGCCCAGCCTGTGCAGTGCGCCGTAGCCGGCGCGGATCGCTTCGGTGATCCATGTGCCGTCCTGGCCTGCGCGCGGCGCTGCGCATTCCTGCATCACCCGCTCGAAGCAGACATCGAGCGTTACCCGCCAGCGCTCGTCGCGCTGCGCCGCGCGCAGCGTCTTGCGCAGCGATCGCGAGACGCGCAGTTCGGCCAGGTGCAGCACCATTCGCGGATCGGGCGACCACCAAAGCACCGGCTGGCCGTCGGTGTACCACGGAAAGATGCCTCGCCGGTACGCCTCGAGCAGACGATCGACCGACAGTTGCGCACTCGCGGCAAGCAGTCCGTTCGGCACCTGCCAGGCCAGCGAGGGGTCGGGCAGCGGATCGTCCGCACCCAGCCAGGCAAGCACGCGACGCGGCGAGCGGGACACGGAGGCTGCCGTCAACTGCAGCGCATCAGCTGGCGGCAATACCGCTCTATCGGCACGGCGGTCGTCGAGTCGCCGACCGATCGATGCTCGGCGCCGCCGTGCTCGAGAGCGAGCTTCATCGCGAACTGGTCGAAGAATGCATCGAACAGTTCGCCGCCGCGCGTGCCGACCGCATGCAGTGAGTCGTCGGCCGTATCGTGCTGGAGCACGATGGCGGCGAGCGGCTGCCTGGCCGGACCCGAGAGAACCCGTGCGCCGGCGGCCGGGTCGTACTCGCTGTGCTCGGAGCAACAGTGGATCACCTGCGCGCGGTTCGTCACTGCCGACGGTTCGTCACGGTAGTTGATGAAGCTGATCTCGCGGGTCGGGTACGCCATGCGGTGCGCGCAGATCGCCGAGAAAGCGACGATCGAGCGGCGCGGGCCGACGCCGCCGTCCCAGGTGTAGCGTCCTTCGTCGTGCGTCTCGAGCGAGACCGAACGCTGCGTCGGCTTGCCCAGGTCGATCAGGAATGCCGGCGTGCCGACGAAGGGATACGGAAACACCAGGGCCTTGCGCGGCGGAATCGACGACGCCTCGAGCGGCCGACCGTCGGCTCCCACCAGTCGCGCACGTGGCCAACTGCGCGGCTTCGCCGACGAGAGCTGCTGCGCGTCCGCGGCTTGCTGGGCATGGGCGAGCGGATCAGCGGCCGCCGCGGCGGCTGCGCAACCGAACAGGAAACTGCGACGTTGCATGCGCAAGGTCCTCGGTTGGTTCACGAAGGCGATCGACGCGGGCCGACGGCTCCGGTGTGCATCGGCCACGTTCCCTCGCGCCGATCGGTAAAGAACCAGCGAAGCGCCTGCGCGACGCTGCGAAACGCGAGCGAGTCCCACGGGATCTCGTTTTCGTCGAACAGCTTCGCCTCCAGACTCTCCGGGCCCGGCTCGAAGGACGGGTCGAGCAACGCCGCGCGGAAGAACAGATGTACCTGGTTCACATGCGGCACGTCGATCATTGCGAACGGCGGGCCCAGCTCGATCCGGGCGCCGGCCTCCTCGATGGTTTCGCGTTGCGCGCCCTCGGCGGTCGTCTCGCCGTTCTCCATGAATCCTGCGGGAAGCGTCCAGAAGCCGTAGCGCGGCTCGATCGCCCGCCGGCACAGCAGTACGCGGTCTTCCCAGGTGCACACCGTGCCGAGAACCATGTTCGGGTTCTCGTAGTGGATCGTTGCGCAGTGCGGGCAGCAGAAGCGCAGCCGGTTGTCGCCGGCGGGAACGCGCGATTCGACTTCGTGGCCGCAGACCGAGCAGAACTTCATGGCGCGAAGGAGTTGGCGAACGAGTGTATCAGCGGGAGGGTCCGCGGGTTTGCACGCGACACGCGCGCTGAAGTACAATCTACGGTTCCAGACGCGGGGTGGAGCAGTCTGGCAGCTCGTCGGGCTCATAACCCGAAGGTCGCAGGTTCAAATCCTGCCCCCGCAACCACCGTTTCAGACCGGTCGGCCGCTACCTCCAGCGCCCGGCCGGTTTTCATTCCGGGCCAGGGCCGCGGAGATCCCGACGCTGGCGTGCGAAAATCTCGCCGTGAGCGCACCGATCCCTCGCTGGGAACCCTTGTCAGAGCCGGTGCTCGCGGATCAGCGCACTGCCTACGATCGCATGCGCGCTTCCTGTCCGGTTGCCGAGTCGCCGCGCGGCGTCACGCTGTTCCGACATGCCGACGTGATTGCAGCGGCCGGCGACCCGGCCACGTTTTCTTCGTGTGCCTCTGCGCATCGCATGGTTCCCAACTCGCTCGATCCGCCGGAACACGCGCGGTTCCGGGCGGTCGTCGACGCCTTCTTCACGCCCGAGCGCATGCAGATTCTCGAGCCGAGGCTCCGCAGGATCGCGCACGAAATCGTCGGCGCCCTGCCGCGGGGTCCGACCGTGGACGCCGTGGCCGCGATCGGGTATCCGTTTGCCGTGCGCGCGCAAGCGGACTGGCTTGGATGGCAGGGCATCGAAGACGAACTTCTCGCCTGGACGGCGGCGAACCACGCCGCTACGCGGTCGCGTGATCGCGCGCAGGCGGTCGCCGCGGCCGCCGCTTTCGACGAGATCGTGCTGGCGCAGGTGCGGCGTCGCCGTCGGATGGGCCGTACGGCACCCAGGGACCCGACGACCGAGTTGCTCGAAGTCGTCGTCGATGGCGCGCTGCTGCCGGATGCCGACGTCGTGTCGATCCTGCGCAACTGGACGGCGGGCGACCTGGCTTCGATGGCGGCGGCGCTCGGTGTCGTCGTGCACTTCCTTGGCAGCCACCCTGCGGTCCAGCGGGCGCTTCGTGCGCATCCGAACAATCTGGCTCGCGCGGTGGACGAGATGCTGCGGATCGATGATCCGTTCCTCGTCAACCGGCGGGTGACGACGGCGGCGACGCAGATTGCCGGATTCGACCTGCCGCCGGGAACGCGCGTCTACCTGAACTGGATGTCCGCCAATCGCGACGAGTCGGTGTTCGACGACCCGGATGCTTACCGGCCCGAGGAGCACGCGCCGCACAACCTGGTCTATGGCGCCGGCATCCACGCCTGCCCTGGGCGTCCACTGGCGACGCTGGAGCTGGTCGTTGCCGCGCAGGCGTTGTTGGACACGACGACCAGCGTCGAGTTGGCCGCCGATGCGCAACCGGTGCGAGAGACCTATCCGCTCGGCGGTTGGCGGCGGGTACCGGTGCGACTGCGCTGAAAGGCAGCCGGGGGTCGCAGGGCGCCTGCCGTCGATCGTCGTTCGTGTATTATCGAGTCAGCTCGAGTCGGCAATGCTCCATTGCCTCCGAAGCGCGGCGGATCGATTCCAGGGAGTTCCGCTCCCGAGATCCGCGAAGTGCACTTCTGCGAGCCGCACCGTTCTGTTGGTACCCGATCGCGATTGCCCCGGCGTCCTTCCGGGCCTCATTCCATCGTTTCGGGCGCGGCACCGGCCGGCTGATGAACTTGCGAGCGGAGCGCGAAACACGGGGCCGCCGAGCGTAGGCGCAGCTCCCCAGATGCAGCCCGTATCCGATGAATACCGAAGAAGCGAAGATCGTCCTCGAGGCCGCACTTCTGTGCGCATCCCAGCCATTGAGCATCGGCGAGTTGCGCAGGCTGTTCGACGACGAACTCGATGCGGACGCCATTCGGAGCCTGCTCGAGGAGTTGCGCGTGCACTGGAATGGGCGAGGCATCGAGTTGAGTTCGCTGGCCACCGGGTGGCGATTCCAGAGTACTTCGCAAATGGCGCCCTATCTCGGTCGCCTGAATCCGGAGAAGCCGCCGCGCTACTCGCGGGCGCTGCTCGAGACGCTGGCGATCATCGCGTACCGGCAGCCGGTCACGCGCGGCGACATCGAAGAGATTCGCGGCGTCACGGTCGCCGGGCATCTGGTGCGCACGCTCGAGGAGCGCGGTTGGGTCGAGGTCATCGGACACAAGGACGTCCTCGGCCGGCCCGAACTGCTCGGCACGACGCGCCAGTTCCTCGACGATCTCGGGCTGCGCTCGCTCGCCGACTTGCCACCGCTGCTCGAGCCGGGGCAGGCGAGCGAAGCGGTCGACGCGCTCGGCCAGCGGGTCATCGAGTTCATGGGCGACGCGGTCGGCGAAACGGCGGCCCACGCCGCTTCCGCGGAAGCATCGATCTCCGAAGCACTCGTCGAGCAGCCAGCGGTCAGCGACGGCGAAACCGGTTTCTCCGACCGAGCCCGATCTCCCGAATCCAGTGAGGGGACAGTTTGAACCACGAATCTTCCGGCGACAGCCGCACCGACGTCGCGATCGACGCAACCCGTTCCGAAGGTTCGGCGCCCGAGCGTCGCGAGTCCGGCGGCGCTGCGTCGGCACCGAAGGCCGAGGCTGCGCCGGCGCAGCCGCAGACGTCCGCGTCCTCGGCAGACTCGCCCGCCGCGGCGGAGGAGTCCGGTGAGCAGCGCGAGGCGCGCCAGACGCGCACGCCGTACAACCGGCGTCGCGGCGGGCGTTCCGGCCGAGGCCCGCGTTCGTCGAGTCGGCGCAACGACGGCGAAGCAGCATCGAGCCGAACGGCGGGGGGCGAGGACCGCGCCGCGGCGCAAGGCGCGCTGCCGGTCGACACCGCCTCGCCCGAGGCTTCGGTCACCGACTCCGAACCGGTGCCCATCTATGCCGCGTCTGCCGCGATCGGGCTCGATTCGGCGCAGGCGCGCAAGCGCGGCGCGCGCAAGCCCGCCGGCGAAGACCAGCCGAAGCTGCACAAGGTGCTCGCCGACGCCGGGTTGGGGTCGCGTCGCGACATGGAGGAGTTGATCCTCGCCGGCCGCGTGTCGGTCAATGGCCAGCCGGCCCATATCGGCCAGCGCATCGGCGCGAGCGACCAGGTGCGCGTGAACGGCCGGACGGTGCCGCGCCGCGCGGCCGGGCCCGTGCAGCGCGTGCTCCTCTACCACAAGCCGGCCGGCGAGATCTGTACCCGCGACGACCCCGATCGGCGCGCGACGGTCTTCGACAAGCTGCCGCGCATCAAGGGCGCGCGCTGGGTGGCCGTAGGCCGCCTCGATTTCAACACCGAGGGCCTGCTGATCTTCACCACGTCGGGCGATCTCGCGAACCGGCTCATGCATCCGCGCTACGGCTGGGAGCGCGAGTACGCAGTGCGCGTGCTCGGGCGCATCGACGACGAAGCGCGCGAGAAACTGCTCGCCGGCGTGCAACTCGACGACGGGCCGGCGAAATTCTCGCTGCTGGAGGACATCGGCGGCGACGGTGCGAACACCTGGTATCGCGTCGTGCTCTCGGAGGGTCGCAATCGTGAGGTGCGCCGCATGGCCGAGTCGGTCGGCGTTACCGTGAGCCGGCTCGTTCGCCTGCGTTTCGGCCCCGTGGCTTTGCCTCGTGGCCTGGCGCGCGCACGCTGGCTCGAACTCGACGAATTCGAGGTGCACGCGCTGATGCAGCAGGTGCAGGCCGTCAAGGGCGGCGGTCCGAATGCCGCGGCATCGGCTGCCGGCGTTTCGTCCGATGATGACGATGCGCCGGATGCAGACGACGCGCACGCAGCGCGTGAAGGCGACGTCGACGACGACGCCTACGACGATCCGGACGACGCCATCGGCAATCGCCTGCAGCCGGGCGATGTCGAGGAGGAGGAGCCGCACCGGCCGGAGTACGACGACGACGAGTGGCAGCCCCGTTCGGCGAACGCGCACCAGGAGGCGATCACCCGAGCGGTGCGTAGCGGCGAGCCGGGGGCGTCGATGCCGGGCGGACGCCGGGGCGGTTTCGGCAAGTCGCGCGGCCGAGGCCCTCGCGCGCCGGCGCAGTTCACCGGTCCGATGGATCACGGTCGTGGCGCCGGCTACGGCGGCGGCTATGGCGCGCCCGGCGGCAACCGCGAAGGCTACGGC
>JAEWFA010000043.1 GCA_023389055.1 Pseudomonadota bacterium | reverse complement strand
GACCCGGACGCTGCGCTGCTCGGCGCCGCAGACGCCGCGCCACCGCCCACAGCGAAGCCACAGCGTGCCGTTACGGCGCCCGCAGCCGCCGCGATGCCCGCCGACGGCGCGCCCCACCGGCCCGCTGCCGCCTGCCGCTCGAGGGGCGTCGGCGCAGCACGAGCGAATGGCCAGGACGCGCACGCGCGCTCCCCGTCCGACCCCCGGCGTTCGATGCGCGGACTTCGGCCTCCCCCGCGCCTTTGCGCGAGCTGATCTGCGCCGCGACATGACCGCGTCGCCACTGCTCGGCGTCATCGGCTTTGCTGCCGTCATCGCGCTGGTGATGCTGCGGCTGCCGGTGGCGATCGCGATGGGAGCGGTCGGCTTTGCCGGGTTGACGATGGCCTCGGGCATCGAGACTTCGGGCTTCATGCTCGGGCGAACGACCTTCGAGGCGGTGTTTCCGTATTCGCTGTCGGTCGTGCCGCTGTTCATCGCGATGGGGGTGTTCGCCGGGCACGCCGGGCTGTCGCAGGCGCTGTATTCGTTCGTCGCGACGATCGTGGGGCACCTGCGCGGCGGGCTGGCGATGGCCACCGTCGGCGGCTGCGCGATCTTCGGTGCGGTGAGCGGCTCCGGCATCGCGACGACTGCGACGATGGGGCGCGTGGCGCTGCCCGAGATGCGTCGGCACGGCTACGCCGATTCGCTCGCGTGCGCGTCGGTCGCTGCCGGCGGGACGCTGGGCGTGATCATTCCGCCGTCGATCCTGTTCGTCATCTACGGGCTGGCCACCGAGCAGTCGATCGGGCGCCTGTTCCTCGCCGGCGTGCTGCCCGGCATCCTGGGCATGCTGCTGTACGGCATCGCCGTCGCCTGGTCGGTTCGCCGTCGGGCCGAGGCGGGTCCGGCCGGCGCGCGCAGTACGTGGAGCGAACGGCTGCGCGCGTTGCGAGCCGTCTGGCAGGTGGCGTTGCTGTTCGGCCTCGTGCTCGGCGGGATGTATTTCGGCTGGTTCTCGCCGACCGAAGCGGCGGCCGTCGGGGCGGTGGGCGCGATCGTGCTCGCCGCCTTCTCGGGACGGTTGACGCTTCGCATGATCGGGCGCGGCTTCACCGAGACGGCGCTGACCAGCGGGATGATCTTCGTCATTCTGATCGGAGCGGGGATCTTCAATGCGTTCATCGAAGCCACCGGGCTCACCGACGCGTTGATCGCGACGGTGGACCATCTTCAGTGGAACCGCTGGGTCGTGATGCTCGTGCTGATGCTTACCTACGTGGTGCTCGGCGCGCTGATGGACGAGCTGTCGATGATCCTGCTCACCGTGGGCCCGGTGTTCCAGCTCGTCACGGCGCTGGGCTTCGACCCGATCTGGTTCGGCGTGATGCTGATCACCGTCTGCGAGATCGGCATGATCCTGCCGCCGGTGGGCATCAACCTGTTCGTGATCCAGTCGATCGGCAACGTGCCGCTGGCCACCGTCGTTCGCGGCATTGCGCCCTTCGCCATCGTCGACATGGTGCGGCTCGTGGTGCTCGCCTGGTTCCCGTGGCTCGCGACCTGGCTGCCGTCGAGGATGGTGTAGCGGCGCTCAGCCGGTCGTTCGCCCGTTGGCCTCGCCGCCCGGAGGCAATCCGCCCGCCTCGCGCAACTCCTGGCTGCGCTCGAACAGCCGCGTGAGCACGCGGTCGAGCGTCTCGCGCTCGGGCTCCTCGAGTACGTCGAGGAACCACGCTTCCATCTGGCGCACTTCCGGAATGATCGAGCGGCACAGCGCCGTTCCCTTCTTCGTGAGGAACAGCACGAGCCGGCGTCGATCGCGGGGGTCTTCACTGACGGCGACGAGGTCCAGTTCGACGAGGCGCCGTTGCGCGCGGCTCACGCGCGCCTTGTCCATGCTCGTGTGCTCGACCACCTCGTTCGGTGCCGTGGGTCCGTGCGCGTGCAGCGCCATCAGGATGCGCCACTCGGGGATCTGGATGCCGAAGCGTTCCTCGAACACGGCGCCGATCGACTGGCTCAAGCGGTTGGCGACCACCGCGAGCTTGTACGGAATGAATTCGTGCAGCCACAACGCGTCGGTGCCGCTGGGCATCGCCTGCGCGACGTTGCGCCGGGTCCTGCCGGGAGCCGGCTTGCTTGGGCCGCGCGATCCGTTCATTCGGTGGCGACCGCAGCCGCGACGGAACCGGAGACCGACGGCGCGGCTGCGGGCAGCGGCATGGCCCGGAAGGGGTTGCATCGCCGCACGGCAAGCGTCCAGAACAACGCGAACGCGCAGGTGATTCCGAGCATCCAGGCGACGTTGCGATAGATCGGCCCGGCGAGCTCGGGCGTGGGCGAGATGTTCAGGAAGACGTAGGCCATGCCGAGGATTCCCAGCAACTGCGGAAGCGGGAACCACGGTGAGCGAAACGGTCGCGGCGTGTCGGGCAAGCGCAAGCGCAGGACGATGTGATCGACGTGGACGATGATATACGCGATCAGCCAGCAGCCGGCGGCAGCAACGGTGAGCGACAGGATCGATCCCGCGTCCATGCCGAGCGGCACGCGGACTGCGCCGATTCCCAGCGCGAGCGCAACGAGCGCCGGCGCGGGTGCGCCGGCCTTGTTCTCGCGCGCAAGCAGTGCCGGCAATTGGCCGCTCTGCGCCATGCCCTGCACCATCCGCGAGACGCTCGCGAGCACGGTGTTCAGCAGCGTCGCGCTGCCGAGGATCGCCAGCAGCGCGAACCAGATGCGCGCCGGCGCACCGAAGATCGACTGCGCGAGCTCGACGTGCGGCGTCGCCGACCCGAGTACCTGCGGCGGCAGCATCGCGAGGCCCGCCACGCAGTACATGCCGTAGGCGACGACGATCAGCGCGAGACCGATGAACATCGCGCGGGGAACATCGCGCCGCGGGTTGCGGGCCTCGCCGATCATCGGACAGACGAACTCGAGTCCCACCAGGCCCCAGATCGCGAGTGCAACCAGCGACAGCGCCGCAGCCGGCACGAAGGGCTGTTCGCCGAGCGCCGCGCCGACGTTTCCGCTGAACGCGCCGGCGAAGCCGATGGCGAGTATGCCGATGAACATCGTCGCGACGAGCGCCGTCTGCAGTCGCGCGAACATGTCGATGCCGCGCAGGTTCAGCAGGCAGAACAGCGCGAGCAGCAGCAGGCTCGGCTGGCCGACGAGCGCGGCGAAATCGGGCGCCAGCCGCCCGACGAGCGTGTCGACGAGGATCAGCTCGGCCGGGATTCCGAGCATCGCCACCGCAACGTAGCCCGACAACGCGGCGATGATCGCCGGCCCCGGTCCGATCGCCGCCTGCGTGTATGCGCTCACCGATCCGGAGCGCGGCAGCATCAGCGAGAGTTCGGCGAACGACAGGACGTAGCTGAGCGCGAGCAGCGCGGCGAGCCCGATCGCGACGAGGTAGTTGACCGCGCCGAGCCCTGCGCCGTTGAGCATGCTGATCATCGTGCTCTGCACGACGACGACGCCGACGGCGGTGGCGATGAGCGCGGGCAGTCGCAGGCCGTCTTGACGCGCGCTCGGAAGTTCGAAGGTCATCAGGTCTCCTGTCGGGCGGGGCGTCTCGGGCGAACGCTTCTACGTGCGTTTCTACCATCCGATCGTTGTCACCGCAACAGTTTTCGACTTTGCCTCGATTGCGTGGGAATCGATCGCATCGCTCGGGAGCCGGCGCTTCCGCGGTACCGCGATCCGGTTCTCGGTGTTCGGCCATTTCGCCGATTAGTTTCGTTGACAACCAATTGCGGGTTGCTGCACACTCGGTCGCCATTCGGCAGGAAAGAGGCGAACCATTGCGCAGCGAGGATGACGTGAGCGGCACCCATGGCGAGGCCACGGCGTCGGAAAACGGATCGCAGGCCATCGTCGGCACGCGGGCGCGCCGCTTCGACGCGCTGCTGCTCGACTTCGGCAGCGTCGTCACCTTCACCGCCTTCGAACGGCATCGCGATTCGGAGCGCGCGCTCGATCTCGCGCACGGCTCCCTGGGCTGGCTCGGTCCGGTCGACCCGGCCACCGATCCGCTGTGGCGGAGCATGGAGCGCGGCGAGATCAGCGAGCGCGACTACTGGTCGCGCCGCGCGGCCGAAGTCGGATCGATGGTCGGCCAGCCGCAGTGGACGCCGCTGGACTTCTTCCAGGCGATCCGCGGCGAAGATCCGAACCTGGCGGTGCGCGAGTCGGCGCGACGAACCGTTGCCGCGGCACGCGCCGCGGGGCTGCGCGTGGGCATCCTGTCGAACGAGCTCGAGTTGTATTGGGGCCGTCCGTTCATGGATCGGCTCGACGTGCTGCGCGACATCGACGTGCTCGTCGACGCCACGCATACGCACATCCTGAAGCCCGATCCGCGCGCCTATGCGCTCGCGCTCGAGGCGCTCGGCACCAGCGCGCAGCGCGTATTGTTCGTCGACGACCAGTTGCGCAACGTCGAGGGGGCGCGACGGCTGGGCATCGAGGCCGTGCATTTCGACGTCGCCTCGGCCGACGCGTGCTTCGCGTCGGTGCGCAGGCAGCTCGGGGTCTAGTGCACGGCACGAGCCGAACGAATGCGAGGAGGCGAAGTGAAGCGAAGCGAGACGCTGCGCGCGGACAACGCGCGGTACATGTGGCATCCGATGGCGCATCCGCGCCAGATGCAGGAGCAGCCGCCGATCATCGTCGAGCGCGGAGACGGCGTGTGGATCACCGACGTCGACGGTCATCGCGTCGTCGACGGCGTGGGCGGGCTGTGGAACATCAACCTCGGCTACGGACGCGAGGAGATCAAGCGCGCGATCGTCGAGCAGCTCGACGAGCTCGCGTACTACTCGTGTTTTCGCGGCACCACGCACCCGCGCGCGATCGAGCTGTCGGCCCGACTCGTGTCGCTGCTCGCGCCCGAGGGAATGTCGCGCGTCGCGTTCTCCAGCGGCGGCTCGGATGCCGTGGAAGGCGCGCTGAAGATCGCGCGCCAGTACTGGAAGCTCGTCGGCCAGGCCGACCGCCACAAGTTCATCGCGCTGAAGCAGGGCTACCACGGCGTGCATTTCGGCGGCATGTCGGTCAACGGCAACACGTCGTTCCGTCGCGCCTACGAGCCCCTGCTGCCCGGGTGCTTTCACATCGACACGCCGTGGACGTACCGCAATCCGTACACCGACGATCCGACGCGCCTGGGCGAAATCTGCGCCGAACTGCTCGATCGCGAGATCCGTTTTCAGGGGCCCGACACGGTGGCCGCGTTCATCGCCGAGCCGGTGCAGGGCGCCGGCGGCGTCATCGTGCCGCCGCCGAATTTCTGGCCGCTGGTGCGCGAGGTATGCGACCGGCACGGCGTGCTGCTGATCGCCGACGAGGTCGTCACCGGTTTCGGCCGCACGGGCTCGTGGTTCGGTTCGCGGCTGTGGGGCGTCAAGCCCGACCTGATGTGCCTGGCGAAGGGCATCAACTCGGGGTACGTGCCCCTGGGCGCCACCGCGGTGGGCGAGCGCGTCGTGGAAGCTTTCCTGGGCGACCAGTCGGGCACCGGCGCGCTGATGCACGGCTACACCTACAGCGGGCATCCGGTGGCGTGCGCGTCGGCGCTCGCCGCGCTCGACATTCTCGAGCGCGAACAGGTCGTCGAAAACGCCCGGATGCAGGGCGAACACCTGATGTCGCGGCTCGCGCCCTTCGTCGAGCGATTCGGCTCGGTCGGCGACGTTCGCGGCATCGGGCTGATGGCGTGCGTCGAGCTCGTCGCCGACAAGGCGAAACGCACGCCGCTCGACCGCAAGGCGCCGCTGCCGGCGAAGGTGGCCGAGCACGCGTATCGCAGCGGCGCAATGGTGCGCGTCTCGGGCGGCAACCTGATCCTCTCGCCGCCGCTGGTGATCCAGCGCGAGCAGGTCGACGTGCTGGTCGACGCGATCGAAGCGGCGCTCGTCGCCTGTTCGGCGTAGTTCGTCGCGCGCTCCGGCAGGTCGGCGCACGGGAGGAAAGATGAAGGCGGGGCTGCAGATCCTCGTTGTCGGCACGGTCGACACCAAGGCGGACGAGCTGCTGTTCATGAAGCGCTGCATCGAGTCCGAAGGCGCGAGCGCGACCCTGATGGACGTCGGCGTGCTCGGAACCTCCTCGCTCCCGGTCGGGATCAGCAACCGGGACGTGGCCGAGGCGGCCGGCACCACGCTCGAGAGAATCGCTGCGCTGGGCGACGAAAACCTCGCGATGACGAAGATGGCCGAAGGCGCCGTCCGGCTCACGATCGAGCGATACCGCCGCGGCCAGGTCCACGGCATCCTCGCGCTGGGCGGGACGATGGGTACCGACCTGGCGCTCGACGTGACGGCGGCGCTGCCGCTGGGCATGCCGAAGTTCATCGTCACGACGGTGGCCTACTCGCATCTGATTCCTCCGGAGCGCCTGGCGCCGGACCTGATGATGATCCTGTGGGCCGGTGGCCTGTACGGACTGAACTCGATCTGCCGCTCGATCCTCAGCCAGGCGGCAGGTGCGGTGCTGGGCGCGTGCAGCACGGTCGTGCCGGTGCAGACGCAGCGTCCTCGCGTGGCGATCAGTTCGCTGGGCAGGTCGTGCCTGAGCTACATGGTGCGGCTCACGCCGGCGCTCGAGCATCGCGGCTACGAGCCGGTGGTCTTCCACTGCACCGGCATGGGCGGACGGGCGATGGAGGCGCTGATCGAGCAGGGCGAGTTCGCTGCCGTGTTCGATTTCGCCCAGGCCGAGGTCAGCAACCATCTGCACGGCTCGGTCGTCAGCGCCGGTGCTTCGCGCCTGGAGGCGGCCGGCCGTCGCGGCATTCCGCAACTGGTCGCTCCCGGTGCGAGCGACATGATCGACGTGCAGAGCTGGAAGCCTCTGCAGCCGGCATACGCCGATCGCACGTATCACGCGCACAACCGCCTGATCGGCTCGGTGAACACCACGCCGGACGAGCGACGAGCGATCGCGCGCGAGATCGCCGCGAAACTTTCCCGGGCGCGCGGCCCGGTGGCGTTCTTCCTCCCGGTGCGCGGCATCCACGCCTGGGATCACGAAGGACAGCCGATGCACGATCCCCAAGCGCATGCCGAGTACGTCGAGGCGTTTCGCCGCCACCTGCGTGCGCCGGTCGAACTGCACGACCTGGACCTGCACATCAACGACGACGCGTTCGTCGACGCGGCGCTGGAGGTCTTCGATCGGTGGGTCGCCGAAGGCCGGATCCCGGCCGGCGTGGAGGCTTCGTCGAAGCGCGAGGCGAAGCTCTGCGAATAGGCTTTCGCCCGGCGAGCGCGGTTCCGACGCACGGCGTCGTCACTCGAGCTTGCGGAAGTCAGATCGAGGGTTCGGGCACGGATCGCATGGTCGACGAGGAGGGTGCGTCCGGCTCAGGCGCCTTCAACGCAGCCGACCGCGTCAGCACGAACCAGGCCAGCGGCAGCACGCCGCCGAGCACGAAGACCGCGCCGCCGACGATGCGCGCCCAGGTGAGCGCCTGGAAGAGCTCGCCCTGCACGAAGACCTGCGAGCGCGCGTGCCACAGGCCGTTCTCGAGCACGTCCAGCAGTTGCGCGACGCCCACCGGGAACAGGTCGAGCACGACCATTCCCATCAGCCCGACGTTGATCGACCAGAACACGATGCGCAGCAGGCGCGCATTCCATCGGGCCGGCTCGACGAGGCTGCGCGCGCAGAACACGATCATCGCGATCGCGAGGTTTCCGTAGACGCCCATCAGCGCCGCGTGACCGTGGTTCACCGTCAGGTAGGTGCCGTGTTCGTAGTAGTTGACGATCGGCAGGTTGACGAGGAAGCCGAACATGCCGGCGCCCAGGAAGTTCCAGAAGTTCACGCCGAGCAGGAAGAGGAACGCTTCGCCGTGCGCGAACGAGGCGCCGGCGCGCTGCGGCGCGTTGCGGAACTGCCAGGCTTCCAGCGTGAGCAGGATCAGCGGAACCACCTGCAGCGTCGAGAAGACGCTGCCGATCGCCAGCGTCACCACCGGCTTGGCGTTCCAGTAGAAGTTGTGCGAGATGCCGAGCAGCCCCGAGCCCAGGAAGAGCAGCGTGGCCAGGTAGACGATGCGAGAGGCCGCCGCATGGCTCACGAGGCGCATCAGCACCATGCAGTACGCCAGCAGCGCGGTGGCGAACACCTCGAAGAAGGCCTCGACCCACATGTGGATCACCGCCCAGCGCCAGAAGTCGGCGACGACGAAGTTCGTCTCGGGCGTGGAGACGAAGCCGGAGACGAAGAGCAGCAGCACGCAGCCCACGCACCAGACGAGCCACTTCGGCAGCGTCCACGCATCGCCCGAGCGCCAGGCGGGCACGACCGCGCGCGCGAGAACGATCGCCCACAGCGCGATCACGACGAAGAGCATCGCCTGCCACAGGCGGCCCTGCTCGACGAACTCCCAGCCCTGGCTGCCGAGCCAGTTCCAGTGCTCGCCGAGCACGCCGTGCGGACCGAGCGCCACGCCGGCCAGGCCGCCCGCTGCCGTGACGACCAGCAGCACGAACATCGCGTCGACGAGCCGACGCTGTCCCGCGATCGCGTGCGGGCTCGCCGTGGAGATCACGAAGATCGACGAGCCGATCCAGCAGGCGGTGATCCACAGCAGCGCGAGTTGCAGATGCCAGCCGCGCACGACCGGAAGCGGCAGCGCTTCGGCGAGGTCGACGCCGAATACCCGCGTGATGCCGAGGAAGTCGTGCACCGTGAGGATGCCGGCGACGATCTGCAACACGAAGAGCACGGCGGCGACGACGAAGAACTTCCACGTCGCGCGCTGCAGCGCCGAGGGCGCGGTCGCAAGCGGCGAGTGCACGCTCGCCTCGCCGGGGAACTCGATGCGTCGGCTCGGTCGCCGCTGCCCGCGCTCGGTCGCCTGCGCCGCGCCGCGCCAGCCGGCGATCGTCGAATAGCGTCCGTACGCGAACAACACGCCGCCCAGCGCGGCGACGAGCGCGAGCACCGCCACCGCGCTCCATAGCACCACCTGCGCGCTGGGCCGGTTGCCGGCGAGTTCGTCGTACGGCCAGTTGTGCGTGTACGAGTAGCGCTCGCCCGGGCGCTCGGCGCCGCAGACCCACGCGCCCCAGAAGAAGAACGCCGCGAGGTCGCGCAGTTCGGCCTCGTCGGAAATCCAGCCGGCCGGATGGAACGGTTCGTTTCCTTCGCCGCGAAAGCGCGCGGCAACCTGCCGTTCGAGGTCGCGCGCGGCGTAAGCCTGCGCCTCGCCGATGCGCACCGCGTTCGTCGCTTCGTCGTAGCGGTTGCGGCGGATGGCGCGCTGCGCGGAGGCCAGCGCCGAATCGGCGTCGACGCCTTCGCGCGAAGCGTGCCAGTCGCGCATCGCGATCGCCACGCGATGCAATGCGTCGGCAGTGAAATCGGGGCCGCGTCCGGCGCCGTCGCCGAAGAAGCTGCCGTAGTTCATCAGCCCGTATTTCAGGAACACGGCCTGCCCGCGCCGGATCGCGTCGGCGGAAACCTGCGTGGTTGCCTTGTCGTCGACGAAGTCGGGCACCGGCGGCGCGTCGGCATAGGTGCGCACGCCCATGTAGAGCAGGCTCAGCACGCCCACCGCGAGCACGATTCCGAGCGGAATCCACCAGCGGCGCCGGTGCATCACGTAGCGATTCCACAGGCGTTGCATGCTCAGCCCCCGCTTTCGCACGACCCTTCGACGACGTCGACCAGCGGCTGCATCGGCGGCAGCGCGGGTGCGGCGACGACGAGCGGCTCGTCCATGCTCAGCGCTTCGAGGAACGCGACCAGGTCGCTTTTCTCGGCGGCGTCGAGCCCCAGCGGCTGCAGCAGCGTGGACTTGTTCGCTGCGTCGCCGCCGCCGCGGTCGAAGAAGTCGACCACTTCGGCGAGCGTGGCGAAGACGCCGTTGTGCATGTACGGCGCGGTGTAGCGCAGTTCGCGAAGCGACGGCGTGCGGAAGCGGCCGATGTCCGCGGGGTCGCGCGTGCGGTACCAGCGCCCGAGGTCTTCGTCGGCGTCGCGGTACAGCGCGCGCGGTGCATCGCGTTGGGCGTTCTGCCATCGGACGGCGACCTGCACGAGCGGGCTGGAGTCGAACAGCGCCTGGCGCGGCACGCCGAGGGCGTGGTACTGCTGGTCGCTCGCCAGCGCACCGTTGTGGCAGGCGATGCAGCGCGCCTTGCCGGTGAACAGCGCGTAGCCTCGCTGCGCGGCCGGCGTCATCGCATTCGCGTCGCCTGCCGCGAAACGATCGAAGGGAACGCGCTGCGGATCGGAGACGATCGTGCGTTCGAACGCGGCGATCGCGCGCCAGGCGTCGTCGAGTTGCGGCCAGTCGGTGCCGAACACGTCGCGGAAGCGATCGACGTATTCGGGCACGAGCCGCAGTCGCATCTCGACGAGTTCGGCCTTTCCGTTGCCCTCGACCGGCGCCTGCATCGCCGAGCGGGCCTGCACCTCGAGCCGGTCGAGCGTGCCGTCCCACATCAGCCGTCGGAAGTGCGCCGCATTGAGCACGGTCGGGTTGTTGCGCCACAAGCGGTGACCGGGGTAGCCGGGTGCGAGCGGCTCGTGATGCGCCCAGCCGTGCTGCGCGATGTGGCATGACGCGCAGGAGGTGGACGCGTCCCCGGACAGCCGCGCATCGAAGAACAGCATCTTCCCGAGTTCGACCTTCTGCGCCGACATCGGGTTGTCGAGCGGAACGGGCACGGCAGGCAGCGGCGTGAGCGGGGGAAGCGACGAGGCAAGGGGGAGGGAGGAAGGGGCGACGAATGCCGCGCCGAGCAGTGCCGACAGCGCGAGCGCGCCGATCGCCAACGACGCGGCACCGACGACCGATGCGGCGGCGGCGGCGGCGAGGCTGCGACGCGTCATCGTCCCGCTCCTGCGGTGCTCGCGTAGTCGTCGACGCGCGGGGCGCTCTGCGGCGGCAGCGGCGGCGACAACGCCTCGAGGAAGGCGACGAGCGCCGCGCGCTCTTGTGCATCGAGCCCGAGCGGCTGCAATTCGCCGGCACGTCCGCCGCCGCGATCGTAGAAGTCGACCACCTGCGCGAGCGTCGCGAACATGCCGTTGTGCATGTACGGCGCGGTGTGCGCCACGCCTCTGAGCGACGGCGTCGCGAAGCGACCGCGGTCCGATGCGCGATGCGTCCAGGCCTGCGCGCCGGTGTCGCTGCGCTCGGACATCGGATCGCGCGCACCGTTCACCGCGTGATGGCGCAACAGGCTGATCGTGCGCTCGGGGTCGCGCAGGATCTCGGGGTTCTCGGGAACGCCCAGACGGTGCAGGCGGCCGTCGGTGAACGCCGCGCCCGAGTGGCAGCGGGCGCAGCCCGCCTTGCCTTCGAACACGCGCAACCCTTCGCGCGCGAGCGCCGACAACGCGTGCTCGTCGCCGCCGCGGGCGCGATCGACTGCGGTCTGTTCGTTGCCGCGCGAAGTCGCATAGGCGGCGAGCGCCGCGACGATGTCCTCGATCGTCGGCGTACCGCGCGCGCCGTAGGCCCGTTGCCATGCGTGCAGCAGTGCGGGTATCTGCCGCACGCGCTCGACGACGATCTGCGTATCGCCGTTCATCGTCACCGGCGAGCGGATCATGTCGACGATGACGTCGGCCAGCCGCTCGGCCGGGTAGCGGCCGTCCCACATCAGTCGCGGCTTGGATGCCAGGCCGAGCAGCGAGGGCGTGTTGCGAAAGTGCCCCGCGTGGTTGTAGCCGCGCGAAAGAGGCTCGCCGTCGGCGAAGGCCTTGTCCGGTGCGTGGCAACTCGCGCAACTGCGACTGCCGTCCCCGGAAAGCCGCGACTCGAAGAAGAGCTCGCGACCGAAGTCGATGAGATCCGCAGGGCGCGCGGCGGCAGCGCCGGAGGCGGCGACGAGGGATGCGACGAGCGCCGCCCGCAATGCGCGCCGCAGGTTCATCGAACGAAGCGCTCGCCGCGGTAGTCGACCAGCGGCGCGTCCTGGCGAATCGCCGCGCAGGCGCGCTTCCACGTGAGCACTTCCTCGAGCAGGCGCGCTTCCTCCGTCGCCGACAGGCGCCGGTCGACGGAGGGCATGCGGATGAAGAAGTTGCGCCCCCGGTCGGAATGGAAGAACTCGCCGCGCAGCGGGCCTGCATCGTGCGCGCGCGTCTTCGGCGGCGGATGGCAGCCCATGCAGTTCAGCGCGTACAGCGTCGCGGCCGACGAAGCTTCGCTGCCCGGCTGCGAGAAGGACGGGCTGGCGGCGAAGAAGCACGCGAGGGCGGCCGCCGCGCAGGCGGCCGCCCTGGCCGGGCTCAGCAGGACGCGAACCTCGAGGATGCCAAGCACATCGACGAAGCTCAGTAGGCCACGCACACCGACTTCGTCTCGGTGTATGCGTCGATCATCGCGCGCCCGTGCTCGCGCCCGGTGCCCGACTCCTTGTAGCCGCCGAACGGCAGGTTCGGGTCGACCATGTTGTGGCAGTTCAGCCAGACGGTGCCGGCCTTGATCTTCGGGATCAGCCGGTAGGCCTTCGTCAGGTCGTTCGTCCAGATGCTCGCCCCCAATCCGTAGCGCGAGTCGTTGGCGCGCTGTGCCACCTCGTCCAGGTCGCCGTACGGCGAGGCGACGACCACCGGCCCGAAGATCTCCTCGCGCGAGATCGTCAGCTCCCTTCCGCTCGGATTCGAGAACACCGTCGGCTTGACGAAGTAACCGGCGCCCGGCTCCGCGCCGCCCCCGGCCAGGCACTCGGCGCCTTCGCGCTTGCCGGTCTCGATGTAGCGCACGACGCGGTCGCGGTGATGCGCCGAGACCATCGGACCCATCTGCGCGGTCTCGTCGAAGCCGCCGCCGAGCTTCGTCGCGTTCGCCGCCGCGGCCAGTCCGGAGACGACCTCGTCGTAGCGGCTCTTGTGCACGAACAGCCGGGAACCCGCCGTGCAGACCTGTCCGTGGTTGAAGAAGATCGCGCCGGCCGCACCCGCGATCGCGGTGGCGGGGTCGCAATCCTCGAGCACGATCACCGGGCTCTTGCCGCCGAGTTCCAGCGTCACGCGCTTCATCTCGTCCATGCAGTTGCGCCCGATCGTCTTGCCGACCTCGGTGGAGCCGGTGAAGGTGATCTTGTCGATGCCGGGATGCTTCACGAGCGCCGCGCCGGCGCTCTCGCCGTAGCCGGTGACGACGTTCACCGCGCCGGCGGGGAAGCCCGCCTCCATCACGAGCTCGGCCAGGCGCAACGCGGTGAGCGGTGTCTCCTCGGCGGGCTTGAGCACCACGGTGCAGCCGCAGGCGAGCGCCGGCGCGATCTTCCACATCGCCATCAGCAGCGGGAAGTTCCACGGGACGATGGCCCCTACGACGCCGACCGCCTCGCGACGCGTCATTGCCGTGTATTTCACTCCCGGCGGGAACGGGATCGAAACGTCGAGTGTCGATCCTTCGATCTTCGTCGCCCAGCCCGCCATGTAGCGGATCCACTGCGCATTCGCGCCGACTTCGAGCATCCGCGAGAACATCAGCAGCTTGCCGTTGTTCAGCGTCTCGAGCCGCGCAAGCTCCTCGCCGTGCTTCTCGACGAGGTCGGCGAGTCTGAGCATCAGCAGTTCGCGTTGCGCCGGCAGCATGTCCTGCCACGCCGCCGATTCGAAAGTCGCGCGCGCCGAGCGCACCGCGATGTCGACGTCCTCGGCCTGTGCGTCGGGTACGCGGGCGATCTCCTCGCCGGTGGCCGGATCGTAGACGGGCAGCGTCTTGCCCGAGCGCGCTTCGGCCCACTGGCCGCCGATGAACATCTTGCGGCGGATCGCGGCGAGTTCGGGACGGGTGGCGGTCATGTTCATCGGTTGTCTCCGGGTGTGTTCGTGCGAAGGAAAATCAGGGTTGGGGCGGTTCCACGCCGGCGAGGCTGAACAGCAGCGGCTTGCCGTGCGCGACGATCGCTGCGGTGTAGGCGTGCCGCGTCGGCCGGATCTCGGTGCTCACGGTCGCGCCGCCGTCGCTGCTGGCGAGCACGGTGCCGCCGAGCCCGACGAGGACGAGTCTCCCGTCGGGCAACGGGCAGGCAGCGGTGATCGGGTTCTTCGTGTCCGTCGATGTCTCGTGCCACGAGCGCCCGCCGTCGGCGCTGCGCAGCAGGGTGCCGCCCATGCCCCACAGCAGGATCGATCCGTCGCGTGTCGCCATGCCGCCCCACAGCGATCCGCTGTACGGCACCTCGATGCGTTCGAAGTCCTCGCCGTCTTCGGAGCGGTAGACCGCGCCCATCTCGGCGGCGATCCACGTCGCGCCGCGCGCGTCGGAGAAGATCTGGTACAGGTGCGCGTCCTCGTCGCCTATCCGGATGCGCCGCCATGTCGCGCCGCCGTCGTCGGTGCGCGACGCGAAGCCGAAGGAGCCGACGACGAGGCCGCGGCGCAGGTCGTCGAAGTGCACCGAGAAGAGCGCGACGTCGCCTCCGGCGCGGTGTCGCAGGCGCCAGTGCTCGCCGGCATCGTCGGTGGACAGCACGATGCCGCCGTGGCCGACCGCCCAGCCGTGGCGGTCGTCGACGAAATCGAGCGCCGTCAGCGTCACGCGCGTGGGCACCGATTGCGCCTGGCGCCAGCTTCGCCCATCGTCGTCCGACAGCAGGATCGTTCCGTAATCGCCCGCCGCAACGAGTCGGGCTCCCGCGCGCACGGCAGCGAGCAGCGGCGCATGTTCGGGGTGCCGCACCTTCTGCGCCTCGGCCGGCGTCGTGCTCGCGCCGGCGGATTCCGCGACCTGCGCGGCCGACGGCGCCGCGTTGGCGGTTCCGTCGGCAGGGTCGTCGCCTGCGAGACCGGAAGCGGCGAGCAGCTGTGCCGCGCACAGCGCCGCTGCAATTCGCAGCACGGATCGCTTCATGACTCGCCCGCCTGTTCCGGGTCGTGCGGGTTGGTGCTGGCGAATGCCAGCACGCGCGCACTCTCGGCGGCCTCGTCGTCGATGCCGAGCGCGGTGCACATCCGCTGCAGCAGGTCGAGCTCGAACCCGGCCAGCCGGCCGTCGCTGTAGACGACCTCCCACAGCATCCGCAGCACTTCGACGCGCTCGGCCTCGTCGAATCCGTCGCGCACCGCTCGCGCGAAGATCCAGTCGTCGAGACTCGATGCGTAGCGCTCCTCGGCCTGCTCGACGAGCCGGTGCGCGTCGTCGTCGGAAAGACCGAAATGCTCGCGCAGCAGCCGCGCGACCGCGCCGCGTTCGTCGTGCCCGGCATGGCGATCGATGTGCGCGGCCTCGACGAGCAGCGCAGCGACCGCAAGCTGGCGGCGCTCGAAGGCCGCATCGGCGAGGGGCGGAGCGCCCGGTTCGCGGGACAGGCGGCGGATCAGGCTTTCGAACACGATGGCACCCGTGACGCGTCGGCGCTTCAGTGGACGAGGAAGGGCGCGCGCACCGGCCGGCGACGCGGAATGAGTACATCGAGCGTGACCGCGATCGCCGGCAGCAGCGTGATCGCCATCAGCATGTTCACCATGAACATGAAGGTCAGCAGCATCCCCATGTCGGCCTGGAACTTCAGTTCCGAGAACGACCAGGTGGCCACGCCCACCGACAGCGTGATCGCGGTGAAGACGGTGGCGTTGCCGGTTTCCATCAGCGCCTGCCGGAACGCGACGGCGATGTTCGCGCCCTGCGCCAGGTACAGCTGCAGCCGGTTGTAGATGTAGAACGCATAGTCGACGCCGATGCCCACCGCGAGCACCATCACCGGCAGCGTCGCGACGGTGAGCCCGATGTCGAGCTCCTTCATGAACCAGTAGCCGAGGAAGGTCGCGAGCGTCAGCGGCACGCAGCACGCCAGCATCGCGCGCCAGTCGCGGTACGTGAAGAACACGAGCGCGACGATCGTCAGGTAGACGTACAGCATCATCGGCAGCTCGGTGGTCTCGAGCACCTCGTTGGTGGCGGCCTGCACGCCGACGTTGCCGCTGGCCAGCCGCAGCGTCACGCCGTTCATGCGCTCGGCGTCGCGAAACTCGCGCACGGCGGCAATCACTTCCTTCACCGTCGTCGCCTTGTGATCGGTCAGGAAGACGTTCACGGGCAGCACGGTGCAGCCCGGGTTGAACAGACCCGTGCCTTCGGGAATCAGCCCTACCGAGTTCGCCAGCGATCGCTCGTCGGCGGCGAGCGCGGTCCACTTCGGATGGCCTTCGTTCGTGCCGGCGTAGGCCTGCTTGGCCAGTTGCGCGACCGAGGCCACCGAGATGACCCCCGGCGTGTTCTGCATCTGCCAGGCGAACTGGTCGAGGTAGGCCATCACCGGCTGCTGGTAGCACCCGTCCTTGGGCGCCTCGAAGACGACGGTGAGCACGTCCAGCCCGAGGTCGAAACTCGCGACGATCGACGCGGCGTCGCGGTTGAAGCGCGAATCGGCGCGCAATTCCGGCGCGCCGGACGCCAGGTGGCCGACGTGACGGTGCTGGCTCTGCTGGAATGCGACGGCGAACAGCACCGCGCCGGCCAGCGTGCCGATGATCGCGTTGCGCGTGTTCGCGATCCTGCCCAGCCAGGCCATCACCTGCTCGCGACGCCCGCGCAGTCGCGTCATCCGCGCGACGTAGGCGTCGTCGAAGCCCAGGTACGACGCGGCGATCGGCAGCATCACGAGGTTGGTGACGATCTTGTACGCGACGCCGATCGAAGCGGTGATGCCCAGTTCGCGGATCATCGGGATCGGGATCAGCGTGAGCGTGGCGAAGCCGACGAACGCGGTGACGAGCGCCATCGACCCGGGAATCAGCAGTCCGGTGAACGCGCGGCGTGCCGCGGTGCCGCTGTCGGCGCCGGCGCAGGTTTCCTTGACGATGTAGTTGATCTGCTGCACGCCGTGCGAGACGCCGATCGCGAACACGAGGAAAGGCACGAGCACCGCGAGCGGATCGAGTCCGTAGCCGAGCAGTCGCAGCGAGCCGAACTGCCAGACGACCGAGACGAGCGAGCAGCCGAGCGTGAGCAGCGTCAGTCGCCACGAGCGGCAATACAGCCAGACCGACAGCGCGGTGAGCACGAAGGCGAGCGCGAAGAAGTGCACGACGCTGGTTGCGCCGTCGGCGATGTCGCCGACCTGCTTGGCGAAGCCGATGATCTGGATCTCGTAGCCCGCGTCCTCGTGCCGGCCGCGCACTTCCTGCTCGATGCGCGAGGCGAAGTCGAGGTAATCGAGCTTCTTGCCGGTGGCGCGGTCGGTCTCGAGCAGGTCGGCGACGACCATCGCGCCGGCATTGTCGGTGGAGACCAGCGTGCCGATGTAGCCGCCCACCAGCGCGTTGTGCCGGATGCGCTCGATGCGCCCGTCGTCGAGCCGGTCGGGCGTGATGTCGCCGCCGATGACGTCCTCGGCCTTGAAACCTTCCTCGGTGACGCCGAGCACGCGCGTGTTGGGTGTCCACAGCGAGGTGACGGTGCGCCGGTCGATGCCCGGCAGGAACATCACCGACTGCGTGACGTCGTAGAGCTTGCGCAGGCCCGGTGCGCTCCAGATCTCGCCGTCGCGCGCGCGCACGACGACGATGATCCGGTTGGCGCCGAAGACCTCGTCACGGAACTCGAAGAAGGTGCGGATGTACTCGTGGTGCTGCGGCAGCTGCTTGTCGAAGCCGGCGTCCATGTGCAGCCGGCTCGCGAACACGCCCATCACCACGGTGAACAGCGCCAGCAGCGCGAGCACCAACGCCCGATGACCGAACAGCAGGCGCTGGAGACGTTCGACGCTGCGGGCGATCATCGGGTGACACCTCGAAGGTACGGCTTCAGAACGACACCGACGTGACCAGCGACAGGAAGTCGCGGTCCTTCATCAGGTTGTTGCCCCCGCCGCCCCAGAAGCGGGTGTAGCCGATGCCGGCCTTCCATTTGTCTCGCCGGTTGAAGTTCAGCGAAATCGTCGTCGCCTTGCGCCCTTCGATGAAGGGAACCGCGTTCGGCGAGGTGCCGTGGAAGTCCCAGGCGACGTCCAGTTGCGGCAGCATGTTCCAGCCGCTGTCGCCGACGTTGGCGTAGGTCAGGCCGGTGGAGAAGACGAGTCCGGCCGAGGTCTTGTCGGGCAGCGAGTAGTCGGTGAGCAGGTAGGGGATGCGACCCGAACGGTCCAGGCCGGGATAGTGCGCGACCGCCACCTCGCCGAGGAAGTAGCCTTCTTCGGCGCCGAGCTTGCCGATCATGCCGCCCATGTCGTTGGGCGCGAGCAGCTTGAAGCCGGTGAGGTGCGCCTGCCACTTCTTCTCGGTGACGAAGCCGCGCACCGTCTTGCCGGGAAATTCGAACACCGAGTACTTGCCCACCAGCGGCACCGTCGCGTCGATGCCGACGCTGTCCTTCGGCCGATACGACAGCTCCATGCCGACCGCCCAGTCGCCCACGCGCGTGTTCGCCGAGATGCCGAACACGTTGCGGCTCTCGCCGTAGTCGACGAAGTAGCCGAGGCCGGCGACGTTCGTCGCGTGCACGGCAGGATCGAAGTTGAAGCCGACGAAGGGCAGCTTGTCGTGGTAGCGGATCCAGTACAGCCCGTACTCGGTCTCGGAGTCCTGCGGCAACCAGCGCGTTGCCAGGCCGAACTGTCCGGAGTCCTTCGGCTCGTTCGTCTGCATCGGGAAGACGAGCGTCGGCAGCGGTGCGCCGGCCACCGGGATCGTGGCAGTGCCGGCGGCGAGCTCGTCCAGCGTGAAGCGCTGCCCGGTCGTCGGGTTGATCGTGCCGATGTCGCCGACGGTGCCCGGCGGCAGCCCGAGCGTCGTCGAGTTGATGAACGCGTTGCGTCCGCCCTTGCCGATGACGTCGGTGACCGAGAAGAAGGTTCCGACCGGGTCGAACTTGAAAGCGTTCCAGCGGAACTGGTAGTAGCCCTCGACGCTCAGGCCTTCGGCGACGTTCGCGTTCAGCGAGACCATCGGCGCCGGCCGGAAGATCTCCTTCAGCTGCATGCCGGGCGTGTGGGCGGTCTGCAGGTTGATCGCGTTGGTGACGTTCACGCCGCCGTAGATGAAGATGTCCTCGCCCCAGCTGATCACCTGGTTGCCGAACTTCACCTTTGCGGGACGACCCGCGATCTCGAACTCCTTGGCGACCCAGGCGTCCAGCCAGGTGAACTGGTCGACGGCGGCCGAGCGCGCCGCCGGATCGAGCGGCATGCGATCGGTGTCGTCGACTTTCCAGTCCTTGAACCAGGTGGCGCGCAGCATCCCGCTCCACTTGTTCGGGAAGTGCAGCACGAGCTCGTGCGTTCCCTTGAGCGCCGCCGAGACGATGTCGCCCTTGTCGTAGTTCAGGTTGCCGTCGTCGGCCTGCAGATAGTTGAAGTCGGGATTCGCGAACGCGTTCCCGGCGCCGTAGAACGACTGCATCCGCCGCTCGAGCTGGCTCGTCGTCGGAACGTCGCCGCCGTTGTCGTTGCTGATGAGGCTGCGGTCGGTCTTCTGCATCCGCTTGATGAAACCGAACGACACGGTCGAGTCGAAGCTCCCCTGCACTGCGTCGCCCTGGATCTTGAATGCGTGCGCCGGCGTGCCGGCCAGGCCGGTAGCCAGCGCCGCGAGCGCAACCGCCACCGCACGCGCGGTGGGCGCGGGACGGAGCGTCGAGCGCTCCCCGATCGCGGGCCGCGCCGTCGCGGCCCGTGCGTTCTTCTTCGTCATCGCAGCGTTCTCCCCGTTCTTCGATCTGCTGCCGGCGGCGCCGGCGTTGCGTTCATCCGCGTGAAGGATCCGTGAGGCGTCGAGTTCAGCGCTCGCCGCGACGGCGCAGCTCGTC
Source organism: Pseudomonadota bacterium (assembly GCA_023389055.1). Lineage (GTDB taxonomy): Bacteria > Pseudomonadota > Gammaproteobacteria > Burkholderiales > Burkholderiaceae_E > Zeimonas. The sequence continues at coordinate 14,374 of JAEWFA010000043.1, read as the reverse complement.
GGGGCTGAACATGTTCGGGTTGATGCGGCCTTCGCGCCCGGCGAGCCAGTCGGTGGGCGGATGTTCCTGCGTGGCCGTCTCGGCGATGTAGCGCCCGACGTTCAGGTCGTAGCCGACGAATTCCTGGCTCACGCAGGCCGGGATTTCCGGCGCCACCCACAGGCTCGCTTCCTGCACGCGCCAGACCTTGCCCTGCGCGTCGTACAGGTCGGTGAGCAGCAGCGCCCAGCTGTCCTCGTCGATGAACATCACGCGGCGCGGGAAGATGTGGCGCATGCCTTCCTTCAGCGTCGCCTCGACGACCCAGACGCGGTGCAGTTCGTAGCGCATCAGGTCGCGGTTGACGTAGTCGGGCAGGTAGATGTCCTTGTACTTGCGGCTCTTGTCGATCAGCTTCCAGCTGTTGTACGGGATGTAAAGCTCCTTCTTGCCGACGAGCTTCCAGTCGTATCGGTCCATCGCCCCGGCGTACATCGGATACTGGTCGACCGTCTCCAGGTTCTCGTAGCCCGGCACCGGGTTGTCGTAGGCGAACGACGGTGCGCGGCGCACGCGGCGCTGTCCGGGGAAATACAGCCAGGCGTCCGAGCCTCGGTCCATGAACCAGTGCACGAGGATCATCTCGCCCGCGCGCGCGGCGGGAGACACCACCTCGTTGAGGATCTTCGCCTCGCTCTTGTTGACGTCCTCGAAGCTCTTGGTCGCCTGGTCGTGCAGCGGGAAGACCACCCACTGGTTCTGCGCGAGCTGCGTGAAGTCGCCGCCCTTGCTGGAAAACAGCGTCGAGTAGTGCTCGACGCGGCCTTCGCCCTGGTAGCGCAGCTTGTGGTTCCACACCGCTTCGGCGCCGTTCTTCGGAATCGGAAACAGGGCGCCGCGGCCGACCGCGTTCTCGAGCTGCCAGCCGCCTTCGGCGAGCTTGGCCACGCGTGCGTTCTGCGCGGTGCGCTGGTAGATCTCGTCCGAATAACCGCACGAGCGGCGGGTCGGGTAGACGTCCATCCGGTAGCCGGCCAGCGTGCGGATCAGCGTCTGCTGGCCTTCCGACAGCTTGTCCTTGTACTTGTCGACGTTCGACGCGTCGATCGAGAACAGCGGCTTGTCGTCCTTGTACGGGTCGACGCGCGGATCGGTAAGTTTCCATCCGGCCGGCGCCTTCGTGATGCCGCCGTCCCACGCGGGAATCGTTCCGTCCTTGTTGCCGGCCTTCTCGGCACCCATCGGAGTGAGGTCCTTGCCCAGGCGCGCCGCCTCGGCTTCGGGAACGGCTGCGGTGGCGCTGCTGCAGGCGAACGCCAGCGCAAGCGCCGCGCACAGGGTGGTGCTGGTCTTCATGTCTCCTCCCGGTTCAGGATTTCTCGGCGACGCCGATCAGCAGCGACGCGGTGCAATGGAACATCGTGCTGGTGCTGCCCATGCACCAGTTGATGTCGTTGTGCAGCGTGATGCGGTACGCCGGGCGCTCGCCGAGGTTCGTGTTGCACAGGCAGCGGCCGCAGGCGCTCTTGCCGCAGCAGTCGAAGTAGCTGACGAGGTAATCCTTGCCGTCGGTCGGATTGCGGCAGGTGCCGATCCACGAGACCTTCGAAGGTTCGGTGCCCGGCGGACACGCATTGACGGTGCCGCCGCAGCACGAGCACAGGAAGCCGTCGACGGCACAGTATTTCCAGTAGTCGCACTGCTTGTCGTCGGTCTGTACGGTCTTGGCGCCTTTCGCGGCGCCGCCGCCGTGCCCCTTGGCCGCGTGTGCGCTGCGGTCGAAGGGCAGCACGGGCAGGGCAACCGATGCGCCGACGAGCAGCCGCCCCAGGTGCGCGATCGCCGAGCGTCGCGAGGTGCGGCGCGCGGCGGCGCGCGTCGATCGCTCGAATGCGGCATCGAACCAGTTCATGTCCTGCTCGCCTCCATCGTCTGCATCGTTTCGCCGCGGTCGCCGAGAAATTCCTGGACCGACGCAACGCCGAGCTCGCGCGCCGTGAACAGGCTCTCGAGCTGCTCGCGCGAGTTCACGAGTCCCTTGGCGCGAACGCGTCCGGCCTCGTCGACCAGCACCGCGTAAGGCAGCTTTCCGATCCGGTAGGACATGCCGAGCTCGGTGGACAGCACGTAGGGGAAGGCGGCCAGGCCGGCGCGCGCGCGGAACGCCTCGTGCTCGTCGTGCTCGCCGTCGCTGGCGAAGGCGAGCTCGAGCCAGCTTCGTTCGTCGGAGGCGATGCGTTGCAGGATCGGCAGCAGCTTCTTGCACACCGGGCAGGTCGGCGACAGGAAGAACAGCAGCAGGCTCTTCTCGCGGGCGCCGCCGGTGGCGAATGCGCGCCCGTCGAGCGTGTGCAACTCGAGCGCCGGCGCGGCGTCGCCCACCTTCGGCCCGGCGTCGATCATCAGCGCGCCCATCGGTGCGATGCGCTCGTAGAGCACGCCGATCTGCCGCGCGAGCGCGTACACGGTGGCAAGCAGCGCGAGCACCGCCACCCACAGGACGAGGTTCGAGACGATCAGGGCTTCGGTCATCGGCGGGTTCCCGGCGAGGGCAGTCGGTTCGCCTGCGGCGACAGGCGCTGCGGGTCGGACAGCAACTCGTCGGCGGCGGCGTAGACGAACCACAACGCTGCGGCGGCGAAAGTCGCGGTGAAGGCATCGAGCCAGACGAGCGCGCGAGGCGCGAGCGGCGCGGCGGCGAGCGCGCATGCGGCGAGCAGTGCGGCGTTGCGCGCGGGCAGGCGCCACGACAGCGTCTGCCGCTGGCCGGGACCGCCGCAGCCGCAGTCGATGTCGGTGCGCCCGCGCAGCAGGTTGACGACGACGGCGCCGGTGACGAGCGCGATCAGTGCCGAGGCGAGCATCGCTCCGGGCACGCGGGTGGCCGGTGCGACGAGCAGCACGGCGGCGCCGGCCTCGACGAAGGGCAGCGCGAGACCCACGAGCCGCGCGCCCGTCGAAGGCAGCAGCCGGTAGCGCTCGACGGCGAAGGCGAACGCTTCGAGGTCGGCGATCTTGGCCCACGCGCCGACCGCAAGCACCAGCGCGACAGCACCGGCAATCGCGTGGCCGAGCACGGGATCGAGCGCGAACCCCGCCATCACTGCATCTCGATCAGCGTGCCCGCTTCGGCGACGCCGTCCATGCGTTGCACGACTCGCGGCTTGTCGCCGGCGTCGATCAGCACGAGGCCCATCGTCATCGCATCGAGCGCGACCAGGCGCGGAGCGCCCCCCTGGATCGCAGTGAGCGAGATCGCGTTGTGGCCCGGAATGCGCGCCACGCGCTTCTTCGTGGCGAGGTCGAAGGCCCAGATCTCCGCTGCCGGATTCTTGTGCGAGCCTTCCTGGCCGTCGGGGTGCATCAGCGCATACAGGCGCCCGCTCTTCGCGTGTATCGCGAACAGCTGGTAGCCGCCGGGGCGCCACGCCTTCTTCGCGTCGTCGGCGCCGATCATCGACCAGCTGCCGACCGCGCGCGGTTTTTCCGCGCCTAGATCGACCTCGTGCACCTTGCCGAGGTAGGAGACGAAGAAGAAGCGGTCGCCGATCGTTTCGGCATGGACGAAGATCGGGTCGACGTCCGGATCGAAGAAGCGCTCGCTGCGTGCGCGCGAGGCGAGCGCGCCGCGCTCGTCGAGCGTGATCGTCTCCATCGTGCCATCGCCGCACAGCGTCGCGAAGCGGTTCGGCGCGCTCGGCACGGGCAGCGCGAGCCAGCAGCCGGAGCTGGCAACCTCGCTGGCGAGCCGCTTCTCGCGCAGGTCGACGATGCTCACCGAGCTCGCCGGCGTGGCGTTCTGCACGAAAAGCCAGTGAGAATCGGACGAGACGGTGAGCAGCCCCTTGTAGTTCAGCGCCTGCGCGCGACGCTCGGGGATCGGAATCTCGCCGGTATACGACAGCGTCTGCGCGTCCCAGATGTCGATGACGTCGGCCCGCGTCCCCCGCCACAGGCGCGGGTAATAGGTGGTGGAGACGTAAATGCGCTTGCGATCGGGCGACAGCACCGCCTGCCCGGCGAACGCGAGCGGGATCTGGCCGACGTAGCGTGCCGTTTCGACGTCGACGACGTGCAGGCGCCCGTCGACGATGTGCTGGATCGCGATGTCGGACAGGTACGCACGGGTCGGGCCGGCCGGGGGCGGGGTGACCACCGTTTGTTTCTCCGGCAACGATTGCGCCGATGCGCCGGTGATCGCAAGGGCCAGCAGCGACGCCGGGAGCATTCGTGCAGCGACTCGTCTCATGCGTGGAAACTCCTCGTTCGGCCGATTCTTCGTCGGCTCGCAGGGATTCTAGAAGCGGCCGAGGGCGGTCCGTTAGCCGAAATCGGCAATTCGAGGCCGCGGATCCGACCTTTCTTTCATCGTCGAAAATCGGTTGCAAATGAAACGAGTCGGCGAATTGGCGCTTGCCAAGCGGACCGAAACGAGATTCAATCGGCTCCCCGCGGTCGCTTTGCGACCCGGTCCCGGGCAGTCGCGGCGCTCCTGTGCAGTGAGAGTCGACGACGGCGGAGAGCGACGACGATGTGCATCGGCGAGCGGCCCCCGACGCAGTCCCAGCGCGACGACTATTCGTTCGCGCGCGTGCGCTCGTGCGACGCGGACGAGCACGCCGCCCGTTTGAGCGGCTGGGACCAGACCTACGAGCAGCTGACGCCGGGCCCGTTCGAGGGGTTCCTGTGCGAGGCGTTGTTCGCGGGTATCCAGCTGTTTCGCGAGACGACGAACCAGGCGGTGCACGAACTCGGCTCCGGCCGCCCCGGCGCCTACATGTTCGGCGTGCCGATCGCGCTGCAGGGAGAGGGCTACTTCGACGGCCGTCCGGTCGGGCTGGATTCGGTCATCGTGCTGCGCGACCGGCGCCATCTCGACTTCCGCGCCCCGGCGCCGCTGGATCTCGTCGGGCTGTCGATGCCGATCGACGCGCTGCGCGCCTACGCGCTGGAGATCGACCAGCGCGACGTCGACCTCGACCTGCGCGACGTCTCGGTGGCCTCGCCGGCGCCCGAGCGCGTGCGGCGCCTGCGCGCGTTCCTGCTGCTCGCGCTCGAGTCGATCTGCGGGCACCCGCAGAAGCTGCAGCATCCGGTCACCCGGCGAGCCCTCGAGCATGCGGTCTACCGCAGCCTCGTCGACACCTTCGCGGTCGCCGGCGACGAAGCCGTGGTCGCGCCGGGCCCGACGCGCAGCCATGCGCTGGTCAGTCGCGCGCAGGAGTACATGCGCGAGCACGTCGACGAGCCGCTGAGCGTCGAGGACCTTTGCCGCGAGCTGCGCGTGAGCCGGCGCACGCTGCAGTACGGCTTTCGCGAAGTGCTGCGCCTGAACCCGGTGGCTTACCTGCGCGCATTGCGGTTGAACGGCGTCCGGCGGGCGCTTCGCGCGCCCGTACAGGGCACCACCGTGCAGGACGTCGCCGCGCGCTGGGGCTTCTGGCACCTGAGCCACTTCGCCTGCGACTACCGCCGGATGTTCGGCGAACTTCCGTCCGAGACGCTGCACCGCACGGCCTGAGAAAGAGGCCCGGCGGCGGTACCCTCGCGGTTCCCGAAGCACTGCGAGAGGAGCCCGGATGGACGACGAGCCGAGCGGCGTGCAGCCGATCGACTGGCATGCGTGCGGCATCGACGACGTCCTTCGCCTGCTTCGCAGCGACGCCGAGATCGGCCTTCCCGGCACCGAGGCGGAACGTCGGCTGCTGCGGCACGGGCCGAACCGTCTCCCGGCGGCGCCCGGCCGCTCCGCCTGGCTGCGCCTGCTGCTGCAGTTCCATTCCCTGCTCATCTACCTGATGCTCGCGGCCGCGGCGATCACCGCCGCGCTCGGCCACTGGATCGACAGCGCGGTGCTGATCTCCGCCGTGCTCGTGAACGCGGCGATCGGCTTCGTGCAGGAGGGGCGCGCCGAGAGCGCGCTCGAGGCGATCCGCGACTTGTTGTCGCCGACCGCGAGCGTCGTGCGGGAAGCCCGGCGATCGACGATCACCGCCGACCGGCTGGTGCCCGGCGACCTGGTCGTTCTCGTCTCCGGCGATCGCGTCCCGGCCGACCTGCGACTGGTGGCAGCGCGCGGGCTGCGCGTCGACGAATCGGCGCTGACCGGCGAGTCGGAGCCGGCGGGCAAGGCGCCCGGTCGCGTCGATCGGAACGCCGCGCTCGGCGATCGGCGCTGCATGCTCTATTCGGGAACGATGGTCGTCGCCGGCGCCGCGACCGGCGTCGTCGTCGCCACTGCCGGCGATACCGAGTTGGGCCGCATCGGCGCGCTGCTCGGCGGCATCGAGCAGGCGGTGACGCCGCTGCAGCATCAGGTCGATCGCTTCGGTCGCTGGCTCGGCGTGACGATCGTCGGCATGGCGGCCGCCACCTTCGCTTTCGGCGTGCTCGTGCGCGCAACGCCGCCCGCAGACATGTTCATCATGGTCGTCGCGCTCGCGGCTTCGGCGATCCCGGAAGGGCTGCCGGCGATCATGACGATCGCGCTCGCGCTCGGCGTGCGCCGGATGGCGCGCCGGCACGCGATCATCCGCCGGCTGCCGGCAGTGGAGACGCTCGGTTCCGTCACCGTCATCTGCTCGGACAAGACCGGTACGCTGACGTGCAACGAGATGACGACGCAGCGCGTCGTCACGGCAGAAGCGGTCTACGACGTCGAAGGCGCGGGTTATGAGCCGACCGGTGCGATCCGCAGCGAGGGCGCGCCGATAGACGCGTCGAAGCACGCGGTGCTGCGCGAAACGGCGCGCGCGGCGCTGTTGTGCAACGACGCGCAGTTGCGCCTGGCCGATGCCGATGCGCAGTGGCGCCTGGTCGGTGATCCCACCGAAGGCGCACTGCTCGTCTTCGCGATGAAGGCGGGGCTCGACGTGCCGGGGGAACGCGAGACCTTCGCGCGGCTCGACGCGATCCCCTTCGAGTCGGAGCACCGGTTCATGGCGACGCTGCACCGCGACGGCGCAGGCGGGTGCTTCGTCGTCGTCAAGGGCGCGCCCGAGCGCGTGATGCAGATGTGCGAACGCCAGGCGGGCGTCGGCGGCGCCGAGACGCTCGACCCCGATTACTGGCGTCGCGCGATCACCGACTGTGCGGCGCGTGCGCTGCGCGTACTCGGTATCGCCGTGCGCAAGGTGCCGGCAGACACCACCGACATCGGCTTCGACGACGTGCAGTCGGGCTTCACGATGCTCGCGCTGTTCGGCAGCATCGATCCGCCGCGTGCCGAGGCGACGAGGGCGGTGCGCGAATGCCGCGACGCCGGCATCCGCGTGAAGATGATCACCGGCGACCACGTCGAGACCGCGCGGGCGATCGGCGCGCAACTGGGCATCGGCGCCGGGCTGCCCGGGCTGACCGGCGCGGAGATCGAGATGCTCGACGACGATTCCCTGCGTCGGTTCGTCGGCAACGTCGACGTCTTCGCACGCGCCAGCCCCGAGCACAAGCTGCGGCTGGTGCAGGCGCTGCAGGCGAACGGGCACACCGTCGCGATGACCGGCGACGGCGTGAACGACGCGCCGGCGCTCAAGCGGGCCGACGTCGGCGTCGCGATGGGCCACAAGGGAACCGACGCGGCGAGCGAGGCGGCCGACATGGTGCTCGCCGACGACAATTTCGCGACGATCGCGAACGCGGTGCGCGAGGGCCGCGGCATCTACGACAACATCCGCAAGTTCATCCTGTTCATGCTGCCGACCAACGGCGGCGAGGCGCTCGTCGTGCTCGCCGCGATCGTGTTCGGCCTGGCGCTCCCGCTGACGCCGGCACAGGTGCTGTGGATCAACATGGCGACTTCGGCAACGCTGGGGCTGGCGCTCGCCTTCGAGCCGGCCGAGGACGACGTCATGCGTCGTCCGCCGCGCGCTCCCGGCGAGGCGCTGCTGACGTCGTTCTTCGTCTGGCGCATGGTCATGGTTTCGCTGGTGATGATGGCCGGCGCGCTGGGGCTGTTCCTCCGGGAGCTCGAGCACGACGCTTCCATCGAGACCGCTCGCACGATGGCGGTGGGAGCGATCGTCGTCGCCGAGATGGTCTACCTGCTCGCCAGCCGCCACGTGCGGCGCTCGGTGCTGTCGCGCCAGGGACTGCTCGGTAACCGATACGCACTGGCGGCGATCGGCCTCTGCGCGTTGCTGCAACTCGCCTTCACGCACGCGCCGTGGCTGCAGCGCGTCTTCGGTTCGGTCGACCTGGGCGCGGGCGAGTGGCTGCGCGTGGTCGCCGCCGGCTCGCTCGTGCTGGTCGTCTCCGAGCTCGAGAAGGCGATCCTGAGGCGATCTGATATCGTCGATCGCCACCGACCCGCTCGCGGATGACGCTCGCTCTTCTCATCGCCCTACCGTTTCTCGGCAGCGTTGTCGCCGCGCTGATGCCGTCGAACGCCCGCAACGCGGAGTCCACGCTGGCGGGCGCATTGGCGGTCGCCGCGACCATCTGGGTGGGGTCGCTGTTCCCGCAGGTGCGCGACGGCGGCGTCGTACGCGAGCAGGTCTCGTGGCTTCCGTCGTTCGGGCTCGACTTCGTCGTTCGCATCGACGGCTTCGCGTGGATGTTCGCGATGCTGGTCACCGGCATCGGCGCGCTGGTGGTGCTCTATGCGCGCTACTACATGTCGCCGTCGGACCCGGTACCGCGGTTCTTCTCGTTCCTGCTCGCCTTCATGGGGTCGATGCTCGGCGTCGTCACCGCCGGCAACCTGATCCAGCTCGTCTTCTTCTGGGAGCTGACCAGCCTTTTTTCGTTCCTGCTGATCGGCTACTGGCATCACCGCCCCGATGCCAGGCGCGGCGCGCGGATGGCGCTGGTCGTCACCGGTGGCGGCGGCCTTTCGCTGCTTGCCGGCGTGCTGCTGCTCGGGCGCATCGTCGGCTCCTTCGATCTCGACGTGGTGCTCGCCGCGCGCGTCGCGATCGTCGCGCACCCGCTCTACGCGCCCACGCTCGTGCTGGTGCTGCTGGGCGCGTTGACGAAGAGCGCGCAGTTCCCGTTCCAGTTCTGGCTGCCGCATGCGATGGCAGCGCCGACGCCCGTGTCGGCCTACCTGCACTCGGCGACGATGGTCAAGGCGGGCGTCTTTCTCCTCGCCCGGCTATGGCCGGTGCTGGCCGGTACCGACCTGTGGTTCTGGATCGTCGGCACGGCGGGCCTGCTCACGCTCGTGCTCGGCGCGTACATCGCGATGTTCCAGAACGACCTGAAGGGGCTGCTCGCGTACTCCACGGTGAGCCACCTCGGGCTGATCACGCTGCTGCTCGGGTTGAACAGTCCGGTGGCGACGGTGGCCGCGGTGTTCCACATGCTCAACCACGCGACGTTCAAGGCGTCGCTGTTCATGGCCGCCGGCATCGCCGACCACGAGACCGGCACGCGCGACCTGCGCCGGCTGCACGGACTGGTGCATGCGATGCCGATCACGGCCACGCTCGCGCTGGTGGCAAGCGCAGCGATGGCGGGCGTGCCGCTGCTCAACGGCTTCCTGTCGAAAGAGATGTTCTTCGCCGAGACCGTTTTCGTGCAGTCGGCGCCGTGGGTGGAGATCGCGCTGCCGGCGGTGGCGACGCTCGCCGGCATCTTCGCGGTCGTCTATTCGCTGCGTTTCGGTTGGGGCGTCTCCTTCGGGCGGCTGTCCACCGACCTGCCGCGCGTACCGCAGGAGCCGCCTCGCTGGATGCGCGTTCCGGTCGAGCTGCTCGTGCTCGCGTGCCTGGTGGTGGGGATCGCACCGGGCTGGTCGGTCGGGCCTGCGTTGGCGGCGGCGGCGCGGCCCGTGGTCGGCGGCACGCTGCCGCCGTACAGCCTGGCCGTCTGGCACGGCTTCACCGCTCCGCTGGCGATGAGCGTCGTTGCCATGATGGGCGGCGTGCTCGGTTACCTGGGGCTGCGCCGTGCGTTCGCCGGCGGCCTGCGCGGCACTCCTTTCGTCCGCTATCTCGACGGCAAGCGCGCGTTCGAGCGCGCGACGATCCTCGCCAGCGTCGGCGCGCGGCACCTGATGCGTGCACTCGGTTCGCACCGACTGCAGGCGCAGCTGTTCTTGATGGTCGCGCTGACGGTGGTCGCAGCGGCGGCGGCGCTCGGACTGGACGGAGTCAGCTGGGGCGATCGCCCGCGGGTCGCGCCGTCTCCGGTGTTCGTCGGCTTGTGGGCGATCGGCATCGTCGCCGCGATCGCGGCCGCGGCGCAGGCGAAATTCCATCGACTGGCGGCGGTGACGATGCTCGCCGTCGCCGGCGTTGTCACCTGCGTGACGTTCCTCTGGTTCTCGGCCCCCGACCTCGCGCTGACCCAGCTGGCCGTCGAGATCGTCACGACGGTGCTGTTCCTGCTCGGGCTGCGCTGGCTGCCCAAGCGCTTCGTCGAGGAGGATGCGCGCGTCGCGCTGCGCGCGCGCACGCGACGCGCGCGCGACCTGGTGCTCGCGGTCGTCGTCGGCGTCGGTACCGCCGCGTTGTCGTACGCGATGCTCACGCGCGAAGCGCCGCAGAGCATCTCGCCTTTCCTTCTTGCGCGCGCGCTGCCCGATGGGGGCGGTCGGAACGTAGTCAACGTCACGCTCGTCGACTTCCGCAGCTTCGACACGATGGGCGAGATCTCCGTGCTCGGCATCGTCGCGCTCGTCGTCTATGCGCTGCTGCGTCGCTTCCGGCCGCCGCGCGAGAGCATCGTTCCCGAGCAGCAGCGCCCCGGTGTCGCGGGCGATCCGCTCGAGGACGTGCTCGAACCGGAGCCGGGCCGTGATCCGGGCATCGGCTACCGCACGGTACCGGCGGTGCTCGTGCGCCTGCTGCTGCCGATCTCCTTCGTCGTCGCGCTGCACCTGTTCCTGCGCGGGCACGACGCGCCCGGCGGCGGATTCGTCGCGGGCCTCGTCGTCGCGATCGCGTTCCTCACGCAGTACCTGGTGCTCGGAACGCTGTGGGTCGAATCGCGCGTGCACCTGCGCACGCCGTGGTGGATCGCCGCCGGGCTGCTGCTCGTCGTCGCGACCGGTGCGGGCGCGATCTTCTTCGGCCATCCGTTCCTCACGACGCACACTGCGCACGTGCCGATGCCGTGGGGCGGCGAGGCGCACTGGCCCAGTGCGCTGCTGTTCGACGCCGGCGTGTTCGCCGTCGTCGTCGGCGCCACGCTGCTGATGCTGATCGCACTGGCGCACCAGTCGCTGCGTGCGCACCGCAGGCCCGGCTGATGGAAGTCGTCCTCGCCACCGCCATCGGCGTACTTGCCGCCTCGGGCGTATGGCTGCTGCTTCGCCCGCGCACCTTCCAGGTGCTGATGGGGCTTTCGCTGCTGTCGTACGCGGTGAACCTGTTCATCTTCAGCATGGGGAGCCTGTCGATCGACCAGCCGCCGATCGTCGCTCCCGGCGTGCCCCACGACCTGCAGCACTACACCGATCCGCTGCCGCAGGCGCTGGTGCTCACCGCGATCGTCATCAACTTCGCGATGACGGCGCTGTTCCTGGTCGTGCTGCTCGCGCTGCGAGGGTTGTCCGGCACCGACCACGTCGACGGCCGGGAGGAGACGTGATCGGCTGGGCGAAGGCCGCGATGCCGCACCTGATCGTCGTGCCGATCGTGCTGCCGCTGGCCACGGCGGCGCTGATGCTGCTCGTCGCCGAACGTCGCCGCCGCCTGCGCGCGTCGCTGAACGTGCTCTCGTCCTTCGCGACGCTGATCGCCGCGATCGCGCTGCTGCTGCTCGTCGACGAGAGCAGCGCAGCCGCGGTCGGCGTCTACCTGCCGGCGAACTGGCCTGCGCCATTCGGCATCGTGCTCGTCGTGGACCGGCTGGCGGCGTTGATGCTCTTCGTCACCGGCGTCATCGCGCTGGCTGCGCTCGTCTATTCGGTGGCGCGCTGGGACCGCGCCGGCGTGCACTTCCACCCGCTGTTCCAGTTGCAGTTGATGGGCGTGAACGGCGCGTTCCTGACCGCCGACGTCTTCAACCTGTTCGTGTTCTTCGAGATCCTGCTCGCCGCATCGTACGGGCTGCTGCTGCACGGTTCGGGCGCGGCGCGCGTACGTGCCGGACTGCATTACATCGCGGTGAACCTGTTCGCTTCATCGTTGTTCCTGGTCGGGGTGGCCGTTCTCTACGGGGCCGTCGGCACGTTGAACCTGGCGGACTTCGCTGCGCGCATCCCGCAGGTCGCGCCGGCCGATCGGCCGCTGCTGCACGCTGGCGCTTCGATCCTGGCGGTCGCATTTCTGGCGAAGGCGGCGATGTGGCCGCTCAATTTCTGGCTCGTTCCGGCCTATTCGGCTGCAGGCGCTCCGGCGGCCGCGCTGTTCGTGATCCTGACCAAGGTCGGCGTCTACGCGATCCTGCGCGTCTGGACGCTGCTCTTCGGCGTCGACGCCGGCGATTCGGCGAACTTCGGCGGTGCCGCGCTCACCTGGATCGGGATGGCCAGTCTCGCGGTCGCGTCGGTCGGCATGCTCGCATCGCACCACCCCGGGCGAGTGGCCGCCTGGGGCGTCGTCATTTCGTCGGCGACGCTGATCGCGGCGATCGGCTTCGGGCGGCCGGCGCTCACGGCCGGTGCGCTCTTCTACCTGATCGGCTCTACCTTCGCGCTCGCGGCGCTGTTCCTGCTCCTCGAATTGATCGACCGCGCGCGCGAGGTCGAGCCGAAGGTGCCGCAGGACGACGTCGATCCGCTGCCGTTCTCGGTCGAATACATCGAGCGGCCCGACTCGAACCTCGACGAGGACGAGACGGTGCTGATCGGTCGCACGATTCCCGGCGCGCTCGCGTTCCTCGGGCTGGCATTCATGCTGTGCGCGCTGATGATCGCGGGCCTGCCGCCGCTGTCGGGTTTCCTCGGCAAGTTCGCGATGCTGTCGTCGGCGCTCGCGCCCGATCCCGCGCTCAACGACCCGGTGTCGGCGCCCGCCATTGCCGCGCTGACGATGGTCGCCGTGCTGGTCGGCTCGGGTTTCCTTTCGCTGCTCGCGATGTCGCGCGCGGGCATCCGCTATTTCTGGGCGCCGCAGGAGCGCGCCGCGCCGCGCCTGCGGGTGATCGAGACGCTGCCGATCGCGATGCTGCTGGCGCTGTGTGCGCTGCTGACGGTGCGCGCCGAGCCGGTGATGCGCTACGTCGCCTACGCGGCGCAGTCGCTGCACCGACCGGCCGCGTACGTCGATGCCGTGCTCACCGCGCGACCCGTCGAGCCGCGATGAAACGCGTGTTTCCTTCGCCGCTGCTCAGCGCTTCGCTGTTCGCGCTGTGGCTGGTGCTGTCGCGCTCGGCGAGCATCGGGCAGCTGGTCATCGCCGTCGTAGTGGCGGTGGCGATGCCGCTGCTCACGGCGCCTTTTTTCGCGTCGCGCCCACGCATCCGCCGCCCGGGAACGCTGCTGCGGTTGATCCTGCGCGTCGGCGGCGACGTCATCGCGTCCAGCTTCATGGTGGCGCGCGGCACGCTGCGCCGTCGCGGGCAGATGCCCGCAGGACGCTTCGTGCGGATGACGCTGGATCTGCGCGACCCGCACGCGATCGCCGCGCTGGCGACGATCACGACGGTCATTCCGGGAACCGTCTGGACCGAGCTCGCCGGCGATCGCAGCTGGTACACGCTGCACGTGTTCGGTGTGCGAGAAGACGAGGTCGATGCATTCGTCGTGCGCTACAAGGCGCGCTACGAGCACCCGCTGAAGGAGATCTTTGAATGAGCCCCGTGCTGCACTTCGCGTCGCTGGCGACGCTGGTCCTGCTCGTCGTCGCCATGGCGCTGGCGTTCGCGCGCGTGCTGCGCGGCCCCAGCGCGCAGGACCGCATCCTCGCGCTCGATTTCCTCTACGTCGTCGCGATGCTCGCGATGCTGGTGCTCGGCCTTCGCTCGGGCGGAACGATGTATTTCGAGGCGGCGCTGATCATCGCGCTGTTCGGCTACGTCAGCACGGCAGTCCTCGCCAAGTTCCTGCTGCGAGGCGAGATCATCGAATGAGCGCCGAGGCGTTGCTGGTTTCTCCGGCGCTCACGCCGCTGTGGGTCGACGTCGTCGTCTCGCTGCTGCTGCTCAATGGCGCGGCGTTCTGCGTCGTCGGTGCTACCGGCCTGTTGCGCTTCCCGCATTACTTCCTGCGCGCGCATCCGGCGGCGCTTCCGTACACGATGGGAACCTGGTCGATAGCGGCGGCTTCGGTCGTGTGGTTCAGCGCGACGCAGGGGGTGCTGTCGATCCAGCCCTGGACGGTCGTGGTGCTGCTGCCGATCGGCGCGCCCGTCGCCGTCGTGTTCCTCGCGCGCGCGGCGTTGTTCCGCCTGCGCCGGGCTGGTCACACGGGTGCCGTCGCGACGGGCGACGACGAGGCGCCGCGCGACGGCGCGCGCTGAGCGGCCGCTGGGGGGTCGGGGCAAGGGCGCTGTGCGCCGACGGCGAGGGG
>JAEWFA010000060.1 GCA_023389055.1 Pseudomonadota bacterium | reverse complement strand
TACCGCCCAAGAGTTCATATCGACGGCGGTGTTTGGCACCTCGATGTCGGCTCATCTCATCCTGGGGCTGTAGCCGGTCCCAAGGGTATGGCTGTTCGCCATTTAAAGAGGTACGTGAGCTGGGTTCAAAACGTCGTGAGACAGTTTGGTCCCTATCTGCTGTGGGCGTTGGAGATTTGACGGGGCTTGCTCCTAGTACGAGAGGACCGGAGTGAACGCACCTCTGGTGTACCTGTTGTCACGCCAGTGGCATCGCAGGGTAGCTAAGTGCGGAAGAGATAACCGCTGAAAGCATCTAAGCGGGAAACTCGCCTGAAGATGAGATCTCCCTGGGGACTCGATCCCCCTGAAGGGTCGTCCTAGACCAGGACGTTGATAGGCCGGATGTGGAAGCGCAGTAATGCGTTCAGCTAACCGGTACTAATTGCCCGTGAGGCTTGACCCTATAACTTTGCGAATCAGCTCAGCGTGATACCGCAAGGTTGTGTGTGCGCCTCACAACCCCGCGTTCGGATACCCGTCCGGACGCGACCGACAGGTCGAAGAGAGCTGTTTCGATATCTTCTTTCAGGATTGGTTCGTTCGCCGTCGGGCAACCGGCTGCGGATGGGCGAAAAGTTACGCCTGACGACCATAGCGCGGTGGAACCACCCCTTCCCATCCCGAACAGGACCGTGAAACGCCGCAGCGCCGATGATAGTGAGCATCTCGCTTGTGAAAGTAGGACATCGTCAGGCAATTCTCCGACGCGAAGAAGCCACCCCTAGCGGGTGGCTTTTTTGCGTCCGCCCTGGAGCCACGCACGCGCGGCGATCACTGCGAACGAGGCGCGTTCCGCCCTCGTTCTTGAGCCGCGTTAAGGTTTGCCTTCCGGGCGGAAGCGACAATCGTCGATTCGAGGAGGCACGGCGATGGCTGCGAAGAAGGTTCCCATCTACTGCTACCAGTGCGTAGCGGGACCCGACCTGCTGAAGGTCGAGGTCGAGGACGGCGTCGCGACGCGCATCGAGTCGAACTACGACATCAGCGGCCAGCACCCCGGCGGCGGGCGTGTCTGCGTGAAGGCCTACGGCCTGGTGCAGAAGACGTACAACCCGAACCGGATTCGCCAGCCGATGAAGCGCACGAATCCGAAGAAAGGCCGCAACGAGGATCCCGGCTTCGTCGCGATCAGCTGGGACGAGGCGCTCGACATCGTCGGCGCGAAGATGCGCGAGATCCGCGCCAAGGGCCTGCTGAACGACGAGGGCGTGCCGCGGTTGGCCACCTCCACCGGCGGCGGCGGCACGCCGGTGCAGTACATGGGCAGCTTTCCCGCCTTCATGGCTGCCTGGGGCCCGATCGACCAGGGCTACGGCGCCGGGCAGGGCGTCAAGTGCTATCACTCCGAGCACCTGTACGGTGAGTTGTGGCACCGCGCGTTCATCGTGTCGCCCGACACGCCGTACGTGAACTACATCATCAATTGCGGCAACAACGTCGAGGCGTCGGGCGGCGTGGTCGGCATCTGGCGCGAGGCCGATGCGCGCGTGCGCGGCGCCAAGCGCGTGCAGGTCGAGCCGCACCTTTCGGTTACCGGTGCGTTGTCGGCCGAATGGGTTCCGATCCGGCCGAAGACCGACGCCGCCTTTCTCTTCGCGCTGATCCATCGGATCGTGCACGAGCAGGGGTGGGCGCAATCCTGCGACATCCCGTTCCTGAAGAACCGCAGCAGCTCGCCGTACCTGGTCGGACCGAACGGCTGGTTCGTGCGCGATGCGCAAAGTGGCAAGCCGCTGATCTGGGACCTCGCCGACGGAAAGGCGAAAGCCTACGACGATCCAGGCCTGCAGGACCCGGCGCTCGACGGCGAGTTCACCGTGGCCGGCGTCGAGCACGGACCGGACGACGAACGCATCGAGCATTCGGCGGCCGCCGCGCGTCCGTCGTTTCGCGTATTCCTCGATCACATGCGCCAGTACTCGCCCGAATGGGCCGCCGAGGAGTGCGGCGTGTCGGCCGAGACGATCCGTCGCATTGCGGACGAATACGTCGCCCACGCCTGCATCGGGCAGACGATCGAGATCGAGGGCCAGACGCTGCCTTTCCGGCCGGTGGCCGTGATGGTCGGCAAATCGGTGAACAACGGCTGGGGCGGCTATCACTGCTGCTGGGCGCGCACGATGCTCGCCGTGCTCGTGGGCGCGCTCGAGGTACCCGGCGGCACGCTGGGCACGGCGGTCAAGCTCGTGCGCCCCGCGGCGTCGCGCGTCGGGTCCGTGCTGCCCGGCCCCGACGGGCTGATGCAGTATCAGTTCAACGAGACCTCGCGCGACGGCTGGATGCGCCAGCCGCACATCCGCAACGCGTACAAGACGCTGGTGCCGCTCGTCTCCGATTCGCCGTGGTCGCCGGCGCTGGGACCTGCGCACCTGCCGTGGCTTTTCCAGAAGAAGTCGCCCGAGAACTGGCCGCGCGTCACGCCGCCCGACATGTGGATGTGCTACCGCACGAACCCGGCGATCTCGTCGTGGAACGCGCCCGAGATCGCCGAGCGGCTCGCCGAATTCCCGTTCATCGTCGCGTTCTCCTACACCGAGGACGAAACCAATCACTTCGCCGACATCCTGCTGCCCGAGGCGCTCGACCTGGAGAGCACGCAGCTCATCCGCATCGGCAGCACGA
This sequence comes from Pseudomonadota bacterium, assembly GCA_023389055.1. GTDB lineage: Bacteria > Pseudomonadota > Gammaproteobacteria > Burkholderiales > Burkholderiaceae_E > Zeimonas. Next base: position 4,944 of record JAEWFA010000060.1, on the reverse strand, counting down.
AGTTCACCGAGCAGTTCTGGAAGCACGAGGGTTGGGCGATCCGCCAGCCGGCGATCGACTCGCACTGCGACGTGATGGACTTCACCGACATCTCCACGGCGCTGGCCGAGCGCGCCGGCATTCTTCCGGAGTACGTGAAGGCGGTGAACAAGGGCGCCGCCGGGATGGCGCTGCGCGCGCGCAACGGCAGCTTCGACTACTCGCTCGACGAGACGAAGAAGCCGGCCGGCGACGAGATCTGGAACGCGATCGCCAAGGCGGCGAGCCACGATCTCACAGGCGGCGAAGAGATTCGCGATCTCGACTGGTTCAAGGAGAACGGCTTCCTGCTGCGTCCGTTCCCGCAGCTCGACTGGTACCTCTACCCTGCACTCGAGCGGCAGAACCTGCGCTTCGAACTGCCGTACCAGGAGCGCGTCGTGCGCCATGGCCGGCAGCTTGCGCACCGGCTGCACGAGATCGGCGTGTCGTGGTGGGAGCACCAGCTCGCCGAATACGAATTCCTGCCCACCTACGAGCGCTTTCCGGAAATCTGGATCGAGTACGCACGCGAGTACGGGCACGACCCGGACGAGTTTCCGTTCTGGGCGCTCACCGCGCGTTCGATGCAGTACAGCTGGGGCGCCAACGTCGGACTGCCGCTGATCAACGAAGTCGCGAACAACGTTGCGGGACACCGCGGCGTCATCGTCAATCGCAGCACCGCGCGGCGGCTGGGCATCGCCGAAGGCGAACGGCTGATCCTCGAATCGGTGTCGGGCCGCACTGAAGGCAACGCCGTGCTTCGCGAAGGCATCCGACCGGATACGGTACTGATGATCGGCCAATTCGACCACTGGAAGACGCCCTTCGCGAAAGACCTCAAGCTGCCCAGCCTGAATTCGCTCACCGATCTGTCGCTGAAGCTCACCGACGGAACGGGCAGCGGCTCCGACGTGATGCGCATCCGCATCCGCCGGGCGGCGAACGGACAGTTGATCGGCGGGCCGTCCGACGCGACGTCGGCCGGTGCATCCGGCCGGCGCGAATCGGCGCGAGGAGCCATCGCATGAACGACGTCGTCACGCGAACCGCGGGTTCGGGCCGCGACAGCCCGCTCGCCCGCACCATCGAGCAGGCCGATCTCGACCAGGTCCTCGGCGCCCAGGCCGATGGCTACACGCCGAGCGCAAAGCCGCGGGCATCGTCGAATACGCCGCGTTGGGGAATGGTCATCGACCTGAACCGCTGCGTCGGCTGCCAGACCTGCACGATCGCCTGCAAGCACGCCAACGACACCACGCCAGGCGTGCAATGGCGCCGCGTGCTCGACGTCGAGCAGGGCACTTTCCCCAACGTCGAACGGCTGTTCCTCGTCACCGGTTGCCAGCATTGCGCCGAGCCGCCGTGCGTGCCCGTCTGCCCCACCGGCGCGACGCGCCAGCGCGAGGATGGGCTGGTGACGATGAACTACGACGTGTGCATCGGCTGCGCGTATTGCGCCGTCTCGTGCCCGTACAACGCGCGCACGATCGCGCACGAGATGACCGGTTATTACGGCAAGCAGCGCACCGAGCAGGAGAAGGCCACTGCGCACCCCGAGCGCATCGGCGTCGCGCAGAAGTGCACGTTCTGCGTCGACCGCCTCGACGAAGGCCTGGCCCGGGGCCTGAAGCCCGGCGTCGACCCGGAAGCGACTCCGGCATGCTCGGCGTCGTGCATCGCGCAGGCGATCCAGTTCGGGGACTTCAACGATCCGGACAGCAACGTTTCGCGCCTGACGCGCGAAGGCGCGTACCTGCAGCTGAACGCCGACGTCGGCACCGATCCGCAGATCAAGTACCTGTACACGACGCCGGCGGTTCCCGGGCGCAGCGCATCGAGCGAAGACCTCGACGACGATCGCCGCGCCGATCCGGCCAATCCGCTCGTCGGTCCGCGCCAGGCGTTCTGGGACTGGCGCGCGGCGATGAACTGGATCTTCGGCGGCATCGGCACGGGGCTTGCTCTCACCGGTTCCGCAGCGATGTCGATCGGCGCGCTCTCCACCGATGCGGGCCCATCGCTCTTCTTCGTGTCGGCGGCGCTGGTGGCGATCGGGTTGTTCTGCGTGTTCCTGAAGATCGGCCGGCAGATGCGCTTCTGGCGCGCCGCCACCCGTTGGCAGAGCTCGTGGATGACGCGTGAGCTGTACGCGGCGCTCGTGTTCTTCCCGTCGGTACTGGCGAGCCTCGTCGCGCCCGGTCCGGTGCCGTTCGCGTTCGCCGCGGTCTCTGCCGCGGTGTTCCTGCTTTGCCAGGCGAAGATCCTGCATCGCGCGCGCGGCATCCCCGCCTGGCGCGTCGGGCTGATGCCGTGGATGCTGGGCGCCACCGCGCTGCTCGAAGGCGCAGGCGCGCTGGCCGTCGTCGTCGCGCTGTTCGGCGCGTCGTGGCGCTCGTCAGGCTGGACGTCGTTCGTGATCGGTTCGCTCGTCGTGCTTGCCGTGCTGAACGCCGCGTTGTGGCGCACGTACGTCGGCAGCGCGCGGGACAACGGCATTCCGCCGTTGTCGCGCCGCGTGCTCGATGCGTTCACGCCGACGTTGCACGGGCTCGGTCACGCAGCGCCCGCCGTGCTCGCGATCCTCGCCTGGCTCGTGCCGTCGTTCGCCGCTGCGCTGCTGGCGTTGGCCGGTATCGCGGCGATCGCCGGCGGCGCGGGCTGGAAATACACGGTGATCGTGCGCGCGGCCTACATGCAGGGCTTCGATCTGCGCAAGATGCCGCAGCGCGGCTCCGGGCGTTTCGCGGCGCCGTCGCGGATGGATCGCTCGGCGATGCCGCGGCCGTCGAACGCCGCGCCGATGAAGAGCAGCGTGCAGTGAGCGATGGGGATGCGGCGCAGGCGGCGGGGGGCGCCCGCCCGTCGCCGCAGGCGCGCGATGCCTACCGCCATTTCTGTCCGATCACGACGCGCTGGATGGACAACGACGCGTATCGGCACGTCAACAACGTCGTCTACTACTCGTTCTTCGACACGGCGGTCAACCGCTACCTGATCGAGATGGGCGCGCTCGACATCGAGCGCAGTGCGGTCGTGGGGCTCGTCGTCGAAACGAACTGCCACTACTTCCGTCCGATCGCGTTTCCCGATCGAGTGCAGGCGGGCGTTCGCGTCGCGCATCTCGGAAACAGCAGCGTGCGCTACGAGCTCGGGATCTTCCGCGAGGACGAAGCGCTCGCCTGCGCGCAGGGACACTTCGTGCACGTGTACGTCGATCGGGACAGCAACCGGCCGGTCGCGCTGCCGGCAGCATTGCGCGAGGCGCTGCAGCGGCTTCGCTGAGCGCCGGGCTTCATCCCGGCGCGCCGGCCCGATCGACGCTCGTTTCGCTCGACGGCGAACCCGGCACCACCCGCTCGCGCAGCGGCGTTGCCGCGGCACGCAGGATCGACTCGCGCAGCCACGCGTGCCCGGGCCGGCTCTCGCGGCGCCGATGCCACATCGAATGAACGTCGACGCGCGGCAACTCGAAGGGCAGGGCGCGCACGGCCACCTTGTCGGTCGTTCCCGTCGACGACAGGAAGTGTCTCGGCAGCACGGTGAGCAGGTCCGAGTTCGCGACGATGATGCCGGCGGTGAAGAACTGGTTGACGGTGACGACGATGCGCCGCGAGCGGCCCAGCGCTGCGAGCGTCTCGTCGATGTGCCCGAAGGGCCGGCCCGAGAAGCTCACCAGCAGGTGGTGCGCGCGGCAGTACTCGTCGAGCGTCAGTTCGCGTCTGGCCAACGGGTGCCCGAGGCGCATCACGCACGCGTAGTGGCTGCTGTACAGGCGTTCGTGCCCGAAGGCGACGGCCATGTCGGGGCGCATCTCCTCCATCGCGATGGCCGCGATCGCCGCCGGGAAGTGTCCGAGCGCGAGATCGAGGTCGCTGTCGATGAGCAGTTGCCGCGGGTCGCGCGTGGTGAGCGGCAGCACGCGCAGCGAGACGCCCGGCGCCTCGTGCTCGAGGAAGGCGATCAACGGGGGGACCAGAAGCGATGCCGTGGCGTCGGCCATGGCGAGCGTGAACGTCGCGCGTGCTTCGGCGGGAACGAATTCGGCCGGCGAAAAGGTCTCGCGCAACTGCTGCAGCGCCTGCCGCACCGACGGCCACAGCGCAATCGCCGTCGGCGTGGGTTGCACGCCGTATCCGGCGCGGACCACGAGCTCGTCGTCCAGCGCATCGCGCAGACGGCGCAACGCGTTGCTCACCGCCGGCTGCGTCATCGCCAGGTTGCGCGCCGCGCGGGTCAGGTTGCGCTCGGCCATCACCTCGTCGAAGACGCGCAGCAGGTTCAGGTCGAGGGTTCGAAAGTTCATTCTGCCCGGCGCAAACTATTCGATTGACGAATTGTACTCATCGCCAACATCAATTGGAAATATACATCAACCCTCGCCATAATCCTCTCAACACAACGGCACACCTTCCCAGAGGACACGATCATGACAACGCTTGTTTCCACCCATGGGGGTCTCGGGCGCGTCGGCGGAAACGAACGCGCAAAGCCTGCCAAGGCGCGCGGCGCGATGTCCGCCTGGATTGCTCGCTGGGTCGAAAGCGCTCGCGCGCGGCAGCAGGAGCGCGCGCTGCAGGTCCTGATGGATCTCGATCCGCGTGTGCGCGCCGAGGTCGATGCGGCGGCAGCCCGCGCCAGCTGGGACCGCTGAAGCAGGAATGATGAAGCGCTGCGCCGATCGACAAGTCGATCGGCCGGCGCAAACGGACAGGCGGGTGGCGGCACGAGGCGACACCCCACGGAGTCTCCTCCTCCACCGCATGGTGGATTCGACCCGCGAGTCTTTCGCGGGTTTTTTTTTGGTGCGCCCGGCACGGGCGCACTCCTGCGGGTGCAAGTCCCGCCACAAGTTGATCACAGCGAGCGAAGCGAAGCGCAACTGCGCGAGGGTGACCGAGCGTGGGGAGGAAGCGTGGAGCG
>JAEWFA010000059.1 GCA_023389055.1 Pseudomonadota bacterium | reverse complement strand
GCATTGGCGACGGGGCACGACGATGTATCGAGAACTGGTGGCGATGGGCGCCTCGAAAGAGGATGCCCGGCGGATTGCGGCGAACAGTCGGCGTTGGTGGCGTAACAGCCGCTTTGCGTTGAACCGCGTGATGCCGATCGCCTGGTTCGACGGGCTCGGCGTGCCCCGGCTCTCATGACCTCAACTGCTCGAACCGCCCGGTGCGGACCCGCATGCCGGGTGGTGTGGGAGGGGACCGGTCAGGTAACCTGACCGCCCCTATCCCGATCGCTCGAGGCGCGTTTCGAGACTACGCGAGGGGTCTCTCGCAACGCCTGCGCCTTGCGGCCAACGCCAGTGCGGGGCCGAGCGCGGCGATCAGCAGCGCCACGGATCCCGGCGCGGGCACCAGCGCAATCATGCCTTGGGCTATCAGCGCATGGCCTGCCGACGTGGGATGGATTCCGTCCCAGAACAGATAGGTGGACGGATCGCAACCCACCTGCACGGCGCAGGCGTCGGTGACGTTGTCCAACCCGTATTTCAGCGGGTTGTTGACGACGTCCTCGAGCAATCCACGCAGGTCGAATATGTGCACGACGTCGGCGTAGGGCGCGAGTGCCTCGATCAACGCGAAGTTCATTGCGTCGGCCAGCGCAGTGGCGAAAGCGCTCGCTCCCGGACTGCCGAGCGCCGCAACCGCGGGCGCGAGCGCGATGTTCGGCGCCGTCCAGACGACGATGTCGTCGGCACCCGCGCCGAGCAATTGGAGGACCATCGTCAACGTGTCGGTGACGAAGCCGCCGGCGGTGGCGAGTAGCGTCGCTGCGGGATCCGCGCCCAGAGAAACGGCGCCCAGCGCATCCCTCGCGTTGTTCCCGCCCCCCGCGATGACGAATAGCGATTCCGCGGGGACCACGCCGCCGAGAGTCGTCATGAACTGGCCCACCTGTTCCAGCAGGCTCGGTGGGAAGCTGCCGTTGGCGGGACCGGTGCGCGCTCCACCGTAGGCGTAGTCGCTTCCACCCAGCAGCGACGGCGTTGCCGAGGTGCCGAGCCAGGACGCAAACGACTGCGCCCATACGAGCCCGTTCGTGTAGTGACCGGACGCATAGGGGTATGTCGGCACGAAGCTGTTGCTCGGGATAGGCACCGCGGTGACGGCACCGCCGGAAGCGACGAAGTTGTTTCCCGAATCGCTCAGGCTGTCGCCGAAGAAGAATACCGATGAGAAAGGTGCCGCCTGCGTCAAAGAAGCAGCGCCCGCCATCACGACGGCGAGCAGAACGGAGCGCAGGCTTCGACTCCGGTGTGGATGGCGCTGCTGGGTTGCTCGTGAGTCGCTTTCGGCAGGTGTCATCGTCGTTTCTCCATGATGGCGGGATTCCGCGGCTGCTTATCGAAGCGGGAAGGCATTTCATGGATACCAAGCAAGAGTCGTTCTGCATGCCGCAAGTCATTGTTTCTTCGAATGCTCCGGCGCACGGCCTCGCGCGCACGCCGTCTTCCTGTAAAGGCTGCCGACGCCGGCCTTGTTCGCTTTCGATGCAGTCGCGATGGCTGCGCGAGGTGCTTTCGGTATAGTCGGCGCGATCCTCCCGACGTCGACGCTTCTGCGATGAACACCCCCGAAATCCTGTGGCGGCCCAGTTCCGAGCGAATTGCCCGCGCCGGAGTCACGCGCTTCCAGCAGTGGTTGCAGGAGAACCGGGGCCTCGCGTTCCCGGACTACGAAGCGTTGTGGCAGTGGTCGGTCGACGATCTCGAGGGTTTCTGGGGCGCGTTCCATGAGTGGAGCGGCGTGCTGGCGAAAACCCCGGCCACGCGTGTCCTCGCGCGTCGCGAGATGCCGGGTGCGCGCTGGTTCGACGGCGAGACGCTGAACTACGCCGAGCACCTGCTCGCGCCGGCCGGGCGCGCGGGCTTTGCCGAGCGGCCGGCGCTCGTGTTCACGTCCGAGCTGTGCGAGCGGCGGGAAGTGAGCTGGTCGCAGCTTCGTGCCGACGTGGGCGCGCTCGGCGCGACGCTCCAGCGCTTGGGCGTGCAACCGGGCGAACGCTGCGCAGCGTACATGCCGAACATTCCGCAGACCGTCGTCGCGATGCTCGCGACGACCAGTCTCGGCGCGATCTGGTCGAGCTCGTCGCCCGACATGGGCAGCGTGGGCGTTCTCGACCGCTTCCGTCAGATCGAGCCGACGGTGCTCTTCGCCGTCGACGGCTATCGCTACGGCGGCAAGGACTTCGATCGCCGCGAGACGGTTCGCGAACTGCTTCGGCAATTGCCCACCGTGCGATTCGTGGTGCTCGTGCCCTACCTCGACGAGAACGCACGGCTGGACGACGTCGGTAGTGCGCAGGTCCTGGCGTGGGGCGACGCGATCGCGCAGCCGGCCGAGTGCCGCTTCGCGGCACTGCCCTTCGATCATCCGCTGTGGATCGTCTATTCGTCGGGCACCACCGGAATGCCCAAGCCGATCGTGCACGGACACGGCGGCACCGTGCTCGAGAACCTGAAGACGAACGCGCTGCACCTGGACGTCGGCGACAGCGATCGCTTCTTCTGGTTCTCGTCGACGAACTGGATCATGTGGAACCTTTGGGTGTCGACGCTGATGACCGGCGCGACGCTGCTGCAGTTCGACGGCAACCCCGGCCATCCCGACCTTGGAACGCTTTGGCGGATCGCCGAGCGCGAGCGGCTCACCTTCTTCGGCACGAGCCCGGCGTTCGTCTCGCTGTCGATGAAGTCGGGCCTGAATCCGCGAGCGCAGTTCGATCTGTCGGCGCTGCGCACGCTCGGTTCCACCGGCTCTCCGCTCACGGTGGAGGCGTGCCGCTGGATCTACTCGCACGTGCATCCGGACATCCTGCTCGCGTCGATCTCGGGGGGAACCGACCCGGGTGCCGCGTTCCTCACGTCGTGCCCCGTGCTCCCCGTGTACGCGGGCGAGATGCAGTGTCGCGTGCTGGGCGGAAAGATCGAATCGTGGAGCGACGACGGCAAGCCGCTGATGGGCGAGGTGGGCGAGCTCGTGTGCACCGAGCCGATGCCGTCGATGCCGCTGTTCTTCTGGGGCGACACCGACGGGCGGCGCTACTTCGAGAGCTACTTCGACACCTACCCGGGACCGCCGAACGTCTGGCGTCACGGCGACTGGTTGATGCTGCACGAGCGTCCCGAGAGCGTGACCGCGACGATCTTCGGGCGCTCCGACTCGACGATCAACCGCTACGGCATCCGGATGGGGACGAGCGAGCTGTACCGTGTCGTCGAGGAGTTCGACGAGGTCGCCGACTCGCTCGTCATCGATCTCGAATACCTCGGCCGCGAGTCGTTCCTGGCGTTGTTCGTCGTGCTGCGCGAGCCCGGCTCGCAGATCGTCGGCATCGGAGCGAAAGGGCGCGCACCCGAGCCCGAGCAGGCCGCCGGCGGCCAGACCGGCGTCGACGCCACGTTGCGCAAACGATTGCTCGATGCGATTCGCAGCAAGCTGTCGGCGCGGCACGTGCCGAACGAGGTCTATGCGATCGCCGAGGTACCGCGAACGATGTCGGGCAAGAAGCTCGAGGTGCCGGTGAAGAAGATCCTGCTCGGGCAGCCGGTCGAGAAATCCGTCAATCGGGATTCGATGGCGAATCCGGCATCGATCGACTGGTTCGTGCGTTTCGCCGCAGCGCGCGCGGCGCGAACCTGATGACGCGCGCTGCCCATATCGAGGTTATCGCGCCGTCGGGCGCGCATCTGTCGCTCGAACGCTTCGACCTCGCGCTCGAGCGGTTGCGCGCGCTCGGCCACGAGCCGCGTTGCAGCGCACCGCGCGACGGTTGGCAGCGATTCGGTGCCACCGACGAGGCGCGTCTCGAGCAGATCCACCGTGCCGCGCGCGCACATGACATCGATGCGGTGATGATTACCCGCGGCGGATACGGCGTCTCGCGCCTGCTCGATCGCATCGACTGGCCGCTCGTTGCGGCCTCGGCCGCGAGCGGCGTTCGCTGGATCGGCTACAGCGACTTCACTGCGTTCCAGCTCGCGCTGCTCGCGCGCACGGGCGCGCGGAGTTTCGCCGGCCCCGGCGTGGCGGGCGACTTCGGTTCCGACGCGCCCGACCCGTACATGCTCGAGCACTTCGCTGCACTGATGGACGGGCGCCTGCTGCCGGTGCGCTGGAGCGAACCGTGGCCTTCGAATGCACGGCTGCGCGAGGCGACCGAAGGCGCTCTATGGGGCGGAAATCTCTCGCTCGTCGCCTCGGCCGTGGGTACCCCGTATCTGCCGGCTGTCGAGGGCGGCATCCTGTTTCTCGAAGACGTCGCCGAGCACCCGTATCGCATCGAGCGGATGCTGCACCAGTTGCTCTACGCCGGCGTGCTCGAGTCTCAGCAGGCAGTGATGCTCGGCGAGTTCACGGAATGGAAGCCGTCGCCGCACGACAACGGCTACGATCTGCGCAGCGTCGTCGATCACTTCCGCGAGCGCGTCGCAGTGCCGGTGATCACCGGCCTGCCGTTCGGTCACGTCCCCCGAAAAGCCGTGCTCGGCATCGGCGAACGCTACCGCCTCGAGCCCGACGAAGAAGGTTGGCAGCTGACCCCGCTCGCCAGCCAGGCCTGACTCCGCCCGCCCCCGGTTTTCCCCTTCCCCCTTGACCCTTCACCCTTCACTTTCTCACACCGGCATCGACTGCTCCGCCAGCCGCGCAAACAGCGCCGCACCCACCGGAAGCACGGAATCGTTGAAGTCGTAGCGCGAACTGTGCAGCAGGCAGCCTTCGGCTGCGCCGCCCTGGCCGAGGCGAAAATACGCGCCGGGGCGTGCGCGCAGCATGAAGGAAAAATCCTCGGCGCCCATGCTCGGATCGAGGTCGCGCACGACGTTCGCCGAACCGACGAGCTCGTCGGCCACCGCTGCGCCGAACAGCGCCTCGCGCGTGCTGTTGATCGTGGCCGGGTACACGCGTTCGTAGACGAGCGAAGCTTTCGCACCGAATCCGGCCGCCACCGATTCGACGAGCGAACGCAGTCGCTGCTCGACCATCGCCTGCGTCGACTCGCGGAAAGTGCGCACGGTGCCGACGAGCTTCGCTTCGTGCGGGATGACGCTCATCGCGCCGGGATGCCCGGCCTGGATCGAGCACAGGCTGACCACTGCCGAGTCGATCGGACTGACGTTGCGAGAGACGATCGACTGCGCGGCCGTGATGATGTGCGCGGCCACGAGCACGGGGTCGACGGCGAGGTACGGATGCGCGCCGTGCCCGCCGCGCCCTTCGATCGTGATCGTGATGCGATCAGCGGCGGCCATGATCGGTCCCGGACGCACGGCGATCGTTCCGGGGGGAAGCGCGGGCCAGTTGTGCATCGCATAGACGGCGTCGCACGGAAACCGCTCGAACAGCCCGTCGTCGATCATCGCTTTCGCACCGCCCAGGCCTTCCTCGCCGGGCTGGAAGACCAGGTGGACGGTGCCGTCGAAATCCCGGCTCGCCGCCAGGTAACGGGCGGCGCCGAGCAGCATCGTGACGTGGCCGTCGTGCCCGCAGCCGTGCATGACGCCGGCCTTGCGCGATCGATGCGCATGCTCGCCGTCTTCCTGCATCGGCAACGCGTCCATGTCGGCGCGCAGGCCCACGGTGCGACTGCTGCGCGTCTGTCGCCCCCGGACGACGCCGACCACGCCGGTGCGTCCGATGTTGCGGTGGATCTCGTCGATGCCTGCGCGCTGCAGCTGCCGGCAGACGAGCTCGGAGGTGAAGTGCTCCTCGAAGCCGAGTTCGGGGTTCGCGTGCAGCGCCTGCCGTATCGAGGCGAGTTCGCGTTGCCACTCGGAGATCGTCTCGAGCACCCGGTGCGAACTTCGGGAGCGCGCGGCCACCGCTTCGGAGCGGGTGACGGCCGGTCCGGCGTGAGACTGTGCCGGTGCTTCGCTGCGGGCTTCGAGTGCGATGGGTGTGCGCATCGACGAAACGGATTCCTCGCAACCAGTGTACGACGGAAGCCGACGCCGGCACGCACCGTGCGGCTGTCCGCGCCGACCGCGGTGGCTGCGCGACGGGGGTTCCGGTCGATTCAGTTGCTCGCGCGCGACGAAGCGGCGAACCAGCGTTCGGCCAGGCGTACCCAGTACGCCGCGCCCATCGGAATCAGTTCGTCGTTGAAGTCGTAGTTCGGGTTGTGCAGCATGCACGGGCCCTCGCCGTGTCCGTCCGACCGATGCCCACCGTCGCCGTTGCCGATCACCAGGTAGGAGCCGGGCTTGGCCTGCAGGAAGTACGCGAAATCTTCGGCGCCCATCGTCGGCTCGAACTCGTGCACATGATCGTCGCCGACCAGTTCGTGCAGCACCTCGCGGCAGAACCGGGTTTCCTTCTCGTGGTTGATCGTCGGCGGGTAGTTGCGAACGAACTCGACCTGCGCGTTGCAGTCGAAGGCGCGCGCGGTGTGCGACGCGATATCGTGCATGCGACGCTCGATGAGGTCGATCGTCGGCGTCGTGAAGGTGCGCACCGTTCCCTGGATCGTTGCGGTATCGGGAACGACGTTGGTTGCTTCACCGGCCTGGATCATCGTCACCGACAGGACGGCGGCGTCCACCGGGCGCTTGTTGCGCGTGATGATCGTCTGCAGTCCCTGCACGATCTGGCAGGCCACGGGCACCGGGTCGGCGCCGTCGTGCGGCATCGCTGCGTGCGAGCCTCGGCCGCGCACCGTGATGCGGAACTCGTTCGACGACCCCATCACCGGGCCGGCGCCCAGCGCGAAGTGCCCGGCGGGCAGACCGGGCCAGTTGTGCAGCCCGAAGACGGCGTCCATCGGGAAGCGCTCGAACAGTCCGTCGCGGATCATCGCGCGCGCACCTCCGCCGCCTTCCTCGGCAGGCTGGAAGATCAGGTAGACCGTGCCGTCGAAGTCACGGCGCTGCGCGAGGTGGCGCGCGGCGGCGAGCAACATGGCGACGTGCCCGTCGTGCCCGCAGGCGTGCATGCGGCCCGGATTCTTCGATGCATGCGCGAAGCCGTTGCGTTCGGTGATCGGCAGCGCGTCCATGTCGGCGCGCAGTCCGATCGCGCGCGCGCCGGCGGCCCCGTCGGCACCTGTTCCGCGTCCCTTCACGATTCCGACGACGCCGGTACCGCCGAGACCCCGGTCGACGTCGATTCCCCATTGCGCGAGCCGCGAAGCGACGAGCTCGCTCGTGCGAAGCTCCTCGAAGGCCAGCTCCGGATGCGCGTGCAGGTCGCGGCGCAGCGCACGCATCTCGTTGTGGAATGTGGTGTCGAGTTCGGCGATCGGATCGACGAGCTGCATGGAAGACCTCTCGGGCGATGAAGCGGCAACGCCCTACGTTAGCATCGAGTGATGAAGCCTGTGCTCGACGAGGACAACGCGGCCCGACAGGGCGCCGCACACGACGCCGCCGGCTGCGCTCGCGCCCACCGCTCGGCACGCCGGCGTTGGCCGCTTCACGCGTTCGCGGCGGCTCTCGTCGCGTCGCTGCTCTCCGGTTGCGCGAGCTGGAGCGACGGCCCCGGCTACTACCTGCAGTCGATCGCCGGCCACCTCGCGGTGATGAGCAAGGCGCGCCCGATCGCGAGCGTGGTCGACGATCCGCAGACCCCGCCGGCACTGCGCCAGCGGCTCGAAGACGTCGTCGCGATCCGCGCCTTCGCCAGCGACGAGCTCGGGCTGCCGCGCAACGGCAGCTACACCGAATACGCAGACCTCGACCGCCCGTTCGTCGTCTGGAACGTCTTCGCCACGCCGCAGCTGTCGATGCGGCTCGAGCAGTGGTGCTTTCCCTTCGTCGGCTGCGTGGCCTATCGCGGCTACTACGACCGCGACGACGCCGAACATTTCGCGCAACGACTTCGCGAGCAGGGCCTCGACGTCGTGGTGCGCGGCGTACCTGCTTACTCGACGCTCGGCTGGTTCGACGATCCGGTGCTGAACACCTTCATCGGCTATCCGCAAGCCGAAGTGGCGCGCCTGATCTTCCACGAGCTGACGCACCAGGAGCTCTACGTGAAGGGCGACACGACGTTCAACGAGTCGTTGGCGACGGCCGTCGAGCGCGAGGGCCTGCGCCGCTGGCTCGCGGCCGTCGAGAAGCGCACCCACGACACGAGCCTGCGCAAGCAATGGGAGGTCTTCGATGCGCGCCGCCAGCAGTTCCTCGCCTTGCTGAAACGACATCGGGCAGCTCTCGAGACGCTCTACGCGTCGCCCGTTTCCGATGAAGCCAAGCGCGCAGGCAAGCGAGAGATCTTCGCGGCACTGAAGCGCGACTACGAGGCGCTCAAGAGCGAATGGGGAGGCTTCGCCGGCTACGACGGCTTCTTCGCGCAACCGCTGACCAATGCGCATCTCGCCTCGATCGCGACCTACACCGATCTCGTGCCGGCGTTTCGCGCGCTGCTCGAGCGCGAGGGCGGAAACCTCCCGGCGTTCTACGCCGCCGCGCGTCGCATCGGCGATCTGCCGAAGAGCGAGCGCAGCGCGGCGCTCGAAGCGCTCGAACCTTGATCCGGCGCGGGTTCGCCGCCCCCGGTTTCGGCGGCATAATGGGTTCGACAGGCATCGATGCGCGCCGCCGAGCCGCAGGTGGCCGCAGGGAGAGGGATCCGATGGAACGCTTCTGGCTGAAGAGTTATCCCGCGAGTGTTCCGCACGAGGTCGACCACAACCGCTACCGCTCGCTGGTCGACCTGCTCGAGGAGTCGTTCGCGCAGTTCCGCAACCGCAAGGCCTATGTCGGCTTCGGCAAGGCGATCAGCTACGGTGAAGTCGACGAGATGTCGCGCACGCTGGGCGCCTGGCTGCAGGCCCGGGGCCTGAAGAAGGGCGACCGCGTAGCGCTGATGATGCCGAACGTGCTGCAGTACCCGGTGGCGATCGCCGCCGTGCTGCGCGCCGGGCTCGTGGTCGTCAACGTGAACCCGATGTACACGCCGCGCGAGCTCGAGCACCAGCTGAAGGACTCCGGGGCGCGCGCGATCATCCTGCTCGAGAATTTCGCCGCCACGCTGCAGAAGGTGCTGCCGCGCACGGCGATCGAGCACATCGTCGTCGCGTCGATGGGCGACCTGCTCGGCTTCGGCAAGGGCACGCTGGTCAACACGGTCGTGCGCCACGTGAAGAAGATGGTGCCGGCCTTCGATCTGCCGAAGGCGGTGCGCTTCAACCGCGCGATGGCCGAAGGCGGGCGGCTCGAGCTGTCCAAGCCCGATCTCGGCCACGAGGACGTCGCGTTCCTGCAGTACACGGGCGGCACCACCGGCGTGGCCAAGGGCGCCACGCTCGTGCATCGAAACGTCATCGCCAACACGCTGCAGGCCGAAGCGTGGATCCAGCCGGCGCTGAACAACACGAAACGCGGCCCGCTGCCCGAGCAGCTCGTCTGGGTGTGCGCGCTGCCCCTGTATCACATCTTCGCGCTCACGGCGTGCTACCTGATCGGCATGCGCATGGGCGGGCTGAACATCCTCATTCCGAACCCGCGCGATCAGGCCGCGCTGATCAAGGAGGTTCGCCCGTATCGCTTCACGCTGTTCCCGGCGGTGAACACGCTGTTCAACGCGCTGGCGAACAACGCCGAATTCGCCAAGCTCGACTTCTCCGGGCTGCGCGTGTCGCTGGGCGGTGGGATGGCCGTGCAGGAGGCCGTAGCTAAGAAGTGGCTCGCCGTGACCGGTTGCCCGATCTGCGAAGCCTACGGGCTATCGGAAACGTCGCCCGCAGCCACGGGCAACCCCACCGACACCGATGCGTACAGCGGCACGATCGGCCTGCCGTTTCCGTCCACCGACGTCGCGATCCTCGACGACGACGGCAAGCACCTGCCGATCGGCGAGCGCGGCGAGATCGCGATCCGCGGCCCGCAGGTGATGGCAGGCTACTGGAACCGACCCGACGAGACGGCGAAGGTCATGACGCCCGACGGCTTCTTCAAGACGGGCGACATCGGCGTGATGGACGAGCGCGGCTACACGTCGATCGTCGATCGCAAGAAGGACATGATCATCGTCTCGGGCTTCAACGTCTACCCGAACGAGATCGAGGGCGTGGTCGCCGCCCACCCGGGCGTGCTCGAGGTGGCCGCGGTGGGCGTGCCCGACACGGCCTCCGGCGAGGCGGTGAAGCTGTTCGTCGTGAAGAGCGACGAAGGACTCACCGAGCAGGCGCTGCGCGAGTACTGCGCGCAGAACCTTACCGGCTACAAGAAGCCGAAATACATCGAGTTCCGCAAGGAACTGCCGAAGACGAACGTCGGGAAGATTTTGCGACGCGAGTTGAGGGACGAGACGGTGAAGGCCAAGGAGAAGGAGGCGCAGGCGGCTTAGCGATCGAGGCTGCAGCGCATCGAATCCACGCTACCCCTGCCGCCGCAATCGGAACCGCTGCAGCTTCCCCGTCTCGGTGCGCGGCAGCGACGCGCAGAACTCGATCGCCCGCGGATACTTGTAAGGGGCGATCGTCTGCTTGACGAAGTCCTGCAACTGGCCGACCAGTCCGTCTCCGGGGCTTCGGCCGGCCTTCAGCACGACGAAGGCCTTGACGATCTGCCCGCGCGCCTCGTCGGGCACGCCGACGACGCCGCATTCGGCGACCGCGTCGTGCAGCAGCAGCGCGGCCTCCACTTCGGGGCCGGCGATGTTGTAGCCGCCGGAAATGATCATGTCGTCCGAGCGCGCCTGGTAGTAGAAGTAGCCGTCCTCGTCCATTGCGAAGGCGTCGCCGGGCAGGTTCCAGCCGTCGCGCACGTAGTCGAGCTGGCGCGGGTCGGCGAGGTAGCGGCAACCGGTGGGGCCCTTCACCGCGAGCTTGCCCACCACGCCGTGCGCCACCTCGTTCATCTCGTCGTCGACGACGCGCGCCTGGTAGCCCGGCACCGGCTTGCCGATCGCTCCGCGGCGAACGTCGTCGGGCGAAGACGAGACGAAGATGTGGATCATCTCGGTGGAACCGATGCCGTCGATCATCTCGATGCCGGTGGCCTCCCTCCACAACTGGCGCGTGGCGTCGGGCAGCGCCTCGCCGGCCGAGACGCTTTTCTTCAACGACGAGAGGTCGTAGCGCGAGGCCATCGTGGCCATCTGGCGGTACATCGTCGGCGCGGTGAAGACGATCGTCGCCCGGTGCCTTTCGATCGCGCCGAGCAGCGACTCCGGCGTGCCGCGCTCGAGCAGCAGCACCGAGGCGCCCACGCGCAGCGGAAAGCACAGCATACCGCCCAGTCCGAAGGTGAACGCCAGCGGCGGCGTGCCGCAGAAGATGTCGTCGGCCGTCGGCTTCAGCACGTGACGCGGGAAGAGATCGCACATCGCGACGATGTCGCGATGGAAGTGCATCGTGCCCTTCGGCTTGCCGGTCGTGCCGGAGGTGAACGCGATCAGCGCGACGTCGTCCTGCGCGGTGTTGCAGGCCTTGAACACGCCGGTCGTCCGGCCCAGCCAGGTCTCGAGCGCGTCGTCAGCGCCGCTGCCGTCGTTGAAGAACATCACCTGCGCGAGCGCATCGGTCTGACCGCGCAGCAGGTCGATCTCCTCGCGCAACTGCAGGTCGCACAGCGCCGCCGATACGCGCGCCTTTTCGACGACCGGCGCGAGGTCCTTCGCGCGTAGCAGCGGCATCGTCGGCACGGCGATCAGCCCCGCCTTGATGACGGCGAGCAGGCAGGCGGCCATCATCGGGTTGTTCGTTCCGCGCAGCAGCACGCGGTTGCCGGGTACGAGGCCCATTCGACCGCGCAGCACGTGCGCGATCGCATCGACGCGCGCCTGCAGTTGCGCGTAGGTGCAGGTCGCCTGCTCGGTGCGCAGCGCGATCGAGTCGCGGTGGCCGCTCGACACCATCCGGTCGAGCAACTCGACGGCGGCGTTCATCCGGGCCGGGTAGCGCGTGTCGGGCGAGTCGAGGAACTCTGGCCACTGTTCGCGCGGCGGCAGGTTCTCGCGGGCGAAGGTGTCGACGTGGGCGGATCGGTGCATCGCGGTCTCCTTTTCTCGTTGTCGTTTGCAGTTTCCGGAGATCGTACCGCCCCCGTCGCCGTCTACGAGTCGCCCTGCGGCAGCCGATTCGGTGCGGCTTCAGGCGGCGCTGTGCGACACGCTCGTCGAATGCGCGCGGCCTTTCGCCGACCGCCGTTCCTTTGCTCGCCGCTTGCCTTCGACGAGCCCCGGCTTGAGCCTGGCGAGCAGTGCCAGCAGTTGACGCTGCTCGTCGAGCGACAGTTCCTCGAAGAGCGAAACGACCCAGTTTTCGTGCCCTGCTGCCATCTCGGCGAAGCGCCTGCGCCCGGCTGCCGACAACTTCAGCCGGATCGCGCGCCGATCGTCGCTGACGGGCTCGCGGCGCAACAGGCCCTCGGCCTCGAGCTGGTCCGCCAGTGCGGTGATGTTTCCGCCGGTGACCATGAGCCGCTGCGACAGCTCGCTCATTCGCAGCCCCTGCGGATGGCGGTCGAGTTGGGCGAGCAGGTCGAAACGCGGCAGCGTGCTGTCGAAATCGGTGCGAAGAATCTGGCGCACCGACGCCTCGATCAGGCTGGTGCAGGTAAGCAGGCGCAGCCACAGACGCAGCGCAGTGTGGTCGTGCGCCTGCAAACGGGTCTCGTGGTCGGGCGGCGCGGGCGGGGTGTCGGTAGTAGGCATGCCCGACAGTTTAGGCTTGAACTGTTCGCGCCTCAATCAAGTGGGCAATCGGCGCGCGACGAATAAAAAAAGCGCCGGGTTTCCCCGGCGCCTTCAGACCTGCTTCGTGTACCGGCCTGAGCCGGTGCGCGATCAGAACAGGTGACGGATGCCGACCGCGAAGCCTTTCGGATCCGCGCCGGGAGCGCCGGCCGCGACACGGTTGTCGGACGCCAGGACGGCGAACTGACCCGTGCTGTTGTTGCGCATCATGCCGTAGGTGGCATACAGGTTCGTGCGCTTCGACAGCGGGTGGACGTAGGCGATGCCGAAGCTCGTGCCTTTCGGATCGCTGCCGCCGGCAACCGGGTTGTCGACCTTCATCTGGATGACCTGCGCAAGCAGTTCACCGGTGCCGAGCTTCAGCCCAGCGCCCAGCCCGAGACCTTGCAGCTTGTCGCCGCCGGCAACCGTTACGCCGCTGTCCGCGTCGGCAACACCGTAGGTCAACGTCAGACGGAACGCGCCGAAGTTGTAGCCCGCACCGATGCCGGCCTGCTTCACCGCATCGCCCAGGATGTTGTTGACTTCCTGGTAGTAGCCCTGGACGGTCAGCGGGCCACCGGCATAGACGGCCGACAGACCGAATGCGTCGTTGCCGCCGCTATCGGAGACGCCCGTAACGTCGGTCAACTCGCCTTCCGCGTACATGGCGCGCAGCGTGACTCCGCCGAATGCGCCCGTGTAGTGGATACCGTTGCTGGCACGGGTCGCGATACCACCTTGCGCCGTGTAGGTCAGCCAGTTGCCCAGCAGACCGTAGCCCATGACGTCGGTCGTGCCCGCGGCCGAGAAGCCCGGGGTGTAGTCACGGCCGAGGCGCACCTCGCCGAAGCCGCCGGCCAGGCCGACGACCGAGCGACGCTGCCAGAAGCCGGCCGGGTCGCTGTCACCCGTATCCCACTTGACGCCTGCTTCGATGTTGAACGTGGCCTTCAGCCCACCGCCCAGGTCTTCCGTTCCGCGGATCCCGAAGCGGCTCGTCGACTGGTAGCCCGAGTTGACGACCATCGTGTTCGAGTCGCCCGGACCGTCAGTGTCGTTCCAGCCCACGCCCGCGTCGGCGATCCCGTACAGCGTCACGTTCGTCTGCGCGAACGCGGCTGCCGGCAGCGCTGCGGCGACAGCTACTGCGAGAAGCGTTTTCTTCATTGAAAGTTCTCCTAGGTTTCTGGAATCAATCGTCGGCCTGGTGTGCCGCCGCAACTCCCCGAGTGGCCGAGAGGCTATCCCCGGTTTGAAGTCCAACGTATTCTCGCCAAATTCCCCAGGGGAGCAAAGAATCGGAGGCCTCCAGACGCCTTGGCTGTGGCTTTCCCACAACATATGCCTCGGCGGTCATCGTTCGCGAAGGGGGCGGGCGCTGGAGGCCCGGCGACGAAGCGTCCCCGGGCGCCGGCGCAGACAAAGCGAACGCCGGCGGTATGCTCGTAGCCGTCCTTTCGAATCGAGACAAGGCATGTCGAACCTTCCCCCAGACGGACTGCGCAACCCCACCCCGTTCGACCGGACGTTGTCTGCAATCGGGCGCGCATTCGCGTCGCTCGCCGGCGCGCCTCCCACCACGCGTCCGATGCCGGTTCCCGTGGTCGCGCTGGATAACGACGAGCCGTCGGAGCCTTCGCAGCGTAGGCTCTCAGGCGCGTTGATGCGCGTGAATCACGTCGGCGAAATCTGTGCGCAGGCGCTGTATGAAGCGCAGGCGGCCAGCACGGTGGATCCGGCCCTGGAACGCGAGTTCCGGCTCGCCGCGCGCGAGGAGGGCGACCATCTGGCGTGGACGCGCGAGCGGCTGAAAGAACTCGGTTCGCAGCCGTCGCTGCTGAACCCGCTCTGGTACGCGGGCTCCTTCGCGATCGGATTGATGGCGGGGCGCATGGGCGACCGCATCAGCCTGGGCTTCATGGCCGAGACCGAACGGCAGGTGGAATCGCATCTCGCCCGTCACCTCGAGCGGCTGCCGGCCACGGATTCGCGCTCGCGCGCGATCGTCGCAGCGATGCAGGAGGATGAGGCGCGGCACGGAGAGCATGCCCGCCGACTGGGCGGCGTCGACCTGCCGGCGCCGGCGCGCTGGGCGATGCGCGCGGCGTCGAAGGTGATGACGTCGACGGCGCACTACATATAGGCAGGCGCGCTCCCCTCAGGCTCCCGGTAAGCCGCCCGCCCGCGCGGCCCGGATCCTCACGCTCGGTCCTCCACGACTTCCCAGTCGTGCGTCAACTCGGCCGTCTGCCCCATCATGATCGACGCCGAGCAGTACTTCTCGTGCGAAAGCCGGATCGCGCGTTCGACCACGTTCGGCTTGAGCGATCGTCCGCGCACGACGAAATGGAAGTGGATGCGGGTGAAGACCTTCGGGTCGGTCGGCGCGCGCTCGGCGCTCAGTTGCACCTCGCATCCGCGCACGTCCTGCCCGCTGCGGCTGAGAATGACGACGACATCCGAGGCCGTGCAGCCTCCGGTGCCGATCAGCAGCATCTCCATCGGACGTGGGCCGAGGTTGCGACCGCCGGCGTCGGGGGCGCCGTCCATCACCAGCGCGTGACCGCTCCCCGATTCGGCGACGAAGCTCATCCCGCCGGGGCCCGTCCATTTCACCGTGCACTGCATCCGACCGCTCCCGAGTTTCGAGCCCGATTCTCGTCGTTTTCGACGTCGCGGGGCGCTGTTTCATGGTGCGGCGCAATAAAAAACTCGATGCGGCAATCGGAACGGGTGTCATTTTCGATCCGCCGGCGAACGCTGATCGCGGACTCCTTTGAGCGGGATCAACGATTTGGCAGTTACCAAGTCGTTCTGTCGCGAAAGCGGACCGGCTTCTCTTGCACTGCACCATCGATTTCGCTATAGTTGCGCTGTCTCCTCCACCTCCTCCTCCTTTGGTGGATTCAACCCGGGCCCAGCGCCCGGGTTTTTTTTGGTGCGCCCGGCACGGGCGCACTCCTGCGGGTGCAAGTCCCGCCACAAGTTGATCACAGCGAGCGAAGCGAAGCGCAACTGCGCGAGGGTGACCGAGCGTGGGGAGGAAGCGTGGAGCG
>JAEWFA010000049.1 GCA_023389055.1 Pseudomonadota bacterium | reverse complement strand
GAACATGCAACTCGCGCTGCGCGGCCTGTCGCCCACGCGTTTCTCGATGCTGGGCTCGCCGCGGCTCGACGACGCCGAGCGCGAGCGCGCCGCTCACGCGCTCGGCGTCTCCCGGCTGCAGGAGCGGCGCGGCACGGTGGTCAGCGAGCTGTCGTACGGCGAGCAGCGCCAGCTCGAGATGGCGATGGCGCTCGTCGCACAGCCGCGGCTGCTGCTGCTCGACGAGCCGGCCGCGGGCCTTTCGGCCGCCGAGCGGGTGATCGTCGTCGAGATCATCCGCGCGCTGTCGCGCGAGCTCACCGTGATGCTGATCGAGCACGACATGGATCTCGTGCTCAACCTCGTCGACTGGGTCACCTGCCTGGACAACGGAAAGCTGCTCGCCGAAGGCGCACCCGACGAGATCCGCGCGAACCAGGCGGTGCAGGACGTCTATCTCGGCAAGGCGAGGCGTGATGCTGGAGATTCGTGACCTGCACAGCTACTACGGCGAGGCGCACGTGCTGCACGGCGCTTCGCTCGCCGTCCCCGACGGGGAAGTCGTCGCGCTGCTCGGACGCAACGGAATGGGCAAGACGACGCTGATCCGTTCGGTGATGCGCCTGAAGCAGCCGGGCGTGCGCCAGGGGTCGATTCGCTGGCGCGACGAGGAGCTGATCGGACTGACGCCGCACGAGGTCGCGAGACGCCGCATCGCGCTCGTGCCGCAGGGCCGGCGCCTGTTCCCGTCGCTCACCGTGCTCGAGCACCTGACGATGCACAAGTCCGTGCGCGACGCCTCGGGCTGGACCGTCGAACGGCTCTTCGGGCTCTTTCCGCGACTGGCCGAGCGCAAGGGGCATCGCGGCGGACAGCTCTCGGGCGGAGAGCGGCAGATGCTCGCGATCGCGCGTGCGCTGGTCATCGACCCGCAACTGATCCTGATGGACGAGCCCTCCGAGGGGCTCGCGCCGGTGATGGTGCAGGCGCTCGAAGGGATCATCGTGCAGCTCAAGCGCGCGGGACTCACGATCCTGCTCGTCGAGCAGAACCTGTACAGCGCGCTTGCTGCCGCCGATCGCGTCTACGTGATGGAGACCGGCCGCATCGTGCACGAGGCGCCGGCCGACGAGGTGCGCAAGGCGCCCGAGTCGCTGATGCGTTTCCTCGGCGTGCATTGAAGGACGACGACGTGGCATTCGAGTCGTGGATCGACGGCCGGTGGCGCCCGGCGAAGAGCGGCCGGCACTTTGCGGTGACGAATCCGGCGAACGGCGAGACGATCGCCGAGGTCGCGGAGGGGGTCGAGGCCGACGTCGATGACGCGGTGCAAGCGGCGCGGCGGGCGTTCCTCGGCTGGTCGCAAAGGAGCGGCGCCGAGCGTGCCGACGTGCTGCACCGGGCCGCGCAGCGGCTCGAGGAGAGGCTCGCGGTCCTCGTCAGCATCGAGATCGACCAGATCGGTCGGCCGCGCCGCGAGATGGCGGCGCAGCTCGCGCGGCTTCCCGAGTGGTATCGCTATTTCGCTGCGGTCGCCCGAACGCACGAGGACACCGTACCGCCCTTCGGCACGCAGCACCTGAACTACACACGCCGCGTGCCGCTCGGGGTGGTCGCGCAGGTGACGCCGTGGAACCACCCGCTGCTGATCCTCACGAAGAAGGTCGCGCCGGCGCTGGCCGCCGGCAACACGATCGTCGTCAAGCCGAGCGAGCTCGCGCCGATCACGCCGCTGCTGCTCGGCGAAGTGCTGCGCGAAGCGGGCGTGCCCGACGGCGCGTACAACGTCGTACCCGGCTTCGGGCCGACGGCGGGCGCCGCACTGTGCGCGCATCCCGACGTCGCGAAGATCGACCTCACCGGCGGCACCGAAACGGGCAAGCGCGTCGCGGCCGCCGCAGGAGCAGCGCTGAAGCGTGTGTCGGCGGAGCTCGGCGGAAAGGCCGCGTTGATCGCGTTCCCCGACGTCGACGTCGAGCGCTGCGTGGCGGCGACGCTGTTCGCGTCGTTCATCGCCAGCGGGCAGACCTGCGTGCAGGGCTCGCGCCTGCTCGTGCACCGTTCGATCCACGACGAGGTCGTCGGTCGCCTCGTGCAGCGCGCCAACGCGATCCGCCTGGGCGATCCGCAGCAGCTCTCGACGCAGATGGGGCCGCTCGTGAGCGCGCGTCAGCGTGAGCTGGTCGAGCGCTGGGTGGCGATCGGCATCGACGAAGGCGCGACGCTCGCGGCGGGAGGCCGACGCCCGGAGGGCTCCGCGCTCGAGCGCGGCTTCTTCCTGCAGCCGACGATCTTCACCGGCGTGACGCCGGCCATGCGCGTCGCGCGCGAGGAGATCTTCGGGCCGCTCGTCTGCGTGATGCCCTTCGACGACGAGGACGAGGCGATCGCGATCGCCAACGGTACCGAGTTCGGTCTCGCATCGAGCGTCTGGACGCGCGAGCTGGCGCGCGCGCACCGCGTCGCGCATCGACTGCAATGCGGCATCGTCTGGATCAACGATCACCATCGCATCGATCCGGCGTCGCCGTGGGGCGGCTTTCGCATGAGCGGCATCGGGCGCGAGAACGGTCTCGTCGCCTACGACGAATACACGCAGATCCAGAACGTCGTCGTGAACCTGTCGGAGGAGCCCTTCGACTGGTACGCCGACGACGCCGGCGAGAAGCGCTACAGCTGAAGCCATGCGAATCGACGTCCACAACCACGTGATTCCGGCGCGCGTCGTCGAGCGGATCGAGCGCGAGCCGCAGCGATTCTTCGCGCGCATCGAGGGCGAGGGCGACGCGCGCCGCGTCGTGCACGAGCAGGGCTACGCCTATCCGCTGTTCGCCGAGTTCCACGACGTCGACGCGAAGCTCGAGTCGATGGACCGGCGCGGCATCGACGTCGCGGTGCTGTCGCCCGCGCCGCCGATGTTCTACTACTGGGCCGACGTCGAGCTGGCGATCGCCGCCGCGCGGCTCGTCAACGACGGCGTCGCCGACATGGTCGCCGGCAAGCCGTCGCGGCTGCGCGGCATGGCCACGGTTCCGATGCAGCATCCGGACGCCGCCGTCGACGAGCTCGAGCGCGTCGTGCGCGAATACGGCTTCAAGGCGGTGGAAATCGGAACGTCGATCGAAGGCGCGCAGCTCGCCGAGGCGCGTTTCCGCCCGCTGCTGCGTCGCGCGCAGGAACTGGGCGTGTTCGTCTTCGCGCACCCGTATTACGTCGGCGCGAAGACCGGGCTCGAGTGCTACTACCTGACGAATCTCGTCGGCAATCCGCTCGACACCGCGGTGATGCTCGCCAACCTGATGTTCAGCGGCGCGCTCGACGAGCTCGACGAGCTGCGCCTGTGCCTGGCGCACGGCGGTGGCTTCGCGCCTTACCAGATCGGCCGTCTCGTGCACGGCCACCATGTGCGCGCCGAGACGCACGCGCACACGCGCTCGTCGCCGAAGGCGCTGCTGCGGCGGCTGTATTTCGACAGCCTCGTCTTCGAGCCGCAGGCGTTGCGCTACCTGATCGATCTGGTCGGCGCCGATCACGTCTGCATCGGCACCGACGCGCCCTTCGACATGGGCGACGAAGACGCAGCCGCGACCGTCGACGCCGTGCCGCGGCTCACCGAACACGAACGCCACGAGCTGTGCTGCGGGACGGCGCAGCGCCTGCTCGGCGAAGGAGGAAAGCAGTGAACGACAGACCCGGGTCCACCATTCGCGGGCGCGTTGCCTACGAACCGATCCACCGGCGTGCGCCGCTCGCGCTGCCCGGCGGGGCGCGCGTCGCCGTATGGACCATCGTCAACGTCGAGAACTGGCGTCCCGAAGCGCCGATGCCGCGCGGAGTCCTTCCGCCGCCGATGGGCCAGCCGATGTTGCCCGACGTGCCGAACTGGGCGTGGCACGAGTATGGAATGCGCGTCGGGTTCTGGCGTTTCCTCGAGACGCTGAGCGACCGGGGGTTGCGCGCGACCTACGCGGTGAACGGCAGCGCCTGCGAGGTCTATCGCGAGGCCTGCGAGGCCGCGCGCGACGCGGGTTGGGAGTTCATGGGGCACGGCTTCGTGCAGCAACCGATGCACAAGGTCGACGACCAGCGCCGCGCGATCGCCGACACGATCGACGCGATCCGCGCGCTTACCGGCAGGCCGCCGCGCGGCTGGGAGAGCCCTGGCCTGACCGAAACCGACGAGACCATCGACCTGCTCGCCGAGGCCGGCATCGAGTACGTCGCCGACTGGGTGCTCGACGAGCAGCCGGTGCGCGTGCGCGCGCGCACCGGCGAGATGTATTCGGTGCCCTATACGGTGGAGATCAACGACGTCGTGATGAGCGCCGTGCAGTTGCAGCCCTCCGACGAGATCTTTCGGCGAGGGCGCGACCAGTTCGACCGGCTGCATCGAGACGGCGAGCGGGCGCCGCGCGTGATGGCGATCTCGATCCATCCGTACCTCACCGGCGTGCCGCACCGGATCAAGTATCTCGAGCAGCTCTACGACTACATCCTCGGTCACGAAGGCGTCGTGCACTGGACCGGGGGCGAGATCCTCGACTGGTACAAGGGGCAGATCGAAGGCACCGGCATCGTCGGCGCCCGGCGCGAGTGAGCGCCGGCGCGCCACCGGAAACCCGCGGAGGATCCGGATTGCATCGCCCCAAGGTGCTGCTCGTGTCGCTCGGCGGCACGATCACGATGACCCGCGACGCTGCGCAGGCCGGCATCGCCCCGACGCTCGGTGCCGCGGAGCTGGTCGCGGCCGTGCCAGGCCTGGGCGACGTTGCCGAGATCGCGACGCACTCGGCGCTGCGCATTCCCGGTGCCTCGCTCACCTTCGACGACTTGATCCACCTCGCCGCGCTGCTCGATGCGCGGCTCTCCGAGGGCTTCGACGGTGCCGTGGTGATCCAGGGTACCGACACGATCGAGGAGACGGCCTGGTTCCTGGACCTGATGGTTGCGAGCGATGCTCCGGTGGTCGTCACCGGCGCGATGCGCGGTCCGCAGATGCCGGGCGCGGACGGGCCGGCGAACCTGCTCGCGGCGGCGATCGTCGCCGCCAGCGAGGTCGCGCGCGGCCTGGGCACGCTCGTCGTGCTGAACGACGAGGTGCATGCCGCGCGTTTCGTGCAGAAGTCGCATACGGCGCTGCCGTCGGCCTTCGCCTCGCCGTCGGCGGGGCCGATCGGTTTCGTCGGCGAAGGCCGTGCGCACGTGCATGCGAGGCTGGAGCGCACACCGCAGGTCGTTCTCGGGCCCTCCACGCGGGACGCGCCTGTCTCGCTGGTGCGCATGGCGTTGGGCGACGACGGCCGGATGCTCGTCGCGTTGCCCGGACTGGGCTACCGAGGCGCGGTGATCGAGGCGATGGGCGCGGGGCACGTCGCCGCAGACATCGCCCCGCTCGTCGGCGAACTCGTGCGACACATGCCGGTCGTCCTCTCGGTGCGCGTGCCGGCGGGTCCGGGCTTCACGAAGACCTACGGCTTTCCGGGCTCGGAGATCGACCTGCTCGGTCGTGGCGCGATGCCGTCCGCGTGGCTCGGCGGCCTGCGTTCGCGGATCTTGTTGTCGCTGCTGCTGCGAAGCGGCCTTTCGGGAGACGCACTGCGCAGCCGCTTCGGCGCTTACGCGGTGCGCTGACTGCGCCTGCGCGTCGATCGTTGCACGGCGCCGGCGACGACGAGCGTCGAAGCCTGCTGCACGACGGCAGCCGCGACGAAACCGATGAAGCCGCCGAGCACGGCGGCGAGCAGCGCAGCCGAAGCGGCTGCGGCCAGCATGCGCGCACCGAAGCGCGACGCCGCGGGCAGTGCGAGCAGTGCCTGGGGCGATGCCGCGAGCACCAGCGTCAGCGCGAATGCGACGTCGCCCGTGCGCAGCAGCACCGCCGCCGCAAGCGAGATCGCCAGCGGCATGAACCACGCCGCGAAGATCGCCAGCGCTCGTTCGGCGAGCGTCGCGTTCTCGTGCGCAGCGAGCGTTTCGTTCTGCCCGTCGACCCTGCCGCTCGACGCGAACGCGCCGAGAGTCGTCGCCCCACGCACGCGGGCATGCAGCACGCGACCGAGCAGGAATACGAGCGCGACCAGCGCCGCTTCGACGAGATGACCGTTCGCGGCCACGCCGACGGTCGCGATCGCCGCGAGCAGTTCGAAGGAGATGCGGCCGTTGCGCGCGGCATCGACCCTTGGGCCGCCGGGAGCGGCGGCCGCCGGCGCGCCGGCTGCGGGATCGGAAGACAAAGGGGGGCTCCTGCGGAGGTGCCCGGAACGGACACCGACGCGAAGACTACCAGCGTGCGGCGCGTTCCGATAGCGGCGCCGCCGGTACCGGCGCGAGCCCGCCGATCGCCTGCACGAACCCGTACAGCCCGTAGATCATCGAGATCGTCACCGCGGTGGGAGCCGCCACGCCGAAGGCGCCGAGCGCGAGTACCGCCGCGGCTTCACGCGTGCCCCATCCGCCGAAGCTCACCGGCAGCGTCGCGAACACGAAGATCGGTACCGCGCAGGCCGCCATCGCCCAGAACGGGATGTCGACGTGCAATGCGCGCGCTGCGCAGACGAGCGAGCCGATCGCCAGCAGCTGGACGATCGTCGACAGCACGATCTGCGTGAAGTAGTGGCGGCCCGCATGACCTGCGCGCAGCGCGAGGTGCAGCCGCGCCAGTCGTGGGCTCTCGCGGCGCGGCAACCAGCGGCGCAGCACCAGCAATCCGATCCACGGTGCGACGAGGCAGGCGAATGCCAGCAGCAACGCGGTCTGCGCGAGCGGCGAGCCGGCGAGCGCGGGCCAGCGCGCGGCGAGCGAGCGCGTCGATTCGCTGTCGGCGCCCCAGGCGAGCGACACGAAACCGACGACGCACAGCATCCACAGGCCGCTCAGGCGGTCGAACAGCACGCTCATTCCCGCGTCTACGCCGGGGTGCCCGAGCCGCTGCAGCGAGAACGCGCGCAGCATGTCTCCGCCCACGACCGCGCCGGGCAGCAGCGCGTTGACCGCCACCCCGTGGAAATAGGTTGCCACCGCCCACGCGCGCGGCGCGCGCATGCCGAACCAGCTCGCCAACTCGCGCCAGCGCAACGCAGAGCCCGTGTTCGCGGCTACGTTCAACGCCAGCCCGAGCGCGAGCCAGCGCGGATCCGCGCCGCGAATCGCCTCCAGCACGCGTTGCGGGCCGGCGAGCCAGACGACGGCGCCGAGCAGCGCGAAGGCCGCGACCACGCGCAGCCAGCGCAGTGCGCGGCGCTTCATCGAGAGGCTTCTTCGTCCGCCGGCTGGCGTCGCATGGGTTCTCGCACGTGATATTGCGGACGTCGACCGCCCTCGTGGTACAGCCGGATCAGCAGCTCGCCGGTGAGTCCGGCGACGATCAGCTGCATGCCGATCAGCACGAGGATCACTCCGGTGAGCAGCAGCGGTCGTCCCCCGATGTCCTCGCCGAGCAGCTTCAGCGCGAGCAGGTAGGCGAGGATCGCGCCGCCGGGCGCGAGCAGCCACAGGCCGAGGCCGCCGAAGGCGTGCAACGGCCGTTGACGATAGCGCAGGAAGAAGACGACGAGCACCAGGTCGAGCACCACACGAAAGGTGCGATCGATCCCGTATTTCGACGTGCCGCGGGTGCGCGGGTGGTGGCGCACCGGCACCTCGACGATTCGCGCGCCGGCCTCGCTCGCCAGCGACGGGATGAATCGGTGCAGCTCGCCGTACAGGTGGATGCGTTCGATGATCTCGCGCCGGTACGCCTTCAGCGCGCAGCCGTAGTCGTGCAGGTGCACGCCGGTGACGCGCGAGATCAGCCGGTTCGCCAGTACCGACGGCAGTCGGCGCGACAGCGCCTTGTCCTGCCGGTTCTGCCGCCACCCGGAGATGACGTCGATCTCGTCGTCCTGCTCGAGGCGCTCGACGAGCGTCGGAATGTCCGCAGGGTCGTTCTGCAGGTCGGCGTCGAGCGTGACGACGTAGCGGCCGAGGGCGCGGTCGAAGCCGGCCTGCAGCGCGATGGACTGGCCGTAGTTGCGCGCGAGCACGACCGGGTGCAGCCAGTCGGTGCCGTCGGCGAGCTCGCGCAGCAGCGCGGCCGAACCGTCGCGCGAGCCGTCGTCGACGAGGATCAGTTCAAAGCGCCATCGGGTGGGAGCGAGTGCGTCGCCGACGCGATCGACGAGCTCGCGAAGGTTTTCGACCTCGTTGAACATCGGGATGACGATCGAGACATCGATCGGCCGGGCAAGCGCCTGGGCATCGTCCATCGCGGCAACCGGCTGCGGCGCGCGCTCCCGGCTCGCAGCCGTGTCGACGGGCCATCCGACCGAGCGGTAGGAGGGAAGCGTTTCGTTCATCGTCCCGATTGTCTCGCGCGGCGCGCGTGCAGCGTGCAATGATGCACGCCTCACGCCACATTCCCCGTGCCCAGCCTCGTTTCCCGCACGCCGGCATCGCGCCTGGCCGGCGATGACCTGCGTTTCCCGATCGCGCTGCTGCTCGGCTGGTTCGCCGCGCAGGTGGTGCTGCGCGTGCTCGTCTCGGGGTCGCTCGAGCTCGACGAGGCCGAGCAGACGCTGGATGCGCGCAGCCTCGCGCTGGGCTACGGCACGCAGCCGCCGCTCTATACGTGGCTGCAATACGCGTTCTTCCGCGTATTCGGAGTTTCCGTGTTCGCGCTCGCGCTGGCGAAGAACCTGATGCTGTTCGCCGCGTGGACCTTCACGCTGCTGGCGGCCCGGCGCGTGATGACGGCGCGCGCCGCCTGGCTCGGCACGCTGTCGATGCTCTGGCTGGTTTCGTTGTCGTGGGACGCGCAGCGCGACCTCACGCACACGGTGCTGGCGACGACGACGGCGGCTGCGGTCGTCTACGCGTTCGTGCGCGTCGCCCAGCGTCCGGGCGTTGCCGAGCATGTCGCGCTCGGCGTGGCGTTCGGCCTTGCCGTGCTCGCGAAATACAACAACGTCGCCTTCGCCGCGCTGCTGGCGGCCACGGCGCTCGTGGTGCCGCAGCTTCGCAGGCGCGTGTTCCGCGCGCGTCTGGCGTGGACGATCGCCGTCGCCGCAGTCGTCGTCGCGCCGCATGCGCTGTGGTTGCTCGGGAACTGGCAGCTCGCCAGCGCAGGAACGATCGCGAAGATGGGCGCCGAACCCGCGAACGCTTCGGCATTCGACCGGCTCGTCGGCCTGGGCAGCGCGCTGCTCGCGCTGGTCGGTTTCGCCACCCCGTTCTGGATCGTCGTGCTCGGATTCTTCGGTCGACGCGCGTGTGCGCCGCCGATCGATGCGCAGGCGGCGCGCGTCGTGCGCGCGTACCTGCTCTTCTTCGTCGCGCTGCTCGTCGCGATGGTCGTTGCCGGCGGCGTCACGCATTTCAAGCCGCGCTGGTTCGTGCCGGGGCTGTTCGCGCTGCCGGCGATGTTCTTCGCCATGCGTCCGACGCTCGCCGAGGGCCCGCGCGCCGATGCCTACCGCCGCGCGACGCTCGCCTTCGGCGCGCTGGTCTTCGTGCTGCTGGCGGCGAAGGTGCCGGTGGAGGGACGCTTCGCCGGGCCCGGTGACCTGAACGAGCCGATCGGTGCACTCGCGGCGGCGCTTCGCGCCGACGGCTTCGAGCAGGGGGTGATCGTCAGCGACGAGCGTCGGCTCGCGGCGCGCCTGCGCGTGCAGTTCCCGGATTCGACGATCGTGCTTGCCGACGAAGCGGTTCCCGAGCAGGCCCGTGACGAGCCGGGCGTCGTGGTCGCGAGCGACGATCGGCTGATCGGCTTGCTGCAGGGGCTTGGCCTGGAGAGCCGTGCCGGCGAGGCGCATCGGATCGAATTGCCGTACCTGTACGGCGCCGATCGGCCGCTGCGCGCGCGCTATGCGTGGGTACTGCTCGAGCGGCCCTGACCGGAAAGACGCGGTGCGGCTGCCGCGTCGGCGCCGCCGGCGAAGAGTTCAGCGAATTCGCGGTGGCGGCAGCGCAGGCGCGCCCTGCGCCGCGCGATAGGCGTCGAGTCGCGCCCGCAGGTCGTCGTCGATGCGCCGCGGACGTCCGTCGTCCAGCCCGATGACGACGAGCGTGGACATCGCCTCCAGCCGGCGCTCGCCGGCGACGGTGCCGACGAAGCGCAGACGCATCGAGCTCGAGCCGACGTGCTCGAGATAGACGGTGAGGTCCAGGTGCTCGCCGAGCAGGCACGGCGCGACGAAGGTGCACTCGGTGCGCGCGGTCGGCGTGCCGAGCCGGCGCTCGAGGATGAACTCGGAGTAGCGGATGCCGAGCGCTTCGGTGAACCAGTCCTCGACCACCGCCTGCAGCATCTCGAAGTAGCGCGGGAAGAAGACGTAGCCGGCCGGATCGGTGTGCGTGAAACGCACGACCGTCTGCAGCGTGAACGGAGACTTCACCACACGATCCATCGTTGTCCTCCCGTCGTTGTCCGGCTCGTCGCGTGCGGCGAGGCGGGCGCGCGTCGAAGGCGCAACGCTACCACCGGGGCGGGCGTCCGGCTTGCGGCGCGGTGCGCGATTTTCCCGAACACGGAGTGCAGCAAATGGCGATCCGCCTCGAAGAAATGCATCCCACCCTGGTGCACCTGCCGATCGCGCTGTTGCCGTTCGCGGTGGCCGCCGACTGGCTCGGCGCGGTGCGCGACGACGATGCGCTGCGCGCGGTGGGGCGCGCCGCCATCGGTGTCGCCGCCGCCGGCGCCGTCGCCGCTGCCAGCACCGGCCTGATCGCCGGCGAGGAGGTCAACGAAGGCGACGCGCGCGACATGCTGATGACGCACCGGAACCTGAATGCCGCGGTGACGGCGACGACGCTGGCGATGGCTTCGTGGCGCACGCGCACCGAGCGGCCGGGCGCGTTGTACCTCGCCACCGGCTTCGCCGCGGTGGGGCTGCTCGGCTACACCGCATACCTCGGCGGCAAGCTCGTCTACGCCAACGGGGTGGCGGTGAAACCCGCCGGCGGCGTCTACCGGCCGGGCGCGCCGACGTTGCGCGCCGGGCAGCTGCGCTCCTTCTTCGCCGCCGCGCTCGTCGATCTCTTCCACGGCGTCCGGCACATGGTGAGCGAGGTATCCGACGGGAAGATCGTCCCCTGGCTCACCCACTCGCGCCGGCCTAGTCTTCCAGGGTGAAGCCGACGTCGATCGTCACCTGGAAGTGCGCGACCTCGCCGTCGACGACGTGACCGCGCGTTTCGAGCACCTTGAACCACTGGATGTTCCGGACCGTTTCGTGGGCCTTCGCGATCGCCTTGCGGATCGCGTCGTCGGTGCCGTCGGTCGACGAGCCGGTGAGCTGGATGTGCTTGTAGACGTGTCCGGTCATGGGGTTCCCCTCGGTGTTGACCGGACTCATGATGCCTGTGGAACGGAAAGCCGAGAATCGCGGATTGTCATTCGAAGGAGAACCGCGATGGCGTCCCTCGCCGACGATTTCCCCGGACTGTTGCAGGCGCGCGAGGGCCCGTGCCTGTCCTTGTACCAGCCGACGCACCGCAAGCACCCCGACAACCAGCAGGATCCGATCCGCTTCAAGAACAGCGTGAAGGCGCTCGAGGAGTCGTTGCGCAGGCAGTATCCGAACCGCGACGTCCGCGGGCTGCTCGAGCCGTTCGACGCGCTCGCCGAGAACGCCGGTTTCTGGACCCACGCGCTCGACGGATTGGCCGTGCTGGCCGCGCCAGGCTTCTTTCGCGCCTACCGGCTGCAGCGCAGCGTTCCCGAACGGGTCGTCGTCGCCGACTCGTTCCACCTGAAGCCGCTGCTGCGCATGCTGCAGTCGGCCGATCGCTACCGCGTCCTCGGCCTGAGCCGCAACGAGGCGAAGCTCTACGAGGGCAACCGCGACGTGCTCGACGAGGTCGAGTGGTTCGGCGGCGTTCCGCGCACGCCGGCGGAAGTCACCGGCGACGAGCGCGATGTCGAGCGTTCGACGCGCCATTACGGCGGCTCGGCCGGCTCGGCCAGGGTCACGCGGCACGGTACCGACGTGAAGCAGGACGCGGTCGACCGCGAGACCGAAAGGTTCTTCCGTGCAGTCGATCGCGGCCTGCTCGAGGAGCACGGGGGGCACGATGCTTCCCCGCTATTGCTCGCGGCGCTTCCCGAGAACCACCACCTGTTTCGCCGCGTGAGCCGCAACCCCGCGCTGGCTGGCGCCGCCTTGTACGCGCATCCCGATTCGATGTCGCTGGACGTGTTGCGCGCGCGTGCCTGGGAACTCGTGCAGCCGTACTACCTGGAGCGCCTGTCCGGGCTCGTCGGCGCTTTCGAAGCGGCGCGCGCGCGTCATCTCGCCTCGGGCGACCTGGCCGACATCGGCAACGCGGTCGCCGCCGGGCGGGTGGCGACGCTGCTCATCGACGCCGACCGCGTGGTCCCCGGCAGCCTGGACGCGCAGACCGGCGCAGTGCGCTTCGGCGAACTGGGCGATCCGGCCACCGACGACCTGATCGACGACCTCGCCGAGGCGGTGCTGCGCCAGGGCGGCGAGGTCGTCGTCGTCCCGTCGGACCGCATGCCGGTGCACAGCGGCGCCGCGGCGACGTATCGATACTGACGCGGGCCGGCGCTCGCCGGCTCGTGCTCAACCGGCGTCGGGGAAGGCTGCCGCCTTGCCGAGGATCGATTCGACGACCGATTGTGGTCCCTGCACTGCGCTGCGCTGGTGATAGAACGCCAGCGCTCGCAGGCCACCGAGTTCCTCGCCGCCGCCGGCGCGGCCCGGGCCGCCGTGCAGCGACATCGGCATCACGTTGCCGTGACCGGTGTGCGTCTTCGCGACGGCCGGCGTCACCACGTGCACGCGGCCGTGTGCGTGGCCGATCTCGATCGCCGCGCGTTCGGCGAACTCGTCGTCGGCGGTGAACACCGACGCGACGAGCGAGCCCTGGCCGCGACGCGCGAGCGCGAATGCGTGCGTCGTGTCGCGATACGGAGCGACGGTAGCGACCGGGCCGAATACCTCGACGTCGTGCACGAGACTCGACGCGTCGGCGTCGTCGACGGCGAACAGGCACGGCATCGCGAAGGCGCCGACCGTCGCATCCGCGTCGACCAGCGTTGCTTCGTCCCCCGAGAACACGCGCTTCGCCTCGCCGCCGAGCGTGCCGATGCCTTGGCGCACCGCGTCGGCCTGCGCGCGGCTCGCGAGCGAGCCCATGCGCACGCTCTCGTTGCGCGGATTGCCGACTTTCACGCCGGCGAGAGCCGCGGCGATCGCATCGGCCGCTTCCCGCGCATGCTGCTGCGGGACCAGCACGCGGCGGATCGCCGTGCATTTCTGGCCCGCCTTGATCGTCATCTCGCGGACCACTTCGCGCACGGCTGTCGTGAAGGCGTCCGACCCGGGTGTCGCATCGGGCCCGAGCAGCGCGCTGTTCAGGCTGTCGGTCTCGACGTTCATCCGGACGCCGTGCCGCAGCACGGCGTGGTGTCGCCGGATCGCCTCCGCGGTGTCGGCCGAACCGGTGAACGACAGCAGGTCGAAGGGTTGCAGCGCATCGAGCAGGCCGTCGCTCGAGCCGCAGACGACCGAGAGCGCGCCGTCGGGGAGGACTCCGGCCGCGACGACGTCGGCGACCATGCGCTGCGTGAGCCACGCGGTGGCGCTGGCGGGCTTGACGACGACGGGCACGCCGGACAGCAAGGCGGGAGCCGCTTTTTCCCACAGCCCCCAGGCCGGGAAGTTGAATGCGTTGATGCACAGCACCAGGCCGCGCTGTGAAGTGAGCACGTGCCCGCTCTGGAAGCTGCCGTCCTTGCCCAAGCGGGCGGCAGCGCCGTCGGCGAGCCAGCGCGCGGCGCCGAGCTTCGCGCCCCAGCGCGCGTACTGGCCGAGCGTGAAGATCGCCCCGTCGATGTCGACCGCGGAGTCGTTGCGCGTCGTTCCCGAGTTCTGCAGGGCGATGTCGAAATACGCGTCGCGCTGCGCCTGCAGCGTCTCGGCGACTCGCCCGAGGAGTGCGGCGCGTTCGCCGTAGGTGAGCGCTCGCAACGCGGCTCCGCCGCGCTGGCGCGCGTAGTCGAAACCCTCGATCAGGTTCAGTCCGGCGGACGAGATGCGTGCGAGCTCGTTGCCGAGCACCGGATCGAAGAGCGGCGTGCCGGCGCCGGAACCGGTCTGCCAGCGTCCGCCGAGATGGTTTTCGAGCAATGGGGTCATGGCGGCTCCCGAAAGGGGGTGTGAACGATAGTGCTTTTCTTCGGCGAGCGTCAAGCACTAGAATGCATGTCGATCCCGGCTAACCCGATCTTCGAAGTCATGAGCGCGTTCCCCCATGTCGATCCGTCCGTGATGCCGCCCGAGGGCAACGGCGCCGCGCATGCTTCCGCGCGCAACGGAAACGACGAGTCGGCGGCCTCGGCAGCGTCGGTACTGCCCGCGCTCGCCGACCGCATCCGTACGCTGCGCGCGCGTCGCGGCCTCACGCGCAAGGCGCTGGCGGCGGCGGCCGGCATTTCCGAGCGCCACCTGGCGAACCTCGAGCACGGCGCGGGCAACGCGTCGATCCTGATCCTGCACCAGCTCGCGGCAGCGCTGCATTGTGCGCTGGCGGAGCTGGTGGGCGACGTCACGACCGACTCGTCGGAATGGCTGCTGATCCGCGAACTGCTCGAGAACCGCTCCGAGGCGGACCTTCGCCGGG
The DNA here is from genome assembly GCA_023389055.1 of Pseudomonadota bacterium. Lineage (GTDB taxonomy): Bacteria > Pseudomonadota > Gammaproteobacteria > Burkholderiales > Burkholderiaceae_E > Zeimonas. The sequence continues at coordinate 29,472 of JAEWFA010000049.1, read as the reverse complement.
CGCGACTGAAGCTCTCCGAGCTGTTCGACAACGCCACCGGCGACGAGCGGCTGCGGCGCAGCCACATCGCGCTGGTCGGCCTGCGCGGCGCGGGCAAGTCCACGCTCGGTCGCATGCTCGCCGAAGACCTCGGCTTTCCGTTCGTCGAACTGGGCCGCGAGATCGAGAAGCTCGCCGGCTGCGGGATTCCGCAGATCCATTCGCTGTACGGAGCGAACGCGTATCGGCGCTACGAGCGACGCGCGGTCGAGGAAGTGATCCAGATCTTCCCCGAAGTCGTCATGGCCACTCCGGGCGGACTGGTCTCCGACAGCGCAACCTTCAATCTCGTGCTCGCGCACTGCTACACGGTCTGGCTGCAGGCCGACCCGGAAGACCACATGCGGCGGGTGCGCGAGCAGGGCGACCTGCGGCCGATGTCGGGCCCCGGCGCAATGGAGGATCTGCGCCGCATCCTGGCCGGGCGCGCGTCGTTCTACGGGAAGGCCGATCTCACGTACCGGACGAGCGGAAAGACGCTCGAGAAATGCTTCGCCGGACTGCGCACGCAGGTGCGCGCCGCTATCGCCGAAGTGGCGTAGCCGGGCGCTACGCCCGTCGGATCCCGGACGGCCGGTCCGCCGTCCCGCCCCCGAATACCCATCGACATGCATTCGAGTGCTTGACAGCGGAACTCGAATGCACCATCATGCATGAACTCGCCGCTGACACGCACTATATTGCAGTTTCCCTGCCCCGGCCCTCGGCCGCGCAGGGAGTCCAGAGGAGCCCCTGATGAACACTTCCGCCCCGGTCGCGACCCCCGCTGCGACTTCGTCGAATGCCTCCGCGCCCGGCAGCGCGCAAGCCCCGAGTGCTTCGGCCGCGTCCCCGGTCGACTACCGTACCGACCCGGCGCAGTACCGGCATGTGAAGCTGTCCTTCGACGGCCCGGTCGCCACGCTGTCGCTGGACATCGACGAGGACGCCGGAATCCGTCCCGGCTACAAGCTGAAGCTGAACTCCTACGACCTGGGCGTCGACATCGAACTGCACGACGCGCTGCAACGCATCCGCTTCGAGCACCCCGAGGTGCGCACCGTCGTCGTCACCAGCCTGAAGGACCGCGTGTTCTGCTCGGGCGCCAACATCTTCATGCTCGGCACCTCCTCGCACGCGTGGAAGGTGAACTTCTGCAAGTTCACCAACGAGACGCGCAACGGCATCGAGGATTCCAGCCGCCATTCGGGGCTGAAGTTCATCGCTGCGCTGAACGGCTCGTGCGCCGGCGGCGGCTACGAACTCGCGCTCGCCTGCGACGACATCGTGCTGGTCGACGATCGTTCCTCGGCGGTCTCGCTGCCCGAAGTGCCGCTGCTTGGCGTGCTGCCCGGCACCGGGGGCCTGACGCGCGTCACCGACAAGCGCCGCGTGCGCCATGATCGCGCCGACATCTTCTGCACGACTACCGAAGGCGTTCGCGGCCAGCGCGCGAAGGACTGGCGCCTGGTCGACGAGATCGCGCGGCCGCAGCAGTTCGCTCAGGTGGTCGCCGAGCGTGCGAAGGCGCACGCAGCGGGCAGCGACCGCCCCGCCGACGCGAAGGGCGTCGCGCTGCCGAAGGTAGAGCGCGAGGTCGACGATGCCGGCTACCACTACCGCTTCGTCGACGTGCAGATCGATCGCGCGCGTCGCACCGCCACGTTCACCGTGAAGGCGCCGCAGGGCGCCCAGCCGCAGGGCGTCGACGCGATCGTCGCCGCCGGCGCCGCCTGGTGGCCGCTGCAGATGGCGCGCGAGCTCGACGACGCGATCCTGTCGATGCGCACGAACGCGAGCGAGATCGGCATCTGGCTGCTGCGCACCGACGGCGATGCCGACGCGGTGAAGCAGATGGACGCGACGCTTTCGAAGAACGCGCAGCACTGGTTCGTGCGCGAGACGATCGGCATGCTGCGTCGCACGCTCGCGCGCCTGGACGTGTCGTCGCGCACGTTGTTCGCGCTCGTCGAACCGGGATCGTGCTTCGTCGGCACGCTCGCCGAGCTTGCCTTTGCCGCCGATCGTGCGTACATGCTGATGCTGCCCGACGAGCCCGGCAAGGCGCCGAAACTCACGCTTACCGAAGCGAACTTCGGCTGGTACCCGATGGTCAACGGACAGTCGCGCCTGCAGCGTCGCTTCTACGAGGAGCGCGAGCCGCTCGAAGCCGCGCGCGCGGCGATCGGCGAGCCGCTCGACGCCGAGCGCGCCGAGCAACTGGGACTCGTCACCGCGGCGCTCGACGACATCGACTGGGCCGACGAGATCCGCATCGCCGTCGAGGAGCGCGCGGCGATGTCGCCCGACGCGCTCACCGGGCTCGAAGCGAACCTGCGCTTCGCCGGCAAGGAGACGATGGAGACGCGCATCTTCGGTCGTCTCACCGCGTGGCAGAACTGGATCTTCAACCGCCCGAATGCCGTCGGCGACAAGGGCGCACTGAAGCTGTACGGCAAGGGCGAGAAGGCAGCCTTCGACTGGAACCGCGTCTAACGGACATCGGGAGAGATTCCATGAGCACGATCGACTACGCAGACAAGATCCCCAACAACGTCAACCTGTCGGAAGACCGCACGCTGCAGCGCGCGCTGGAACACTGGCAGCCGGGCTTCCTTGACTGGTGGAGGGACGTCGGTCCGGAGCAGTCGCGCAACTTCGACGTCTACCTGCGCACGGCGATCAGCGTCGATCCCAGCGGATGGGCGCAGTTCGGCTACGTGAAGATGCCCGACTACCGCTGGGGCATCTTCCTGAACCCGGCCGAAGGCGATCGCAAGATCCACTTCGGCGACCATCAGGGCGAGCCGGCCTGGCAGGACGTGCCCGGCGAGCACCGCGCGAACCTGCGTCGGATCATCGTCACGCAGGGCGACACCGAGCCGGCGTCGGTGGAGCAGCAGCGTCACCTCGGACTCACCGCGCCGAGCCTGTACGACATGCGCAACCTGTTCCAGGTGAACGTCGAGGAAGGCCGCCACCTGTGGGCGATGGTCTACCTGCTGCATCGCTACTTCGGTCGAGACGGCCGCGAGGAAGCCGAAGCGCTGCTCGCGCGTCGTTCGGGCGACGCCGACAACCCGCGCATCCTGGGCGCCTTCAACGAGAAGACGCCCGACTGGCTGTCGTTCTTCATGTTCACGTACTTCACCGACCGCGACGGCAAGTTCCAGCTCGCCGCGCTGGCCGAGTCCGGCTTCGACCCGCTCGCGCGCACGACGAAGTTCATGCTCACCGAAGAAGCGCATCACATGTTCGTCGGCGAGTCGGGCGTCTCGCGCGTCGTGCAGCGCACCTGCGACGTGATGAACCAGCTCAAGACCGACGACCCGGCGAAGATCCGCGCCGCCGGCGCGATCGACCTGCCGACGATCCAGCGCTACCTGAACTTCCACTTCAGCGTGACGATCGACCTCTTCGGCGCCGACCAGTCGTCGAACGCGGCGATCTTCTACAGCTCGGGGCTGAAGGGCCGCTTCGACGAAGGCAAGCGCACCGACGACCACAAGCTGCACGGCGCCATGTACCCGGTGCTCGACGTCGTCGACGGCAAGCTCGTCGAGCGCCAGGTGCCGATGCTCAACGCGCTGAACGAAGTGCTGCGCGACGACTACATCAAGGACTCGATTGCCGGCGTGAACCGCTGGAACCGCGTCATCGAGAAGGCAGGCATCCCGTTCCGGCTGAAGGTTCCGCACAAGGCGTTCAATCGCCAGATCGGCACGCTCGCCGGACTTCGCGTCTCGCCCGAAGGCAACGTCGTCTCCGAAACCGAGTGGAACGCGCACAAGAACGAGTGGCTGCCGAGTGCCGAAGACCGCGCCTTCGTCGCGTCGCTGATGGGCCGCGTCGTCGAGCCGGGCAAGTTCGCCGGCTGGATCGCACCGCCGGTGATGGGAATCAACCGCCAGCCGATCGACTTCCAGTACGTGCGCTTCAACTGAGTCGTCACCGGGGCGCACCCGTCATCGGGTGCGTCCCGACGCGAAGGAATTCCTCGAGATGTCCGCCGTTCCTGCCGAACTCGCGTCGTCGTCGCCCGCCTCTGCCGGGGCGCCCGGCGACACCGTCATCCGTCAGCACCTGATCGACCCCGAGATCTGCATCCGCTGCAACACCTGCGAGGAGGCATGTCCGGTCGGCGCGATCACGCACGACGACCGCAATTACGTGGTCAAACCCGACGTCTGCGAAGGCTGCATGGCGTGCGTGCCGCCGTGCCCTACCGGCGCGATCGACAACTGGCGCCAGATGCTCAAGAGCGCCGCTTATCCGATCGCCGAGCAGTTCCTGTGGGACGAACTGCCGGGCGAAGTTGCGCTGCCCGAAGGCGTGCCGGGCGCTGCGACGGCGGCAATCGAAGCCGACGCCGCAGCGCAGGCCGAAGCGCTCGTCGCGTCGGCCGCATCGTTCGGGTCGCCCGAGCCGGTGGCGGTCGTCGCTTCGCGCCGCCTGGGCTCGACGATCAAGCCGTGGTCGGCGGCGCACCCGTACACGAACCTGTACGGCCCGAAGAATCCGGTGACGGCCACCGTCGTCGGCAATTTCCGCGTGACCGAAGCCGACGCATCGAGCGTCACGCACCACATCGTGCTCGACTTCGGCGCGATGCCGTTTCCCGTGCTCGAAGGGCAGTCGATCGGCATCGTCGCGCCCGGCGTCGACGCGCACGGCAAGCCGCATCATCCGCGCCAATATTCGGTGGCGAGCCCGCGCAACGGCGAGCGCCCCGGCTACAACAACGTCGCGCTCACCGTGAAGCGCGTCACCGCCGATCACCAGGGCAAGCCGGTGACGGGCGTGTGCTCGAACTACGTCTGCGAGCTGAAGAAGGGCGATACGGTCCAGGTCACCGGCCCCTTCGGCACGTCGTTCCTGATGCCGAACCATCCGCGCTCGCACCTGCTGATGATCTGCACGGGCACGGGCAGTGCCCCGATGCGCGCGATGACCGAATACCGACGGCGCCTGCGCGCGAGCGGCAAGTTCGAAAGCGGCAAGCTGATGCTCTTCTTCGGCGCGCGCACCGAGCAGGAACTGCCGTACTTCGGTCCGCTGATGAAGCTGCCGCGCGACTTCATCGACGTGAACCTCGCGTTCTCCCGCACGCCCGGCAAGCCGAAGCGCTACGTGCAGGACCTGCTGCGCGAACGTGCGGCAGACGTGCTCGAACTGCTGAAGGACGAGCACACCTACGTCTACGTCTGTGGGCTGAAGAGCATGGAGGAAGGCGTGATCGCGGCGCTGCGCGACGTCGCCGAGCAGGGCGGCCTGGCGTGGGAGATGCTCGCGGCACGGCTCGAGCGCGGGGGGCGGCTGCATCTGGAGACGTATTGAGAGGCGAGAAGAGGCGCGCCGACGTGAAGCCACGCCGGCCGTGATTGCCGCGGCGAGTCTGCAAGCCACTCGTATCGTCGTCCCCCCTACCGATAGATCAGCGTCGGCAACCACGTCGTGAGCGGCGGCCAGTAGCTCGCCACCATCAGCGCCGCCCCTGCCGCCGCCACGAACGGCAGGATCGCGCGTCCTACGGTTCCCAGCGGCAGCTTCGCGATCCCGCAGGCGACGAACAGGCAGATGCCCACGGGCGGCGTCAGCATGCCGATGGCGAGGTTGACCACCATCAGCACGCCGAAGTGCATCGGGTCGACGGCCATCAGCGCGGTGAGCGGCGCGAGCACGGGCACGAGCAGGATCAGCGCGGCGGTGGTCTCGAGCACGCAGCCGATGGCCAGCAGGCCGACCATCACGAGCAGCAGTACGCCCCACGGAGGCAACGCCATCGACGTGATCGCGCCTTGCACGAGCGTGGCGGTCTGCTGCATCGCGACCAGCCAGGTGAACACTTTCGCCATCGCGATGATGAAGAGGATCGTTGCGGCGATCACCTGCGATTCGACGATCAAGGCGGGCAGTTCGCGCCAGCTCAACTGCCGGTTCACGAAGATCGCGACCAGCAGCGCGTAGAAGACGGCCAGCGCCGCCGCCTCGGTGACCGTGACGATGCCGCTGAGAATGCCGCCCAGGACGATCACCGGCGCGCCGAGCGACCAGATCGCCTCGCGCAGCGACGACAGGACGTAGCGCAGCGAGAACGGCCTGCGCGTGCCGTAGCCGTGGCGCAGCGCCATCCAGATCGCCACGCCCATGAACGACAGGCCGAACAGCAGCCCCACCATCATCCCGCCGGCGAACAGTTCGGCGATCGAGACGTTGGTGAGGAAGCCGTAGATGATCATCGGGATCGACGGCGGGATGATCACGCCGATCGCACCGCCGGCGGCGACCAGCGCCGCCGAGAACGCCGGCGGATAACCCTGGCGGATCAGCGCCGGAATCGCCACTGCGCCGAGCGCCGCGGTGTCGGCCGCGGCCGAGCCCGAGATGCCCGCGAAGAACATCGACGCGACGATCACCGCGCACGCGAGGCCGCCCGGAGCCCATCCGACCAGCGAGTCGGAGAAGTCGATCAGCTGCTGCGAGATGCCGCCGCGTTCCATGATCGAGCCGGCGAGCATGAACAGCGGCACCGCCAGCAGGTCGAAGGAATCGACGCCGGCGAAGAGCAGCTGGATGATCGTCTGCCCGAGCCCGGCGGTGTCGATCTCCGGCGGAAAGACGCCGGGCGCGAGGATCAGCCCGATCGCGGGAAGGCCGATCGCCAGTGCGATCGGCAGGCCCAGCGCGATCAGCAGGAACAGGCCGCCGAACAGCAGCGTGACGATCATCGGATGGGCGGTTCGCTCATCGGGCGTTCATCGGGCCGGCTGCTTCCCCAGGCTGCGTGTCGCGTTCCGCCGTGCCGGTCGGTGCAGCGCCACCGCGGGTCGCCGCAATGTCGGCCAGCACGTGCACGATGAAGACGAGCGAAGCGAGCGGGATCACCGCGTACGGAATCGACATCGGGATCTGCAGCGACGCCGACGTGTGTTCGGCGGCCTTGATCGTGTAGGCCGCGCCGAACCACGCGATCAGCGCGAAGCACGCGAGCGTGAGCAGTTGCAGCGCGAACACCATCGAGCGCTGGAACGCGGGGCCGAGCCAGTGGCCGATGCCCTGCAGTCCGATGAAGCTCGCGCGCTTGTACGCGACGGTGCCGCCGAGGAAGGTGATCGCCACCAGCAGGTGACGGCTCACCTCTTCGGACCAGCCGAGCGACTCCCCGGCGTAGCGGAACGCCACCTGCGCGAACAGGATCAGGCAGATCGCCGCGCCGATCGCCATCAGCAGCTTCTCGACCGCGGCGTTCAACGCACCGCTGATGCGCTGCAGGTTCTGCACCGGCAACGCCTATTGCACTTGCGCGCGGATCTGCTCGACGATCTTCTTCGTGTCGCCCGACAGCGAGTCGATCACCGGCTGCGTCGCCTTGCGGAACGAAGCCAGGTCCGGGTTCTCGTCGACCTGCATCCCCGCCGCCTTCAGTTCGGCCAGCTGCTGGCGCTCGTTGTCGCGGATGTAGCGCCGGCCTTCGAGTGCGGCGGTGTGCGCGCATTCGGTGACCGCCGCGCGCTGGTCGGCGGGCAGCCCGTCGACGAAGCGCTTGTTGGCCACGAAGACCAGTGCCGAGTACACGTGCCGCGTAAGCGACAGGTACTTCTGCCCCGCCTCGGGCAGTTTCGCCGCGTGGATGACGGCGATCGGATTTTCCTGCCCGTCGATGACGCCCTGCTGCAATTGCGTGAAGATCGGCCAGGCCATCGGCGTGGGGTTCGCGCCGAGCGCGCGCCAGATCGCCAGGTGCGTGGGCGCCTCCATCGTGCGGATCTTCAGCCCCTTGAGGTCGGACGGATCCTTCACGTCGCGCTTGGAGTTCGTGACGTTGCGGAAACCGTTGTCGAGGAAGGCCAGCGCGACGAAGCCGGATTTCTCGAAGCGACGCGAGAGGTCCTGACCGATCGGGCCGTCGAGCACCTTGTCGGCGGCCTCGTACGACGGGAAGAGGAACGGCATCTCCAGCGCCTTGATCTCGGGGACGAAGGCTTCCACCGGCCCCGTCGTGCTCACCGCCATCTGCGTCGTGCCGAGCTGGATCTGCTGCAGCACCTGCGTTTCGCTGCCGAGCACCGCCGAGTGATGGACGATGACGTCGATCTTCCCCGGCACGCGCTTGTCGACGCACTCCTTGAACCAGTTGGCCGCGCGCGTGTGGACGAAGCTGGGGTTGGTGACGATGCCGACGTTGATCTTGGTCTGGGCGACGGCGGCGCCGGCGGTGGCCAGGCACAGCGTGGCAAGGGCGGCTGCGATCGGTGCGCGCATTGCGACGACTCCGGGAGGTGGGAATTCGAGGGGCTCAAGCATCGGGGGAAATCGCTTGGATGTCAAAGATATCTTTCCTATACTTCTTCTTCGTCATTGCCATCGTCCGCACTCGCCCCTTTCGGCGCGGGCCCGTTTCGACGGCGCACAATGTCTCCCCGACTCGCGACCCGCGATCTACGCTACGCCCTGCACCCCGGAAGGAGACAAACAAAGATGCCCGGCCTGCTCCCCGACGTCGACCCGGACGGCTTGCTCGAATACTCGGTCGTCTACACCGACCGCGCGCTGAACCATATGTCGAAGAAGTTCCAGCGCGTGATGCAGGACATCTCGGTGACGATGAAGGAGGCCTACCAGGCGCGCTCGGCGATCGTCGTCCCCGGCAGCGGCAGCTTCGGCATGGAGGCCGTCGCCCGTCAGTTCGCCACCGGGCGCAAGTGCCTGGTCGTTCGCAATGGCTGGTTCAGCTACCGCTGGAGCCAGATCTTCGAGATGGGCGATATCCCGTCGGCGACGATCGTCGAGAAGGCGCGGGCGGTGCGCTCGGGCGCGCAGGCGCCGTTCGCGCCGCCGCCGATCGAGGAAGTCGTGGCGACGATCGCTCGGGAGCGCCCGGCGATCGTGTTCGCGCCGCACGTCGAGACGTCGTCGGGAATCCTGCTGCCCGACGATTACGTGCGAGCGCTCGGCGAAGCGGTGCATGCCGCGGGCGGGCTCTTCGTGCTCGACTGCATCGCCTCCGGCGCACTGTGGGTGGATATGCGCGCGCTCGGCGTCGACGTGCTGGTGAGCGCGCCGCAGAAGGGCTGGAGCGGCCCGGCGTGCTGCGCGCTCGTCGCGTTGGGCGCCGAGGCGCGCGATCGCATCGAGGGCACGCGCAGCACGAGTTTCTCGTGCGACCTGCGCAAGTGGCTGCAGATCATGGAAACCTACGAGAACGGCGGGCATGCGTACCACGCGACGCTGCCCACCGACTCGCTGGTGCACGTGCGCGACGCGATGCGCGAGACGCAGCGCTTCGGCTTCGACGCCGCGCGTCGCGCGCAGTCCCGACTGGGCGAGGAAGTGCGCGCGATGCTCGCGCGCAAGGGCTTTCCGAGCGTCGCCGCATCCGGCTTCGAGGCGCCCGGCGTCGTCGTCTCCTACACCGACGACGAGGGCATCCAGTCGGGACGCAAGGTGCTCGACGCGGGGCTTCAGATCGCCGCGGGCGTGCCGCTCGCCGTCGACGAGCCGGCGGACTTCCGCACCTTCCGTGTGGGCCTCTTCGGCCTGGACAAGCTGGCGAACGTCGATCGAACCGTGAGCACGCTCGCGCAGGCCTTCGACCGTCTCTGAAGTTGGAGAAACGCGTGGCCACGGACGCTGCGACATCGATTCACGAGATTGCCCCGGGAGTGCATCGCATCAGCACTCCGGTCGGGTCGGACGTCTTTCCGGGCGGCTTCTCGTTCAACCAGTACCTGCTGGTCGACGACGCGCCGCTGCTTTTTCACACCGGCCCGCGAAGGATGTTCCCGCGCATACGCGCGGCGATCGAAACGGTGCTTCCGCTCGACCGGCTGCGGTACGTCGGCTTCTCGCACGTCGAGGCGGACGAATGCGGCAGCCTGGCCGAATTCCTCGCAGCGGCGCCGCAGGCGCGGCCGGTGTGCAGCGACACCGCTGCGCGCACCTGGGTGCGCGACGCCGTCGACGTCGCGCCGATCGCCATGAAGGACGGCCAGCAACTCGATCTGGGGCATCACGAGCTCGTCTGGCAATCGACGCCGCACTTGCCGCACGGCACGGAATGCGGGTTCCTGTTCGACTCCACCACTGCGACGCTGTTCTGCGGCGATCTGTTCGCGCAGGGCGGCGCCGGGGAGCGCCCGCTGTCGCGCGACGACATCTTCCGGGCCAGCGAAGCGTTCCGCTTCCAGACGGACTTCTATTCACACAGCCGGGAGACGCCGATCCTGATCGAGAAGCTCGCCCAACTCGAGCCCCGGATGCTCGCCTGCATGCACGGCAGCGCGTGGATCGGCGACGGCGCGTCGCTGCTGCGCAGGCTCGGCAAGGCGCTCGACGAGGATTGAGCGAACGCTGATTCGGCGGCGCTTGCAGGCGCGCTGCCGAGGACCCCGACACGCGGGCTCAGGCGCTGGGGACCATGCGCCGTTGGCGCCGATATGCGAGCAGCATCGCCACGCCGGCGGCCGCCGGCAGCAACGAGAACAGCGCGAAGCCCAGGCTGTACGAGCCTCCCGCGCGAATGACGCCGGCGAAGAGCACCGGTCCCGACATGCTGCCCGCGAAGGTGAAGAACTGCGAGGCGCCCGCCACCGTCGCGACGTCGGCGCGCTGCGCAGCGGTGCGCGCGAGCTCGGCGAAGTACACGCCGTTCCATCCCATGCCGGTCGCCGCGCAGAAGACGGCGGCTGCGAACACCCACGCGTCGCCTGTCGTGGGTTGCAGCAACGCCAGCGCGACGAGCGAGGCGGCCATCGCGACGCCGAGCCAGCCGAGCAGCGGGGCCGCGTCGATCCATCGATCGGCGGCGTAGCCGAGCGCGATCCTCGATACGGTGCTGACGACCTGCGCAGCCGCGAGGATGCCGGCGGCCCACGCGAGCGAGTGCGACAACTGCAGGTTCAACAGCGATACGAGAAAAGTCACGAACACGAGTTGCGTGCTGGCGAAGGCGAGCGACGTCAGGCTGAGCCGCCGCAGCGGCGGATCGCGCAGCACCGACCACAAGGCGCCGAGGCCGGCGGTCGCGGGCCGCGATTCGGCTCGCGCGGCATGGTCGGCCAGCGCGGCGTGGCCGGCCGGAACGTCGGCCGGCGCGTTCAGCGGCTCTGCCGACCAGTCTGCATCGGGCGCCGGAGCGGGCGAAGGGCGCGCTTTCTGCAACCGGTGTACGGCGGGAAAGAGCGCCGCGCCGAGCAGCACGCAGGCGACGGCCACGAGCGCGATCGACGCCTGCCAGCCGAGCGTCGCGAGTCCCCAGGGCATCAGCAGCCCGGCGAGCGCGACGCCCAGCGGCACGCCGGTCTGCTTGATCGAGAAGAACAACGAGCGCCGGGCCGTGGGCGAATGCCGATCGAGCAGCGTCGTCGATGCCGGGTTGATGACGCCGTAGCCGCTGCCGATCGCGATCGCGGCGGCCACGAACAACCACGACGCGCCGCCCGTCGCAACCAGCGCGCCGAGCGCGCACGAAAACATCGCCGCCTGGCTGATCCGGACCGCGCCGATCGACGCGACGCCGCGTCCGCTCCACAGCCCGGACAACATCGCCATCAGATACGCCAGGCCGACGAACAGGCCGACGCGCTCGGGAGGAAAGCCCAGTTGCGGCGCGACGGCGGGGGCGAGCACCGACGGCGCGCTCAACACGAGGCTGGCGAGCATCTGCACGCCGAGCGTGACCGAGAGCGCGAGCAACGGCCGGGTCCGGGGCATGGAGGACGAGACGGGAGAAGAGGCGGGCATCGTTCGGGTCGACGGGTAGATCCGCCGACGCCGTCCGAGTCTAGCGAACTACATACTGGTAGGGGTATTCAGCGGGGTCCATGATCCCGGGCGTCGGTGTCGTGGTGGCGATGCTCGTCTGGCCGCGGGCGGCAACGCTGCATCGGCGCGATGCGTCTCGCCCGCTTGCCCCGGCGCGCGCCGCCGGCTGAGCGCCGCCCGTTCGGAGCTTTCCTTCGCCGCAGACGAAGCTGCGATACGCTTGCCGGGTTCCGCCGTCGGAAGGGAGTCCGGCATGCAGCCACAGGCAAGGCGCGGGCGCGCAATGCTGCGCGCGCTACGGGGTTGGACCGTCGCAGCGCTGGGCGCGTTGCTCGCGCTCGGTGGCTGCGCATCGATCGTCCCTTTCGGTGCGGGCCGGCCCCCGATCGTTTTCGTTCACGGCAACGGCGACGATTCCGCGCTGTGGACGACCACCATCTGGCGCTTCGAGTCCAACGGCTGGCCGCGCGACCGGCTGCACGCGATCGACTTTCCCTACCCGCTCGCCCGCGACGACGATACGAAGCCGCAACCCGGCCGTTCGTCCGCCGAAGACCAGATGCGCTATCTGTCGCAGCAGGTCGACCGCGTGCTTGCGGCCAGCGGCGCATCGCGCGTCGTCCTGATCGGACACTCGCGCGGCGGATACGCGATCCGCGACTACATCGAGAACGGCGGCGGCGCGAAGAAGGTCTCGCACGTGATCCTCGCCGCCACGCCGAACCACGGCGTATGGACCGGCGACTTCCTGCCGGGCAGCGTGTTCAACGGCAGCGGCCCGTTCCTCTCGTCGCTGAACGCGCCGCGAGGCCCGCGCGGCCTGGAGGTGACGTCCGGGCCGAAGTGGATGACGCTTCGTTCCGACGGCAACGACAAGTACGCGCAGCCCGACGGACGCTGGATCGGGCGCCCGGGATTCGCCACGGGCGTCGATTCGAGCGGACCGGCGCTGAAGGGCGCGCGCAACGTGGCGCTCGGACCGGTCGATCACCGCGAAGCGGCCTTCGGGCCGCGCGCCTTCGAGCAGATGTGGCGTTTCCTCACCGGCGACTGGCCGGTGCGCACGGCGATCGTTCCGGAGTCTTCGCCGATGCTCGACGGCCGGATCTTCCGCCCGGAGACGAACCTGCCGATGGCCGGCGTTCGCGTGGAGGTCTACGAAGTTGCGCCGCTCACCGGCGAGCGGCTCGGCGCGGCGCTGCAGGCGCGCACTACCGGCGAGGACGGCCGCTGGGGGCCGATGCCCGCCCGGCCGGACGTGCCCTACGAGTTCGTCGTCAGCGCGCCGGGATTCGCGGCGACGCACTTCTATCGCTCGGCGTTCCCGCGTTCGTCGTCGCTGGTACAGATGCGCCCGACGACGCTCACCGATGAACAGAAGAGCGCCGGCAGCGTCGTCACGATGACGCGCCCGCGCGGCTACTTCGACCTGCAGCGCGATCGGATGAGCCTGGACGGTGCGCCGCTACCCGGCGTGCCGCCCGGCGTTCCCGGCGTCTCGGCTTCGACGCTGCTGTTGCCGCCGGGCGCGGCGCGCACCGTCGTCGCCGAATTCAACGGCGAGCGCATCGCGGTGCGCACCTGGCCGGCGGCGGGCAACGAGGCCGCCGTGGCCGAACTGCATTACTGAGGCTGTTCCTCTTCCTTCACCGCGCGCTGCACCGACGGGCGCGCGCCGACGCGCCCGCGATACGCGACGAAGTTCTTCAGCGCCGAGATGTCGATCTTCATCGGCGCCGTCCAACCGCTGACCACGTACAGGTAGGCGTCGGCGACGGTGAACGCGTCGCCCATCAGGTACTGCCGGCCGGCGAGCTGCCCATCGACCCATCGGAGTCGCTGCAGGATCTTGCCGCGGTTGATCTCCTTGGCCTGCTCCGGATACGCCGGATTGAACAGCGGGCTGAACTGCTTGTGCAGCTCGCTGGAGATGAAGTTCAGCCACTCCATCAGTCGATAGCGCGGCATCGTTCCCGACGGTGGCGCGAGCTTGCGGTCGGGCGCCTGGTCGGCGATCCATTGCAGGATCACCTGGGCTTCGGTGAGGCGCTCGCCGTCGTCCAGCTCCAGCAGGGGAACGTAGCCCTTCGCGTTGAGCGTGTAGTAGTCGGTGCCGTCGACCAGCTGGTGCGTCTTCGTGCTGGCAAGCACGCTTTCGAAAGGCATTGCCGCCTCGTGCAATGCGATGCGCACCGCGCGCGAGCACGCGCCCGGCGAGTAGTACAGCTTCATCGGTTCACCTCCGTGGGAAAAGTCCGTGTGCCTCGAGCAGCCGTTGCGCGAGCTCGGCAAAGCCCTCGCCCGCGCGCGACGCCGTGATCCACGCCGGCATCGCCTCGATGCGGCCGGCGAAATCCAGCACGTTGGCGACGCCCACGGCGTTCGGGAAGAACGCGAACATCGGCGCGTCGTTCGGCGAGTCTCCGACGAACACGCAGCGGGCACGTTCTCCGGCCCCGTCGACGTCGAGGTCGAAGAGCTCGCGCATCATCAGGCGCGTCGTCTGCAGCTTGTCCCACTGACCGAACCAGCCGTTCACGTGGATCGAGCTCACCTTCGCTTGCATGCCCTCCGCGCGCATCGTCTGCACGATCCGCTCGATCGCCTCCCGCGGCAGCGGCGCAACGTCTTCGCGGAAATCGATCGCGATGTCGTGCAGCCGGCAGAACTGGTCCGACGCGAGCGCGCTGCCGGGCACTTCGCGCAGCACGCGTTCGGCGACCTCGCGCAGGCGCCGTTCGTTCGCTGCGCGCGTCGCGTCGTCCAGCCGGTGCCGCACGCGCAGCCTGCCAGCGGCATCGTCGTGCCACATCCAGAACGCGCCGTTCTCGCCGACGACGGCGTCCACCGGCCACATTCGCGCGATGTGATCGCACCAGCCGGCCGGCCGGCCGGTGACGGGAACGACGCGCAGGCCCGCGGCTCGCAGTTGTTCCAGCGCTTCGTATGCGCGCGCGGTGATGCGGCCATCGGTGCTGATCGTGTCGTCGATGTCGGCGAACACGGTGTGCACCTGCGCGGCGTCGGCGAGCGGCCAGTCGCGCAGCGGCCGCGGGGCCGTGGCGGAGTTCACTGCCGGAATGGCCCCCGGGAGATGGAGCGCGCCGTCATTCGAGCTCGATCAGCAACGGTTGGTGATCGGACGCCTGTGTTTCGCCGTCCACGCGCAGCGCCTTCAGCCGGGGCGCGAGGTCGGCGCTGGTGAAGACGTAGTCGCAGGCGAACGACTCCGGCCACTGCTCGCGGTCGTGCACCCCGTTCGTGTGCTGGTGCGCCTTGCCCGGGTGCAACTGCTGCCACGCATCGAGCAGATCGGGCGTGCCGTCGTCGAAGGCCGCACGAATGCGCGCGTGCAGCGGATCGTCGGGGCGCAGGTTGAAATCGCCCGTGAGGATCGCGGACGCGGTGTGCGCCGCGCTGCGGAATGGACCGCTGGAGTCGTCGCGCGCCTCGGCGGCATGTTCGCGCCCGGCGCGTTCGTGCCCGCACGCTTCAGCGTGGCGCGCGCGGATCGCCTCGACCTGCGCGGCACGCTGCAAGCCCGAGTAATACTCGAGGTGCGTGGTCATCACGCGCAACGGGCCGAAAGGTGCCTCGATCGTCGCTTCGACGAGCATGCGCGGCATGCTGCGCTTCGCGAGCGCGTCGCACGGCCACGGAAGCTGCCAGCGAAGCGCCTGCAACACCGGCAGGCGTGAAAGGATCAGGTTCCCGAAGGCACGCCGCTCGCCGCGATTCTTCGCGCCTGCGCCGGCGATCAGGTCGACCGGCGCGCCCGGAATCGGCGTGAAGCCCGGCAGCAGGCTCGCGAACACCGCGAACTGGTTCTCGCCGCGGCTGCCCGGCAATCCGGGAAAGTTCGCCGCCACTTCCTGCAGGCACAGCACGTCGAAGTCGGCGAGCGCGCGCGCGTGCTCGACGATGCGCCGAGGATCGACGCGGCCGTCGACGCCGCGGCACCACTGGACGTTCCAGGTGACGAGTTTCAAGGTCGGTTTCTTCGGTGTCGGCGACGGTTGCCGTCGGTCAGCGGCAATGGTACAAGGCGCCGGTGCTTCCCCGGGTCGGCAGCGGGACGGTCATCGCCGTGCGCGACGGGCGCGTGCTCGTATGATTCTGCCGGAAGCGATGTCACCGACGCGGAGGGATCCACATGCAACCGATGAGCATCGAAGCCGGCCGCAACCTGCCCGACGACTGCAACGTCGTCATCGAGGTGCCGATGTACGCGCCGGCGATCAAGTACGAGATCGACGAGGCGAGCGGTGCGCTGTTCGTCGATCGCTTCATGTCGACGGCGATGCACTATCCCTGCAACTACGGCTATGTGCCGCGAACGCTGTGCGGCGATGGCGATCCGCTCGACGTGCTCGTTCTCGCTCCGGTGCCGGTGTTGAGCGGCAGCGTCGTACGCTGCCGGCCGGTGGCGCTGCTGCGCATGGAGGACGAGGCCGGCGAGGACGCGAAGATGCTCGCAGTGCCGGTGTCGTCCACCTGCCGCATCTACGACTCGATGCGCACGCTCGACAACGTGCCGGCGGCGGTGCTGCAGCAGATCGAGCATTTCTTCGCGCACTACAAGGATCTCGAACCGGGCAAGTTCGTGAAGCTGCTCGGCTGGTCGGGCGTGGACGAGGCGCGTGCCGAGGTCATGCGCAGCGTGCACACCTTCGGACAGAGCCTCAGCGGATCCCCGCCCGCATGAACGACTGCACGAACTGACGCTGGAACAGCAGGAATCCCACGAGCAGCGGCGCCGAGGTCATCAGCGTCGCTGCGGTGATGATCGACCAGTCGACGCCCTGGTCGGTGGACGAGAACACCTGCAGGCCCACAGTGAGCGGGCGCGTCTCGACCGAGTTGGTGACGATCAGCGGCCACAGGAAGTTGTTCCAGTGGTAGCTCACCGACACCAGCGCGTACGCCAGGTACACCGGCCGCGCGAGCGGCACGTACACTCTCCACAGCACCTGCAGCGGGCCTGCGCCCTCGACGCGCGCCGCCTCGTCGAGCTCCCCGGGCACCGTCTTGAAGGTCTGGCGCAGCAGGAAGATGCCGAAGCCCGACGCGAAATACGGCAGCCCGATCGCGAGGATCGTGTCCCGCAGGCCGAGTGCGTTCATCGTCGCGTAGTTCTCGACGATCAGCACGTCGGGCATCACCATCAGCTGCAGCAGCACGAGGAAGAACAGCAGGTCGCGGCCGCGGAACTCGAAACGCGCGAAGGCATAGGCGGCCAGCGTGCCCAGCACGAGTTGCGCGGCGAGGATCATCGTCACCAGCAGGAAGGTGTTCAGGAAATAGCGCGCGAACGGCGCCGCATGCCAGGCGTCGACGAAATTGCGCAGCGTGAGCGGCGCATCGAGTGCGAAGCGCGTCGAGAACTCGGACGGATGGAACGCCGTCCACACCGCGTACGCGAGCGGCAGGATCCACAGCAATCCGAGCAGCCACGCGGCGACGCTCTCGAGCGCGTGCGCAAAGCCGCTTCGCGGCAATCCGGTTGCGGCGACCGTCATCGGCTGCGTGCGCTCACTGGTAGTGGATGCGGCGATCCAGCCATCGGAACTTCAGGATCGCGGTGATGCCGAGGATCGCGAGAACGACGACGGTGAGCGCCGCGGCATAGGCCGAATCCCAGAAGCTGAAGCCGACCTGGTAGATGTAGTAGAGCAGCAGCGTGCTTGCGTTGTCCGGGCCGCCGCGCGTCATCACGAACAGCTGGTCGATCATGCGCACCGAGTTGATCAGCGCGTTGATCAACACGAACAGCGTCGTCGGCATCAGCAACGGGAACAGCACGCGCCAGAAGTACTGCGTGCGCGAGGCGCCTTCGAGCGCGGCCGCCTCGGCGAGCGTGGGCGATACCTGCTGCAGCGCCGCCAGGTAGAAGATCATGAAGAAACCGGCTTCCTTCCAGACCGAGACGACCATGATCGCGCCGAGCGCAGTATCGCGGTCGCCGAGCCAGTTGTGGCTCGGAAAGCCCAGCGCCTGCGTGAACTGGTTCAGCAATCCGTACTGCGGCGTGTAGAAGAACAGCCAGATGTTCGCCACCGCGATCATCGGCAACACCGTCGGCGTGAAGTACGCGAGTCGCAGGAAGCCGCGACCCGCGATGCGTCCGTTCACCCACAGCGCCATCGCGATCGCCAGCGCGATCGACGTCGGGATCGTGCCGAGCGCGAACCACAGGTTGTTCCACAGCGCCTGCCAGAAGACGTCGTCGTCGAGCATCAGTTCGTAGTTCTCGAGGCCGACCCACACCGCGGGGCGCGCGCCCTTCGGCGTCGAGAAGAAGCTGTGCCACGCGGTGGCCACCGTCGGCCAGTGCGTGAACGCGACCAGCAGGATCATCGCCGGCAGCAGCATCAGCCAGGCGACGATCTGTGCCTGCAGGTTGCGCGGCGGCGACCAGGGCGCTTCGCGAGGCGCGACGACGACGGACATGCGCTGCGGGTCAGCGGCGGTACGCGCGCAGGATGCGGTCGGCCTCGCGCTGTGCGTCCTTCATCGCTTCTGCGGGCGGCTTCGAGCCGGTGAGCGCGGCCTGCAGTCCGTCGTTCAGCGCCTTCGTCACGCGCTGGTTCTCGTGCGTCGAGAGCTCCGCCACCGAGTACTTCAACTGGTCGCGCGCGACAGTGGCTTGCGGCACCTCCTGCACGTATTTCTTCATTTCGTCGGTTTCCCACGCGGCTGGCGTGACCGCGACGTAGCCGGTGGCGATGCTCCATTGCGCGGCGCGCTGTGGCTGCGTCGCCCAGCGGATGAACTTCATCGCCGCCTGCTGCTCGGCCGGCGAGATCTTGTCGAAGACGTAGAAGTTGCCCCCGCCGGTGGGGCTGCCGCGGCGCTTCTTCTCGGGAAGCATCGCCACGCCGAACGGGAACTGTGCGTTGGTGCGGATGTTGGTGAGGTTGCCGGTGGTCGTCCAGACGATCGCCGCCTTGCGCTCGAAGAAATCCTTCGGCGTCGTACCCCATTCGATGACGCCGCCGGGCATCACCTTGTGCTTGGCCGAGAGGTCGACCCAGTACTGCAGCGCCTCGATCGATCCCGGCTTGTCGAAGTACGTCTGCGTGCCGGCCTCGTTCATCAGGATCGTGTCGTTGGGCGTGGTGAGCCCCTGGAACAGCCAGTACGGAAAGCCCGACGACGGGATCTTCACGCCCCAGGTGGACACGTTGCCGCTGGCGTCGGTCTTCGTGAGCTTCTTGCCGAACGCGACGAGTTCGTCCCAGGTCTGCGGCGCCTTGTCGGGGTCGAGCCCCGCTTCCTTGAAGAGATCCTTGTTCCAGTACATGACGATCGTCGAGCGCTGGAACGGAACGCCCCAGGTCTTCCCGCCGGTGCGGCTGTTCTCCATGAACGCCGGGTAGAAGCCGTCGAGCCACTGCTTGCCGTCTGCGCCGGCCAGGCCGTCGATCGGAACGATCGCGCCCTCGTCGATCAACGTGAACATGTCGGTCGACAGCAGCACCGCCAGGTGCGGCGGCTGGCCGCTCTTGAACGCGGTGAGCGCCTTGACGATGCTCTCCTGGTAGGTGCCGGCATACACCGGCTTGACCTTGATGTCGGGGTTCTCCTTCTCGAAGTCGGCGGCCATCTGGTCGATCGTCTTCGTGACCGGCCCGCCGACGGCTACCGGGTAGTAGAACGTCAGCTCGACGGGTTTCTGCGCGTGCGCGGCGGGAAGCGTCGTGGCGAGCGCGGATGCGAGCGCGGTGGCGCCGATCGCCTGCAGGACTCTTCTTCTCATGACGGGACACTCCTCGGTTGGGGAACGGCGGGAATCGGTGCGTCGTCGCGACGTCGGCCGGTGGCGGCGTCGAAGAAATGCTGCGCGTCGTCGTTCCAATCGAGCCAGGCGGGCTTGCCCGCCGGGATCGACAGTTGTCCGGACACGCGCACCGCGATCGTGTCGGCGCCGGGCGACCCGCCGGGCAGCGCGCAACCGACGATGGTGTCGGCGCCGAAGTACTCGACGCTCTGCACGATCGCGCGCAGGCGGCCGCCCGGGGCCAGCCGCACGTGCTCGGGGCGCACGCCGACGAGCAGATCCTTCGGCGCGCCGGACGCCACGAGCCCCAGCGGCAGCACGTTCATCGGCGGGGTGCCGATGAAGCGTGCGGCGAACACGGTGGCCGGCCGGGCGTACAGCTCGGCGGGCGGCGCATCCTGCACGATGCGTCCGCCTTCTAACAGTACGACCTGGTCGGCCATGCTCATCGCCTCGGTCTGGTCGTGCGTCACGTAGACCATCGTCATCCCGAGGCTGCGCTGCAGCGCGCGGATCTCGCGGCGCATCTCCTGGCGCAGCTTCGCGTCGAGGTTCGACAGCGGCTCGTCCATCAGGCACACGGCCGTCTCGGCGATGATCGCGCGCCCGAGTGCAACGCGCTGCTGCTGTCCGCCCGAGAGCTGCGACGGCTTGCGCTCGAGCAACCCCGACAGCCCGAGCAGTTCGCTCACGCGCGCCAGCCGGGCCGCGTGGTCCGCCTTCGGTTCACGACGCACCTTCACGCCGAACAGGATGTTCTCGCGCACCGACAGGTGCGGAAACAGCGCGTACGACTGGAACACCATCGAGATGCGGCGCCTGGCCGGCGGCAGGTCGGTGACGTCGCGCCCGTCGATCAGGATTCGCCCGCTGGTGGGCGCGTCGAGCCCGGCGATCATCCGAAGCGTCGTCGACTTGCCGCAGCCCGACGGGCCCAGCAGCACGACGAAGCTGCCGCTGGCCGCGTCGAAGCTGGCGTCCTCGACCGCGGCCGCCGGCCCCCAGAACTTGCTCACGTGCTGCAGCGAAAGCGCGCTCATGTCGGCGTGATCCGGAATTCGAGCACGCTCGCGTTTCGGCTCCATGTCTCCGCCAGTCGGCGGGCACTGTCGCGCCGGCGCGAACGGATCGTCATCCGGTACTCGAAGATGCGACCATGATTGTCGAGCCGGTAGCTCATGTTGCTCACGTCGAAACCCTGCTCGGCAATGACGCGGCGAACCTCGTCTTCGGTGGGCGCCTGCTCGCGCGTGAAGCTCACGTAGTGGTACGCGTAGTAGAAGACCGGCAGCTTCGATTCGATCCAGCGGAACAGCGACAGCGCGCAGATCGTCAGCACGGTGCCCACGAACAGCGGGAAATAGAAGCCGATGCCCGCCAGGATTCCGATCGCGGCGGTGATCCAGATCGACGCGGCCGTCGTGAGCCCGCGCACCGACAGTCCTTCCTTCATGATGACGCCGGCGCCGAGGAAGCCGATGCCGGTCATGATTCCCTGCGCCATCCGCGTCGGGTCCACGCGCACGATCTCGGCCGCACCGGGGAACCAGCGCGACTGGTACATCGTGACGAGCATCAGCAGCGCCGACGACATGCACACGAGCACGTGCGTGCGAAAGCCTGCCGGCCGGCCGTGGTAGCTGCGCTCGATGCCGATCGCAGCGCCGGCGAGCATCGAGACGAGCAGGTGCGAGACGATGTCGAGTGTCTCGCGGTCGACCGTCAGACCCCAGGCGGCCCAGTTCATGCCGTTTTCTCCGATTCGGCGAGCAGTTCGGCGACGCGCGCGCGTCGCCTCGCGCTCATGTGCAGGCCGGCCTTGGAGCGGCGCCACAGGACGTCTTCGGCACAGCGCGCCCACTCGTGCTCGACGAACCAGCGCAGCTCGCGCTCGTACAGCCCGCCGCCGAGATCTTCGCCGAGCGACTCGAGCGTGGTGGCGCCGCCGAGCACCTGTGCCGCGAGCGTGCCGTGCCGGCGGAACAGCGCGTCGAGCAGCGCGGCGGGCAGATGCGGCCACTGCTCGCTCAGCGCCGCCCGCGCCGCGGCGGGATCGGCCGGCGCCCCGGGCAGCGCTTCGGTGTGCGTCCAGCGCCCGCGTCGGTACGACAGATGCGGCGCAAGCCGATCGAGCGCCGCTTCGGCCAGCCGCCGGTAGGTGGTGATCTTGCCGCCGTAGACGTCGAGCTGCGCGGCGCCGTCGAAGGTGCGCAGCTCGAGCGTGTAATCGCGCGTGATCTCGGACGGATCGTTCGAGCCGTCGTCGTACAACGGGCGCACGCCTGCGTAGCTCCAGACGACGTCGCGCTCGGCGAGCGGACGCGCGAGATAGCGGTTCGCTGCGCGCAGCAGGTAGCGCGTCTCGTCGCCGTCGATCGCCGGCGCCGGATCGACGGACTCGACGCGCACGTCGGTGGTGCCGATCAACGTGAAGTCGCGTTCGTAGGGAATCAGGAAGACGACGCGCCGGTCGTCGTTCTGCAGGATGTACGCGTGCGACTGCGCGTGGATGCGCGGGACGACGACGTGGCTGCCCTTGACGAGCAGCGCCGAGGCGCGCGGCGAGCGCCCGCCGGCGGCATCCGCCACCGAATCGACCCACGGCCCGGCGGCGTTCACCAGCGCGCGCGCGACGATCGTTTCCCGCTCGCCGCCGTCGTGCTCGATCGTGACGCGCCAGTTCCCCTCGCGCGCGCGCGCGGAAACGAAGCGCGTGCGCGGGAACAACGTTGCGCCGTGCGACTGTGCCGAGCGCAGGTTCAGGATCACCAGCCGCGCGTCGTCGACCCACGCATCGGAGTACGCGTAGCCGATGCGGTAGCGGGGCGCGAGCCCCGCGCCGGTGCCTTCGCGCGTCAGGCGCACCGTTTCCGAACGCGGCAGGCTGATCTGCCCGCCGATCCGGTCGTACAGGAACAGGCCTGCCCGGATCATCCACGACGGGCGCAGCCCGTCGGCGTGCGGCATCACGAAGCGCAGCGGCCACGTGATGTGCGATGCGATGCGCAGCAGCACTTCGCGCTCGGCGAGCGCCTCGGCGACCAGCCGGAACTCGTACTGCTCCAGGTACCGCAGTCCGCCGTGGATCAGCTTCGTGCTCGCCGACGACGTCGCGCCGGCGAAGTCGCCCTGCTCGACCAGCGCTACCGACACCCCGCGTCCTGCGGCGTCACGCGCAATGCCGGCGCCATTGATGCCGCCGCCGACGACGAGCAGATCGAAGCGGCCGACGCGCGCGGCTTGGTCGGCGGTCGACGCCACGGAATCGGCGCTCTCGCTCATTTCGCGCGCTCGGCGCGTGTCGTGGATGCGGGCGATGCATGGCGCTGCGGTTTCGCGCTCGCACTCGCATTCGCTTCGCCGAGCACGCGCCGCGCGGTCGGTTCGTCGACGATCAGCGTGTGCACGAAGCCGCCGGCGAGCGCTGCGCGAATGCCTTCGACCTTGCCGGTGCCCGAAGCGATGCAGATCGACTGCCGCTTGCGAAACAGATCGAGGTCGGGGCCGCTGGCGCGCGCGTTCAGCGCCACGTCGCGCCAGCTGCCGTCGGCGCGAAAGAAGACGGTGGCGATGTCGCCGACGACGCCCTCGCGGCGCAGGTCGCGTCGGTCGGACGCTTCGAGGAAACCGCCGGCGTGGACCTGGCTGGGCACTTCGCCGGAGAACGCGCCGACGCTGAACACGAGCACGTCGGCGCGCTGCTGCAGCTCGAGCAGCCGGCGCACGCTGCGCTCGCGCCACAGCGCCGTCTTCGTCTGCGGATGATCGAAGAACGCCGGCACCGGGAACGCGTGCGCGCGCGCGCCGTAGTTCGCGGCGAAACGCAGCACGAGGTCGGTGCCGAAGGCGCTGTCGATGCTCTGCGCGGTGCCTGCGCCGTTCAACGCAACGAAGTCGACGTTCTTCGTCGGCTTGGGCTTCAGGCGCTCCGACAGCTTGCGCACCGTGGTTCCCCAGGCGATGCCGACGACGCAGTCGTTGCCGATCACCGAGTTCAGGTAGCCGGCTGCGTCGGCCGCCACGCGCTCGAGCCAGTCGGCCTCGCGCGCGGTCTCCGGCACCGGAACGACGCGAACGCTTCGCACGCCGTGGCGCTCGCGCAGCATCGCCTCGATCTGGCCGGGCTGCTCGGCAGGATCGTGCACGTGGATCTCGACGAGCCCGTGCTCGTGTGCCCACGACAGCAGCCGCGAGACGGTCGAGCGCGACGTGCGCAGCTCCTCGGCGATCCGCTCGGTGGTGAACCGCTGGTAGTAGTAGAGCTTCGCCACGCGTACGGCGAGGTCTTCCTGTCGGCTGCCCGGGTCTTTCATGCACTTAGTTTCATGAAGTTTGAACGAATGTGCAAGCGCACGCGTGCGAGACTGTGCGCGTCGACGAACTCCTGCGCTCCGACCAGCAAGGCGCCGATGCGCGAACTCCCGAAGATCTTCGTCACCGGCCTGCTCGCGGCGCTTCCGCTGGCGGCCACCGTGCTCATCGTCGTCTGGGGCGCGCGCCTGGTCGTCGGCTGGGTCGGCCCGGGCAGCCTCGTCGGCAACGTCCTCGTCTCGATCGGGCTGGGCGTCACCGGCTACGAGGTCGTCGCCTATGCGATCGGTGTGCTCGTCGTGCTGACGGTGATCTTCCTGCTGGGCCTGCTCGTGCGAACGCGCCTGCGCGGCGTTCTCGAGTCGGTGCTCGACGGGGTCATGCAGCGCATCCCGGTGGTGCGCAATGTCTACGAAACGACGCGTCGCTTCGTCGAACTGGTGGCGCAGCGCGATCGCGAAGGCATGGGTTCGATGAGCCCGGTGTGGCTGCACTTCGGCGGCGCGGACGGCGCCGCGGTGCTCGGCCTGCTGTCGACGCCCGAGCCGGTCGCGATCGGCGGGCGCGATTACCTCGCCGTGCTCGTTCCGACCGCGCCGGTTCCCGTGGGAGGCGCTCTGCTCTACGTGCCGCCCGAATGGGTGCGCCCTGCCGACGTGGGCGTCGACGGGCTGACGAGCATCTACGTTTCGATGGGGATCACGTCGGCGCAGCACATCGGCACGCGGGTGCCCGCACCGGATCCGCCCGCTGCCGATACGGGCGCTACACGCCCTATACGCCCCAGGTGATGTCCTTGCCCGCGCGGTGCGCTTCCTTCAGCAGGTCGATGAACGGGAAGGCGCGCTGCGCGAGCGACACCGGATAGGGGTCGTTCTCCGTGTCGCTCTTCTCGGCGTCGGCGTCGGCAGGGGCGGGCGGCGCCGATGCCGCCGATTCCATCGCTCGGCGCTCCGCGCGCAGCGCCTCCTTCTCCTGCGCGATCGCCTGGTTCAGCGCGTCGACGGCCGCCGGCATCTGGTCGACCGTGATGACGCCCGTGCGGCCCGGCGCCTTCCCGATGATCTGCAGGATCCACTCGGCAACGGGCTTGGTCATGATGACGGAGCCGGTGGCGCGCGACTTGAATTCGTAGATCATCTGGACCTCCGTTGTGGGCCGACAGCCCTACCATTATCGAATGAACTTCCGCATCCCGATGCGCCGGCAAACCCGGATGCCGGCCGCCGTCGTCCTCGCGATGCTGCTGATGCTCGTCGCCTGTCATCCGGCGTACGACTGGCGCGAGATCCATGAAACCGACGCCGGCTACCGAATCCTGCTGCCCGCAAAGCCCGTTTCGATGACGCGGCCGATCGACCTGGACGGCGTTTCCGTGACGATGGCGATGACCGGCGCGCGTGTCGACGAAGCCCTCTTCACGGTGGGGTCGGTCGTGCTGCCCTCGTCCGACGAGCCGGCGCGCGCGCACGCGACGCAGGCGATGCGGTTCGCGATGCAGCGCAATCTCCAGGGTCATGAGACGAAGGCCACGCAAGTCGAGGTCCCGGTGATCGACGCTGCGGGGCGCGTCGTCGGCAGCGTTGCCGGCACCCACGTCGAGGTCGAGGGCACCGTGATGGGCGAGCCCTCGCACATGAGCGCGACTTTCGTCGCACGGGGCGACCGCGCCTGGCAGGCGGTGATGATCGCGCCGTCGGCCATTCCCGAGGCAGCGAAGCTCTTCCACGAATCGTTGCGGATCGCGAAGTGAGCGCGGTGCTTGCGGCGCCGGCCGCGATCCGCGTGTTCGTCGCATTCGCGAGCGGCTACTTCATGTCGTACGGACTGCGTTCGGTGAACGCGGTGATCGCCCCCGACCTGATCGCCGAATTCGGATTGACGAACGCGCAGCTCGGCTCGTTGTCGTCGGCGTACTTCCTCGCTTTCGCTTCGGTGCAGATTCCGCTCGGCGTGCTGCTCGATCGCTTCGGCTCGCGCCGCGTCGACGCGACGCTGCTGCTGGTGGCCGCCGGCGGCTGCCTGCTGTTCGCCGGCGCCCGTTCGGCTTCGATGCTGTGGGTGTCGCGCGCGCTGATCGGCGTCGGCGTCTCGGCCGCGCTGATGGCGTCGTTGCGGGCATTCCGCTTCTGGTACGCGGCGAGCCGCCAGCAACAACTCACCGCGTGGATGCTCGTCGCCGGCGCGCTCGGCTCGCTCGCGACGACGGTGCCGGTGCAGATGGCGTTGCCGGTGATCGGCTGGCGCGGCGTTTTCGCCGTCGCGGCGCTGATGCTCGTCGCAACGAGTGCGGCGATATTCTTCCTGCTGCCTGCCGACGAGCCGATTCCGGCACGGCACGACAACGAATCTTCGTGGAGCGTGTACCGCCAGGTCTTCTCCGATCGCTATTTCTGGCGCTTCGGCGTCGTCTCGCTCACCGTGCAGGCGAGCTTCGTCGCATTCCAGGGGCTGTGGATCGGGCCGTGGCTGCGCCGCGTGCTCGGCATGCAAGCCGACGCCGCGGCGCAGGTGCTGTTCGTCTTCAATCTCGTCTTGATGCTCGGCTATATCGGCCTGGGGCTTGCCGTGCCGCACTTCATGCGTCGCGGCTGGTCGACGCTGCGCGTCGTCGCCACCGGCACCACCGTGATGCTGGGGCTCGAGCTGGCCATCGCGCTGTCGAGCGGAAGCTGGGCGTGGATGTTGTGGGCCGCGCTCGCGGTCGCCGCCACCTGCCATACGTTGTCGCAGACGCACGTGAGCCTGTCGTTTCCCGAGCGGCTGACCGGTCGCGCGTTCACCGCGTACAACCTGCTGACGATGGGCGGCATGTTCATCGCGCAGTGGCTGTTCGGCGTCGCCGTCGACCTGTTCGGCGGCGATCACGGCCCGCGGGGCTTTCGCGGCGCGATGCTGCTGTGGGTGGCGCTGCAGGCTTGCGCGCTCGCCGTGCTCGTGTTCTGGAAAGTGCAGCCGCGGCGTCCGTCGCCGGTGCGTTGATCAGGAATCGTCGAAGCGGATCGTCGTTCCGGGTTGCGCGAAGGGCGCGCTGCGATACAACTCGTTGGCGAGGTTGTGCTCGTCACGTGCCGCCTCGGCGAAATCGAGCACGGGTGCGAGGCATGCGTCGCGATCGTGGGCGGCTTGCGCCCATTCGTCGCGCGTGCGCGTGGCGAAGCGCTGCTCGAATTTCGCGATCGTGGCCGGCCAGGTTTGCGCGCGGTACTGGTCCTTCGGATCGACTTCGCCGAGCAGGCCGGTGACGTCGAGCAATTCGCGATAGAACTTCGGCTCGAGCGGGCCGACGGCGACGAAGCGTCCGTCGGCGCAGCGATAGACGCGATAGAACGGCATCGCGCCGTCGAGCAGGTTGTGCTCGCGGGCGAGATTCCACAGGCCGCCGGCGAGCAATCCGTGGAACATCGGCGTCAGGCCGACGGTGCCGGCGAGGATGCTCGTTTCGACGACGCCGCCGCGCTGCGTGATCGACCGCTGCACGAGTTTCGCGAGCACGCCGACGAGCAGGTGCATCGCGCCGCCGCCGAAGTCGGCGACGAGGTTCAGCGGAACGACGGGCCGCTCGGCAGAGCCGATCGCCGCCAGCACGCCCGCGCGGGCGAGGTAGTTGATGTCGTGACCCGCGCGCGGCGCGAGCGTCCCGCGGCTTCCCCATCCGGAGAGTCGACCGACGACGAGCCTCGGATGCGCCTGGAGCAGCGCGGCCGGCGCAAGCCCCAGCCGCTCGAGAACGCCGGGACGAAAGCCCTCGAGCAGCACGTCGGCGTCGGCGAGTTCGGCGTGCAGCGCGTCGATGCCCGCGCCGTCCTTCAGGTCGAAAAGCCGTTCCTCCTTGCCGACGTTGAGCAGGTCGTATTGCGGCGGGACGCGAACGCCCAGTCCGGGGTCCGCCGGCGGCGAGACGCGCACGACGCGAGCGCCCAGCGAGCGCAGCAACTGCGCGGCGAAGGGCACGGGGCCGATTGCGTGCAGCTCGACGGTTTTCAGGCCGGCCAGCGGAAGCTTCGAGGCGGATTCGTTCATTGCGCGGGCATCGTAGCATCGGCAGCGGCGCCGACATCGAGCGCGCGCCGGTAGCCGACCGCTTCGGCGACGTGCCGTGCGCCGATGCGCTCGTCGCCGCCGAGGTCGGCGATGGTGCGCGCGAGTTTCTGCACGCGATGCAACGCGCGCGACGACCAGCGCTGCCGGCGGGCGACTTGCCGCAGCAGCGACGCTGCCGCAGCATCGAGCGCGCAGTGCCGGTCGATCTGCGGCGGCGGCAGGAACGCGTTGGCCATCTGCTGTCGGTCGTGCTGCACGGCGCGGGCTCGCGCAACGCGCGCCGCGATGACGCTGCTGCGCTCGCCGTCGCTCGCCTGCATCAGCTGCGCTTCGCTCACCGGCGTCACCCCGACCAGCAGGTCGATGCGATCGAGCAGCGGGCCCGAGAGCCGCGAGCGGTAGCGCTGCACCCGTTCCGGCGTGCAGCGGCAGCGCGTCGCGCCGAAGTACCCGCAGGGGCACGGGTTCATCGCGGCCACGAGCTGGAAGCGTGCGGGGAACTCGACCTGCCGCGCGGCGCGAGCCACGGCGATGCGACCGGTTTCCAGCGGCTCGCGCAGCGCCTCCAGCACGGCGCGCGAAAACTCCGGCAACTCGTCGAGAAAGAGCACGCCGTTGTGCGCGAGACTTGCTTCGCCCGGTCTCGGGTTCGAGCCGCCGCCGACGATCGCGGCGGCCGAAGCCCCGTGATGCGGTGCGCGGAACGGGCGCCGACCCCAATGCTCGGGTCGAAACGCGCCTTGCAGGCTGGCGAGCGCCGCGCTCTCGAGCGCCTCGGCGGTGTCCATCGGGGGCTGGATCGTCGGCATGCGCTGCGCGAGCAGCGACTTGCCGGAGCCGGGCGGGCCGATCATCAGCAGGTTGTGCGCGCCGGCCGCCGCGACTTCGAGCGCGCGCTTGGCGAAGGCCTGTCTCTTGACGTCGGCGAAGTCGTCGGCGACCTGCGAACGAGCCTTCGGTGCGACCGGTTCGATGCGCACGAGCGGGCTCGCGCCGCTCAGGTGCGCCGCCACGCCGACCAGATCCTCCGCGGCCAGCAGTCGGACGCCGTCGACCAGCGCGGCTTCCTCGCCGTTGGCCGCCGGCAGCAACAGCGAACGCTTGGGCGCTTCGCGCGCGACGGCGAGCGCCATCGCCAGCGCGCCGCGGATCGGACGGATCGCACCGGTGAGAGACAGTTCGCCGACGAATTCGAGCTCATCGAGCGCAACGGCCGGCACCTGCCCGCTTGCCGCGAGGATGCCCACGGCGATCGGCAGGTCGAAGCGGCCCGAGGCCTTCGGCAGGTCCGCCGGCGCGAGGTTGACCGTCAGTCGTCGGTTCGGAAAATCGAAGCCCGCGTGCAGCAGCGCGGCGCGCACCCGGTCGCGGCTCTCGCGCACTTCCGCTTCGGGAAGGCCGACGATGTGGAAGGCCGGAAGGCCGACGCCGATGTGGACCTCGACGCTGACCGCGGGCGCATCGAGCCCGATGAGCGCCCGGCTGTGGACGACGGCGAGCGGCATGGAAGGCGAGCGCCGGGAGCGCGCGGCGTCGCCGCGCGGGGCCCCTGCAGC
>JAEWFA010000038.1 GCA_023389055.1 Pseudomonadota bacterium | reverse complement strand
CGAGATACCCGAGCACGAGGTCGGTCATGTGCGACAGCGCCTCGACTTTCGCCTTCGGCGACAGCAGGTCGCGATCGAAGATCGTCGACAGCGTGTACGCGTTGCTCAGGTAGAAATACGAAAGCCCGGCGATCGAGATGTACAGCTGCACCGGATCGACGCCGGCACGGAACACTCCCGCCTTGCGACCGCGCTCGAGCACGTCGGCGATCAGCGCGACGAACGGCGAATGCAGCGTGCGCACGCGCGACGACCTTTTCAGGTGCTTCGCGCGATGCAGGTTCTCGGTGTTCAGCAGCGAGAGGAACTCCGGGTTCGCGATGTAGTAGTCCCAGGTGAAGGCGATCAGCCGGCGGATCGCCTCGGTTGGCTCGACGCGGTTCAGGTCGAGCTTGTGCTCCTCGGCGCGGATGCGCTGGTAGGCGCCCTCGAGCACGGCAAGGAACAGCGCGTCCTTCTGCCCGAAGTAGTAGTACAGCATCCGCTTGTTGACCTTTGCGCGCGCAGCGATCCGGTCTACACGGGCGCCATCGAGCCCGTGCCGTGCGAACTCGTGCGTGGCCGCGGCCAGGATCGCCTGCTGCGTCGCTTCGGGATCGCGACCGACGGCGGTTCGGGTAGGAGCGCGGGTAGCCATGGCGCGGCAATGCTACCCGAACGAATCGCGTCTTCGGAGGCGGTTTTACTCGTTCAGCAGCCGGCGTCGACGTAGCCGCACATCATGGTGATCGGCCAGCGGATCGCGCGTTCACGCGCCGCTTCACCCCACGCGCTGCGAAGCGGCGCCTCGAGGGCCTGCACCGGATCGACGCCGCGCGCCTGCTGGAAGCGGACCACCGACGACCAGCTGCGCAGATAGCCGAGCAGCCGATCGGCGCTCCAGCGGGCGTCGATCGCGAAAGACGGAGCGTCGGTGCGCGGAAACGGAAAGAAAATGTCGCGATAGCCGGTCTCGACGTGATGCCGCTCCTCCGGCCACCACGGCGCCATCTCGCCACGGAAGCGCTGCACGAGCGCGTCGACCTCGTCGCCTTCCACGTCCAAAGGGCCGTAGGTCCAGGCGGCGAAGAACGCCCCGCGCCGCGCGACGCGGCGCACCTCCGGCCAGAAGCGCTCGAGGTCGAACCAGTGCAGCGCCTGCGCGACCGTCACCAGGTCGGCGCAGTCCGTTTCGAGCCCGCTTCGCTCGGCGGGGGCCACCCGGTATTCGACCCGCGCGTGCGGCGACGCGCGCGAGAGTTGCCCCGCGCTCGCATCGGTGGCGATCACGCGCGCAAAGCGCTCCGCGAGTTCGATCGACGCTTGCCCGCTGCCGGCGCCGCAGTCCCACGCGAACTCGCGACCGTCGCATTGGGAAGCGACCCAGTCGAACAGCGCCGCCGGATACGTCGGGCGGCTCTGGGCGTACGCCGAGGCGACCGAGGAGAAATGATCGGAAAACGCAGAGCTCATGACGCCGCCCCGAGCGCTAAACGGCCGCCGCGGCGCTCAGGTGCTGATAGAGGATGCCGGCGCCAATGCCGAGCAGGATCAGCCCGCCGAGGACTTCCGCCCTTCGTCCCGCCACCGCGCCGACAATGCGGCCGAGCATCACGCCGATCGCCACCATCGTCAACGTCGTCACGCCGATCGCGATGGCGACCGGAACGATGTCGACGTCGAGAAACGCCAGGCCGACCCCGACCGTCATTGCGTCGATGCTCGTGGCGAAACCGGTGATCGCGAGGATCCAGAACGAGTGCCGGGCGCGCCGAGGCGCTTCCGTTTCGGATCCGCCGCCGAGCCCGGCGAGGATCATCCGCACGCCGAGC
The DNA here is from genome assembly GCA_023389055.1 of Pseudomonadota bacterium. Lineage (GTDB taxonomy): Bacteria > Pseudomonadota > Gammaproteobacteria > Burkholderiales > Burkholderiaceae_E > Zeimonas. Next base: position 134,102 of record JAEWFA010000038.1, on the reverse strand, counting down.
GCGGCGAGCAGCACGAAAGCGATCCAATGGTCCCACTCCGAAACGGCGTTCGCCGCAACCGAGCCGAGCAGCCAGCCTGCAACGGGCGTCAGGCCCTCGATCGTGCCGAAGATGACTCCGGTGCGCAGCGCCTCGCGCCAACGCGGATCGTGCAAGGCGCTGCCCTTGGAGAGCGCCGCGGCGAAGGCATCGGTGGACATCGCCAGGGCGAGCAGAGCGGTGGAGGCGAAGTTCATCGGAAAGCGACCCGGCCGGGCGAACGACCACGACAGCCCCGTGCCGCCCGACCCGCTTCGCATGGGGTTGCCGATGGTCTCGCCAGGCGCTGTGCGCTGCCTGCGCCACGGTCCGTGCTGTGCGCGGGCCGAGTGTGTTGACGCAGGCGCCTCCGGAGCGGAAGCAGGCTACTCCCCAAGGGAAGCCGAAGTGTATCAGCGTCCCTCGGCACGACCCGGCGGCGCAAGGCAACCGTTGACAGGGACGGGCAGCGGAGTAGCATCGTACCGTCTAGACCGATCGGTCTAGTCACGTTCGAAGCGATCGTTCACGCTTTTCCTCTACAGGAGTGCCGATCATGCGAGTAGCGAAAGACCAGGTCGACGTGCGGATGCAGATACCCGGCGCAGTGATCCGCCAACGCAAGGGCTTCGGCGAAATGAACGGGTCCGGCGGCATCAGCGGCGAATACTTCACGCTCGCGGCGGGGGTGGACACGACGCCGCTGTTCGTGGGACTCGAAGGAAACCTCTGCCAGTGCCCGCACTGGGGATTCGTGCTGCGCGGCAGGCTCACGACCACCGATGCGTCCGGTGCCCGGGAAACGGTGCAGGCGAACGATCTCTTCTACTGGCCCGCGGGCCACAATGTGAGGGTCGACGCCGACGCGGAAATCGTCATGTTCAGTCCGCAGGAGGCGCACAGCCACGTCATCGAGCACATGCTCGAAAAGGTCCAGGGTTGAACCAGAGGCACGCGACGAAGCAGCGGCTGCTCGATGCGGGAATGGCGCTGCTGCTCGAACACGGATACAACGACCTGGGCATCCAGGCGGTGCTGACGGACACCGGCGTTCCGAGGGGGTCCTTCTACCATCACTTCCGCGACAAGGAAGACTTCGCGCTGCAGGTGATCGACCAGTACATGCGCGGGGTGCACGAAGGTCTCGACGCGTGTCTTTCGGACGGCGCACACCCTCCCCTGCAGCGCGTGCGCCGCTTCTTCGAGATGACGCGCAAGTCGTACCGCAGCGAAGGCTACCTCGGCTGCCTGCTGGGCGGCCTCGGCCAGGAACTTTCCGGCGTGAACGAGTCGTTCCGGCACAAGATCGAGTGGTGCTTCACGCAGATCGCCGAGCGGCTGTCGGTATGCCTCGAGGCAGCACAACGAGACGGCGAGTTGCCGGCGCAGGCCGACCCCCGGGAGATGGCGAACCGGCTCGTCGATTGCTGGGAGGGCGCAGCGCTGCGCAGTCGGCTGCTGCGCGATCCGGCCCCGCTCGATGCGATGCTCGACTTCTATTTCGGCATCGTCGCGACGTCGAAAGCCTCGAATCGAGCGGGAAGACGCACCGGTTCGAGAAAGACGGGAGCCGTGGCGTGAGCGACGACCACCGCGCATCTGTCGTCGACCCGGGGCGCGAAGGGTGGTCGATCCACACCGACGAAGGCTTCATCGAGCACGTCGGCCCGATCTGGGAGCGGCGCGAGTCGGGCGAGAGGCGCTACGGCTTCGTCGCCGAACCGAAGCACGCGAACCTGCTCGGCGTCGTACAGGGCGGAATGCTGATGACCTTCGCCGATCGAGCCATGGGCCTGCGAGCCTGGGAAGCGGCGGAGGGCACTCCGTGCGTCACCGTGCAGTTCGAGATGCAGTTCCTGTCGGCCGGGCGCATCGGCGAGTTCATCGAACTGCGGCCGGAAGTCGTGCGCCGAACGGCCTCGCTCGTCTTCCTGCGCGGAATCCTGTTCGCGAAATCCCGCAGCGTCGCCGCGGCGTCGGGGATCTGGAAACGCGTCCCGCGACTGCCGCGCCGTCCGCCGACGGCGCCCCAGGCCGACGTGCTGCGCGATCTCGACGAAAGCCGCTCGAATCGTTGATCTATCTTGGGGTCGAGCCTGATTCTCCGGGGGTAAAGTGCCAGCGATCGGCGATCGAGTACTCGCCGCCGATGCTTGCCAACCGGAGTGTCCATGTACACGATCGCCCGCCACGAGGTGTTCTCGGAGAACGCGTTCCTCTGGGAGGTGCGGGCGCCCGACGTCGCACGGGCGGCCGAGCCGGGACACTTCGTCATGCTTCGTCTCTCGGAGGGCGGCGAACGGATCCCGCTGACGGTCGCCGATTACGACCGCGAGCGCGGCACCGTCACCATCGTCGTGCAGGCGCTCGGCAAGACCACCCGCGCGATGCGCGACGACTACGTCGAGGGCGACACCTTCGACGACTTCGTCGGCCCGCTCGGCCTGCCGCAGCACATCGACAAGGTCGGGCACGTCGTGCTGGTCGGCGGCGGCCTCGGCGTGGCGCCGATCTTCCCGCAACTGCGCGCCTTCAAGCAGGCCGGCAACCGCACGACGTGCATCGTCGGCTTCCGCAACAAGGACCTCGTGTTCTGGGCCGACAAGCTCGCCGAATACGCCGATGAGCTGATCGTCTGCACCGACGACGGCAGCGCGGGGCGCCCGGGCTTCGTCACCGAAGCGCTGAAGGACCTGCTCGATCGCGGCAAGCCCGACCTCGTCGTGGCGATCGGCCCGATGCCGATGATGCACGCGTGCACCGAGACGACGCGGCCGTACGGGGCCAAGACGATGGTCTCGCTGAACACGATCATGGTCGACGGCACCGGCATGTGCGGCTCGTGCCGCGTCACCGTGGGCGGCGAAGTGAAATTCGCCTGCGTCGACGGACCCGACTTCGACGGGCACCTGGTCGACTTCAAGGAACTGCACGCGCGCCAGAAACGTTTCCGCAAGCAGGAAGCGCTGGCGATCGAGGACGCGGCGCACGTCTGCAGCATCGAGCAGAAGCTCTTCGTCGAGGGCAAGCGCACCTACAAGAAATTCTCGGCGCTCGAGCGCCACCAGGTGAAGATGCCGGAGCGCGATCCCGCCGAACGCGCGCAGAGCTTCGCCGAAGTGAATCTCGGCTACGACTACGGCGCGGCGCTGCGCGAAGCCGAGCGCTGCATCCAGTGCATCAACCCGACCTGCATCGACGGCTGTCCGGTCAGCATCGACATTCCGCGCTTCATCCGTCACCTGATGGTGCGCGATCTCGAAGGCGCAGTCGGCGCGATCCACGAATCGAGCATTTTTCCATCGGTATGCGGGCGCGTGTGCCCGCAGGAAAGCCAGTGCGAAGCGCAATGCATCCTCGTCAAGGCGAAGATGGAACCGGTGGCGATCGGCCGGCTCGAGCGCTTCGTCGGCGACAACGCGAAGCCGGCGCCGGTGGAGCCGCCGCGTTTCGAGACTTCACTCGGCAGGGTCGCGATCGTCGGCTCGGGTCCGGGAGGCCTTGCCGCCGCCGCCGACCTCGTCAAATACGGCGCCGACGTGACGGTCTATGAAGCGCTGCACGTGGTCGGCGGCGTACTGCGCTACGGAATTCCGTCGTTCCGCCTGCCGCGCGAGATCATCGACCGCGAAGTGCGGCGACTGCAGGACTGCGGCGTGCGCTTCGAGACGAACAAGGTCATCGGCAAGACGTTCACCGTGCCGCAGCTCACCGGTTCGATGGGATTCGATGCGGTGTTTGTCGCGGCGGGCGCCGGCGCCCCCGCGTTCCTCGGCATTCCGGGCGAGTTCGCCGGACAGGTGTATTCCGCCAACGAGTTCCTCACGCGCGTGAACCTGATGGGCGGCGACCAGTTCCCGTACCGCGACACCCCGATCGGACTCGGCGACAACGTCGTCGTCATCGGCGCGGGAAACACCGCGATGGATTGCCTGCGCGTGGCCAGGCGGGTGGGTGCTGCACACGTGCGCTGCGTCTATCGCCGCTCCGAGGCCGAGGCACCGGCGCGCGTGGAGGAACTGCGCCATGCGAAGGAAGAAGGCATCGAGTTCTGCTTCCTGCACGCACCGGTGGAGATCCTGCTCACCGGCGAAGGCGACGTGCGCGCGATCCGCGTGCAGAAAATGGCGCTGGGCGAGCCCGACGAGCGCGGTCGGCGCTCGCCGGTACCGCTGGGCGAATTCGTCGAGTGGGACTGCGACACCGTGATCTACGCGCTCGGCACCAAGGCCAATCCGATCGTGGCCAAGGCGACGCAAGGCCTCGCGCTGAACAAGTGGGGCTACATCGTCGCCGACGATCGCACGCAGGCGACCAACCTGCCCGGCGTGTTCGCCGGAGGCGACATCGTCACCGGCGGCGCGACCGTGATCCTCGCGATGAGCGCCGGGCGTCGCGCCGCGCGCGCGATCGCCGCGTACCTGCAGCGGCGCGAGTGGCCGGTCGCGATCGAAGACGTCGACGCCTTCGTGCCCCCTACCCCGCTCGCCGCCTCGTCGGCCTGAGGAGCGCACCATGCAGTGTCCGAAATGCCATCGGCCCCTCGACGACGCCGACGACGGCGTCTACATCTGCTGCGCCGATGCCGTGCTGCAGTGGCGCTGCACGAAGTGCGCGAAGGTCAGCGACGGTTTCGCGTTTCCCTACGGGCGATGCCCGCAGTGCGGCGGCGAACTCGAGATCATCGAGGCGCGAACGATCGAGGACGCACCGGCGCTTCAAGGGATCCGCAAGGCGTTCGAGATCGAGCTCGGCGGTCAGGCGTTCTATCGACGTGCCGCCGCCGAGACGGACGAGCCGATCCTGAAGAATCTCTTCGCGGCACTTGCCGAGATGGAAAGCGAACACATGCGCACGCTTTCGCGCCGTTATCACGCCGACGTGCCGTCGGCGGAGGCGCTGGCGGACCTCGACGTGGCAGCTGTGTTCGGTGGCGTCGTCAATCGGCCTGCCGACCCGGCGAACCTGTTCCGCATCGCAATCGCGCTGGAGAATCGCGCTTCGACGTATTTCGAGGACTGTGCGGCGAGGGCCGACGAGGGGTCGGTCGAGGAACAACTCTATCGGGAACTTGCCGCGGAGGAACGCGAGCACGCGCAGATGCTCGGAACGGAGTACGCGCGCTGGCAGGCAGGCAAGCCGGGGATGTTAGGGACACCCTGAACACTCGCCCCTGCCTGGTCGATCCGCGTCTCGGAAAAACCGGTTGCGCCCGCGTGGGCGCGCTGATTGGACTTGCGTCGAGCAGCCCGCTTCAGAGCGAGCGCAGGAACGCGATCAACGCATTCTTCTCTTCCGGCGACAACCGCAGGCGCGTGAGCAACGGGCTCTTTCCCGCAACGTCCCCGCCGCCGCGATCGTAGAACGCGACGACTTCTTCGAGGGTGGCGATCGAGCCGTCGTGCATGTAGGGCGCCGTACGGGAGACATTGCGCAGCATCGGCGTGCGGAATGCGTACAGGTCGGCAGGATCGTTCGTGACTTCGAAGCGTCCACGATCCGGTGCTTCGCTTCGCGCGAACGCAGCCAGGTCTTCGTCTGCGAGTTCGATCTGCACGCCGGGGGCCAGCGCGACGACGAAGCGCGCGCGCGGCGAGAAGCCGGCGCCGGTGACGTGATAGCGTCCGTCGGAGAGCCGCGCGGAACGCTCGTCGACGCGATGGCAGGCGGTGCAGCGTCCCTTGCCCGAGAACACTCGCCAGCCTCGCTGCTCGTCGTCGGACAGCGCCGCAGCGTCGCCCCCGAAACGCCAGCGATCGAAACGCGAATCGCCAGAGCGCAGCGAGGCCTGGAACGCAGCCAGCGCGGCGCCGACCGTCTGCTTCGAGACTCCGGTGCCGGGGAAGACTCGAGCGAATGTCGCGGCATAGTCGTCGAGCGCACGGATCCGCGCCAGCACTTCGGCGACCGATCCGTTGCCCATTTCGTCGGCGGCGAGCATCGGCATCCACGCCTGCGCGACCAGCGAAGACTCGCGGCCGTCGTGGAACAGGTCGCGGCGCCATGCGACGTCGAGCAGCGACGGCGCGTTGCGGCGCAGCGTCGCGCCCGCGATGCCGATCGCGCGCGCCGAAGCGTTCGACGCGAACGCCTGCTCGGGAACGTGGCACATCGCGCACGACATCGTGCCGTTGGCCGAAAGCCGGCGATCGACGAAGAGCCTGCGGCCCAACGCGACTCGCACGGGATCGAGCACGACGCCGTCGCGCGCCGCGGCATCGGGTAGCGCGAGATCCGATTCGCCCGGCCGGGTGCCCATGGCGTTGCCTGCCGGTGCGGAATCGTCGCCTGCGCCAGGTCCCGCGCGCTTCTTCGCCGACGCGGAAACCGAAGGCGCTGCCTCGGACGCGGCCTCCAGCACGAGCGTGCGCACATCGTTGAAGACGACCTCGGGGTGCAGGAACGCGGTGCTGTAGATCTCGCGCACGTTGCCGCGCGGGTCGATCAGGAACACTTTCAACAGGTGGGTGATGGCGCGCGTCGGGGCTCCGGCCGCGTCGCGTTCGATTTCGACGTCCTGACCGTAGGCGTCGAGAATCGGCTTCAGGAACCGGATCGATGTGGTCGTCAGGAAATGCCACGGCAACTCCGGCGCGCGCGCGAACTCGCCGCCGTATCGCTGCATCGCCTGCGGCGAATCGTTGGCCGGATCGAACGACAGCGAGACGAAGCGGACCTTGCCGCGCAGGCCTGCGTCGGCGATCACGCGATTGCGCACGTCGACGAACACCTCGTAGGCGAGGGGACAGCCGATCGGGTCCGTGCAGTAGGTGTAGACGAACGACAGCAGCGTCACCGCTCCGCGCGTGTAGCGCGCAAGCCGCCGCGGAACGTAGTTGCGCTCGAGCACCCATCCGTCGCCTGCCCGCTGGATCGACGGCAGCGTGTAGGTTCCCGGTGGATTCGCGCGAAAGCCCTGCACCGGGGCCGAGGCTGCCGCTTGCGCGGCGGGGACGCGCACGTCCTGCGCGGGCGCAGGCGTTGCGGCCTGCGCGAGCGACGCAGGTACGAGTTGCGCGACGGCGAGCGCTACGGCGAGCGCTACGATTTGCGCCCGCGCCAGGCGACGCACGTCAACGGTTCGCCGCCGCGAGCGCCGAAGCGGGCAGCGCCGCCGAAGCAGAGCGGGCGGAGAACTTCATGTGGTGCGCGCGCCCGAGCTTCTCGCCGACGAAGTCGACTTCGAACACGGGCTTCAGTTCGCTGCCGTCCCACGCGAAGGCGCGCAGGAACTGCTCGTTGTCGTCGCCTTTCTTGTCCCAGTTCGCCAGCAACGACGACGTGATGTAGACGCGCTTGCCGTCCCAGCTCTGCGAAACCATGTTGACCTGCTTGCCGGTAACTTTCTCGTAGGTCTGCTTCGGATGCTCCGGATCGCTCAGGTCGAAGTACCGCGTCTTGCCGTCCGAGAAGGTGTTGACCCACAGACCCTTGCCGTCGGCACGGATCGAGATGTCGACGGGCAGCGGAATCTTCGCCGGATCGCCGATCGCTCCCACGTCCTTTGCCTGCCACTCGCCGGCCGCGTCCTGCTTCACGAGCCACAGTCGCGACGTGAGCGCGGTGGCCGTGATCGCCCAGTTGTCGCGCTGGTCCAGCGACCAGCGAATTTCCAGCGGGGCGCCGGGAACGTCGAAGACCTTCTTCGGCTGCATCGCCTTCAGGTCCCAGAGCACCATCGTGCGCCCGAAATTCTTCATCGCCTCGGCGTCCTTGACCAGCGTGCCGAACTCCATCATGTAGTTGGTCCACCCGGTGAAGCTGGACGTCAGCATCACGTTCTTCTGCGGATTGATGCCGATGTCGTATCCGTAGCCGTCGCCTGCGCTCGTTCCGTGCGGCATCTCGTGTTTCGATACCAGGCTGCCCTGGTTGTTGTAGACCGCAATCCCGGTGACGCCCCCGTGGTTCTTCGTGTTCGACAGTCCCTGGACGAGCATGCGGCCGGGAAGCGCGTAGAACGTGTGCGGACCGACGAATCCGCTCTGCTCGGCGAAGTCGCTGATCGTGCGGACCAGCTTCGGCGCCGCGGGATCGGTGCCGACGTCGAAGACGAAGATCCGGCTGTCGTCCAGCCGCCCGGCCCACAGGAACTTGCGATCGTCGGTGAAGCCCATGTGATGCGCTTCGCCGCGCCCGCCGACCGACAGCGAGTGGACGACCTTGCCGAAGGTCTTGCTGCCCGGCTCGACGTCGATCGTGACGAGCTTGTCGGAGCCGTCGCCGAGCCCGTCGACGCCGAGCGTCCAGACGTGCAGGAACTGCTCCTGACCCTGGATCAGGCGCGACGTGTACGGCGAGTTGCAGGTTTCGTCGGCGCGGGCACCGTCGAGCGGTGCGAAGGCCAACAGGAGGGTCGTCGCGAGCGTGCCGAGGACGACCGGAGCCGAGCGCATCGAAGTGGGCAACATGGTGCCTCCTTCCGTGGCGAACAGCCGAGCTCGCGGTCGATGATCCTACGTTCGCACCGGCGCCGCAAGCGATACGTGCCCGCTGGCCATGGAGGAACGTTGGAGTACCGCGCGGGTCATTCCTCTTCCCTCCACATGGAAGGAAGGCTTCGGGGTGATTCCCCGGAGCGTTCGGCAGGACCCGCGTTCCCTGAATAGGGCCGGACGAAAAGAAGCCCTGGAGCGAGCGCAACTGGCGGAGACGGAGGGATTCGAACCCTCGATGCAGTTTTTGGCCGCATGCTCCCTTAGCAGGGGAGTGCCTTCGACCTCTCGGCCACGTCTCCGGGCTTCGAATGAGATAACGCTCGCTCGATGCCGGCTCGGGCGCGATTGTACCGCAGGCGCTTGGCCGGCAGCGGCTCAGTCGTAAACCGACCGCCGAACCCGCTCGAAGCACACGGAACTCGTCCGGGCCGGCGGCACGGCCCGGACGCCGCCCTGCTCAGGCGGGGCGGATGTTCTGGTTCACGCGGAACAGGTTCTCGGGATCGTACTTGCGCTTCACCTGCGACAGCCGATCGTAGTTCGCGCCGTAGGCGGCGCCGACGCGGTCGCCTTCGTCGGCCGTGAGGAAGTTCACGTAGACACCGCTGCCGGCGTAGGGCGCCGAAGCCTTGAAGAACTCACGAGCCCAACGGATGCAGCGTTCGTCGTCCGCCGGGTCGTCCCAGCGCCCGTGTACGTTCATCACATAGAGCGCGTCGCGATGCGCATACGCCATGGCGTCGGCTGCCGGCTTCGTCGTGGCGCAGCCGATTGCGCCGAAGAAGATCTCGCACTGCGGAGACGGCAGCGTTCCGATGTACCGGATCACCTCGTCGAACAGGCCGTCATCGAGCTTGGTGAAGTTGTGCGACTTCCAGTAGTTGCGGGCGCCGGGAGTGAGCAGCGGATCGAAGGCCTGCTGCCAGGCCGTGTACGGCTGGACGCCGATGAACTCGCCGACCGGCTTGCCGAAGTGGCGAAGCGGCTCGATCAGCGACCTGCCCTTCTCCGGATCGCCGACGTAGAGCAACGCGATCGCGAGTACTTCGGTGCCGTGAGCCTCCTGCGGCAGGAAAGGCAGTGGCGGCGCCTTGCGCAGTATCGTCCACACGACGAGTTCGTCGGGCGCGTTGGCGACGAAGTCGCGGTACTGCTGCAGCACGGCCTTCGCCTCGGCAATCGGATAGAAGATCAGTCCACTGAGCAGGTCCGGCCCGACCTCGTGCAGCCGGAACCGGAAGCGCGTTACCGCGCCGAAGTTGCCGCCGCCCCCCCGAAGTGCCCAGAAGAGATCGGAATTCTCGTTGTCGCTCGCGCGCAGCACGTCGCCGGTCGCGGTGACGACGTCGGCCGATTCGAGATTGTCGACCGTCATTCCGTACTTGCGACTGAGCCAACCGAAGCCCCCGCCGAGCGTCAACCCCGCCACGCCGGTCGTGGAATTGATCCCCAGTGGTGTGGCGAGACCGTGCGCCTGCGCTGCTGCGTCGAAGTCGGCGAGCGTGGCGCCCCCATCGACCGTTGCGCGCTTGCCAGCGGCGTCGATCTTCGTCGCCTTCATCTGCGAGAGATCGGCGACGACGCCGCCGTCGCAGAGGGCGTTGCCCGCGATGTTGTGCCCGCCGCCGCGCACGGCCAGCAGCAGGCCGCTTTCTCTTGCGAAGTTCACCGTGTGCACGACGTCCGAGTCGGACGCGCAGCGCACGATCGCGGCCGGGTGCTTGTCGATCATCGCATTCCAGATCGTTCGCGCCGCATCGTAAGCGCCATCGTCGGGAAGTAAGACCTGTCCGTCGACCTTCCCTCGCAGCTTATCGATCGCAGTATTGGCCAGCGTGCTCATCTGAACCTCCTTTGGTTCGGAGCTGGACGGTGCCTGGTTCGGTTCGTGGCCCTCCCTGTTTGTGCGTTGCAGGTGCGCGGCCGGAACGCCCGCGGTCTTTGTTGTCGTCGCGAACGCGCGCTGTGAAGCCCGGAACGATAGTCCCTGCGACATGCGGCAACACGAGTTGTTCGGTTGCCAACGGGGTCGCGGGCAGGTGCGAACTCGCGCCGGCCCGCGGGCCGAAACTACTTGCCGAGCGGCTCCCCCGCCAGCGCCGGCTTGTCCAGTCCGAACACCTTGTGCAGCGCTCGAACGGCCAGCTCCATGTACTTGTCCTCGATGATCACCGAGATCTTGATTTCGCTCGTCGAGATCATCTGGATGTTGATGCCCTCTTCCGACAGCGTCTTGAACATCAGGCTCGCCACGCCGACGTGCGAGCGCATCCCGATGCCGACGACCGACACCTTGGCGATCTTCGGGTCGCCGATGATCTCCTTCGCGCCGATCTCGTCCTTCACCTTCGCGTTCAGCACGTCGATCGCGCGCTGCAGCTCGGGCGCCTGCACGGTGAACGAGAAGTCGGTGGTGCCGTCGACGCTCTGGTTCTGGATGATCATGTCGACGTCGATGTTCGCGTCGGCAATGGCGCCGAGGATCTGGTAGGCGATCCCCGGGCGGTCGGGCACCCGCGTGATCGTGATCTTCGCCTCTTCGCGGTTGAACGCGATACCCGAGATGACGGCCTGTTCCATTTCCGGATCTTCCTCGAATGTGATCAGCGTGCCCGACTTCGCTTCGATGTCCACCGGGATGTCGGGCGGCGTGAGGCTCGACAGCACGCGCGTCTTCACCTTGTATTTGCCGGCGAACTCCACCGAGCGGATCTGCAGCACTTTGGAGCCGAGGCTCGCCATCTCGAGCATCTCCTCGAAGGTGACGCGTTCGAGCCGGCGCGCTTCGGGGACGATGCGCGGATCGGTGGTGTAGACGCCGTCGACGTCGGTGTAGATCAGGCACTCGTCGGCGTTCAGCGCGGCGGCCACCGCCACCGCCGAGGTGTCCGAGCCTCCGCGGCCGAGCGTCGTGATGTTGCCGTCGGCGTCGACGCCCTGGAAACCGGTGATGATGACGACGCGACCGGCGTCGAGGTCCTTGCGCACGCGCGTGTCGTCGATCGACACGATGCGCGCCTTCGTGAATGCGCTGTCGGTGCGCACCGGTACCTGCCAGCCCGCATAGCTGACGGCGTCGACGCCGATCGACTTGAGCGCCATCGCCAGCAGGCCGACCGAAACCTGCTCGCCGGTGGAGGCGATCATGTCGAGCTCGCGTCGGTCGGGCTGCGGCTGGATCTCGCGCGCGAGCGCGATCAGCCGGTTCGTCTCGCCGGACATCGCCGACGGGACGACGACCATCCGGTGGCCGGCTTCGCGCCAGGTGGCCACGCGGCGCGCGACGTTGCGGATGCGCTCGACCGAGCCCATCGAGGTGCCGCCGTACTTGTGAACGATCAGGGCCATCGCGGTACCCGCCATGCGCGGCGCAAAAAACCCGCAATTATACGGAAGCGTCCGCGTCGCCGAAGGCTGCGCGCGGGTCGTCCGCGTCGTCGGCGCGCCACTCGATCTCGATGCGCGATTCGCCCTCGGCGCCGGGCGGCGCACTGCGATCCATGCCGATTCCCGCGACGTAGAGCAGCCGCTCGCCCGCATGCAGCGCCGGCATCCGGGCACGAAGGTGCGGCGGGACTCCGCGCTCCTGGAACAGGTTCTTCACGCTGCGGCTCGGGCCGCCGGCCCGCGGGCGCAATCGCTGTGTGCTGTGCGCCGAACGAAGCTCGAGCGGTTGCGCGGAGAACCACGCGGTGTCGATCGCGTCGGCACGCGGCGAGGGTGTGAAACACAAGGTTCCGCCCCACGCTGCAAGCGCGATCTCGCGCTCGCCCTGCCAGCGAAAAGCGAAGACCGGCGGCGCAATATCGGCGCCGGCCTGCGCCGACTCCACGGTGACGCGATCGCGATAACGGCGAAAACGCTGGCCGTCGTGCTCGAGTTGCGCGTGCGCCGAGGCGCCGAGCAGCATCTGCGAAACCCACGCGCCAAGACGCGCGCGGCTCGGCGCGGCGACGCCGAGCGAGTCGAACCACGCGCGAACGGCGAGGTCGCGTCGTGCGGCGGGCAGCGCTGAAAGCGCGCGTCGGTCGATCGCTCGCGCGCCGGGCGCAACCCCGGCCTCGCGCAGGTCGCGCTGCGCAAGTTCGCCCAACACCTCGCCGCTTTCCCGCAGCCACTGCGCCGAGCGCAGCACGTTCTCGCGCAAGGCAGGCGCCCCTTTCGCCAGTTCGGGAATGACGCGCGTGCGCAACGCGACGCGCAGGAAATCGGCATCGACATTCATCGGGTCGTCGATCCACCGCAGGCTCCGCTCGCGCGCCGCTTCGACGATGCGCTCGCGTCCGGTCGCCAGCAGCGGACGCAGCAGCCACCCGCCCTTGCGGTGCTGTGCCGGCGACATCGCGCCGAGTGCCGCCGGGCCGCTGCCGCGCGCCAGGCGCATCAGCACCGTCTCGAGTTGGTCGTCGGCGTGATGCGCAGTGAGCAGCGCCACCGAGCCGGTCTGCGCGACCGCTTCCCACAGCGCGCGGTAGCGCATCTCGCGCGCCCACGCTTCGAGATTGGCGCCACGCGGCGCGACGGCGAGGCGCGTTGCGCCGAAGCGCACGCCGAGCCGCGCCGCTTCGCGCTCGCAGTGCACGCGCCAGTCGTCGGCCTGCGGCTGCAGCCCGTGATGCACGTGCCAGGCGACGACTCGCTCGCCGGATCGGCAGCGTGCGACGGCATCGAGCAGCACCGTGGAGTCGACGCCGCCGCTGAAGGCGACGACGACGCGGTCTTCGGCGGCAAAGCCCTGCAGCGACGACGCGACCGCTTCGAGCACGTGCGACGACGCGCTCCCGGCCGCGCCCGGCTCAGTCCTGCCCGAGCTCCTTGAACTTCCCATAGTGCAGGATCCGCTGGTGCCGCTGCTCGAGCAGCGCCTTCGGATCGACGCCCTGGAACTGGCGCAGCGCGTCGGACAGCGCGCGCTTGAGCAGCTGCGCCATGTGCGCCGGGTCGCGATGCGCACCGCCCACCGGCTCGCTGATGATCCGATCGACCAGCCCGAGCGCCTTGAGCCGGTGCGCGGTGATGCCGAGCGTCTCGGCCGCCTCGGGCGCCTTCTCGGCGCTCTTCCAGAGGATCGCCGCGCAGCCCTCGGGCGAGATCACCGAGTAGATCGCGTACTGCAGCATCAGCGTGACGTCGCCCACCGCGATCGCCAGCGCGCCGCCCGAGCCGCCCTCGCCGATCACCGTGGCGACGATCGGCACGCGCAGCGCCGCCATCTCGTACAGGTTGCGCCCGATCGCCTCCGACTGGTTGCGCTCCTCGGCGTCGATGCCGGGGAATGCGCCCGGCGTGTCGACGAAGGTGAACAGCGGCAGCTCGAACTTCTCCGCGAGCTTCATCAGCCGCAGCGCCTTTCGATAACCCTCGGGCCGGGGCATCCCGAAGTTGCGCTGGCTGCGCTCCTTCGTGCCTCGGCCTTTCTGGTGGCCGAGCACCATCACCGGCTGGCCGTTCAGGCGCGCCAGCCCGCCGACGATGGCCGGGTCGTCGGCGAATTCCCGATCGCCGTGCAGCTCGTGGAAATCGGTGAAGATCGCCTGCACGTAGTCGAGCGTGTACGGACGCTGCGGATGACGCGCGACCATCGCTACCTGCCACGGCGTGAGCTTCGCGTAGGTGTCCTTCAGCAGCAACTGACTCTTCTGCTGCAGCCGCGCGACTTCCTCGGCAATGTCGACCGCGGAGTCCTCCTGCGCGAATCGCAGCGCCTCGATCTTCTGCTCGAGATCGGCGATCGGCTGCTCGAATTCCAGGAAGGTCATCTTCATCAATATTCCACCGGCAACGGATCCTGCACGCGCCACAGGTACCAGGTGGCCACCGTACGCCACGGGCGCCACGCCTCGCCGAGTTCGATCGCCTCGGCGCGCGTGACCGGCTGCCCTTCGCGGTACTGCGCGGCGATGCCGCGCAACAGGCCGACGTCATCCAGCGGATAGACGTCGGGGCGCTGCAGATTGAAGATCAGGAACATTTCGGCCGTCCAGCGGCCGATGCCGCGCACCGCGCACAGCTCTTCGATGATGGCGTCGTCGTCGAGCAGCGGCCAGCGCCCGGGGTCGACCTCGCCGGAGCGGAAATGCGCAGCCAGGTCCTTCAGGTACTCGGCCTTGCGTTGCGACAGGCCGCAATTGCGCAACGTGGTCACGCGCATCCTCGAGACGCGCAGCGGCGCCGCGCCTTCGGCGCCGCAGGCGGCGACGAAGCGCTCCCAGACCGACTGCGCTGCCTTCACCGAAATCTGCTGCCCGACGATCGAGCGCGCGAGCGTCTGGAACGCGTCGCCGCGCGACACCAGGTGCCCATCGCAGCGGTCGATGATGCGCGCCATCGTCGCGTCGCTTTCGGCGAGCATCGCGCAGGCCTCGTCCCACCAGCCGGGCTTGGACACTTCAATGCGCCTTCAGCGGCAGGTTGAACAGCAGGTTCTGCGGCTTCATCCGCAGCACACCCGCATCGTCCGCCGCAAGCGCGAGATAGACCGGTTTGCCGGCCACCTGCGCGTCCTGGTCGTCGAGCCGCTCGAAATCCAGCCGCATCAGCAGCAGCAGGCGCCGATGCTCGTCCGGATCGAGGCCTTCGCCGCGATACAGCTTGTCGAGCAGCAGGCTCGCCTGCGCATCGAGCCCGGTGTGCCAGCGCCAGCGAGGATCCTCGATCGACGACAGCGTGCTCACCTGAACGGACACTCCGAGCAGGTGCCCCACCCAGCGCCGCAACAGTTCGCACAAGCGCTGCGCGGCCGCACGCCCGTGCCCGATCTCGACGGCGAAGTCGTGCTGCTCGTCGCGGCCGAAGTACGCGTCGGCGTTCGGCGTATCGATGACCTCGAAATCCACGCTCGTGCCGGTCTGCGCCTGCGCGAGCAGGCGCCCGAGGCTTCCGCGCCCGGCGCCGGCCGCACGCGCCTCGACCGTTTCGAGATCGGCCAGCAGCACGCGCCCGTCGACGAGCGTGACGCGCTGCTCGCGAAACCACAGTTCGGCGACCCGCAGCATCAGGCCGTCTTCGCAATGCGCCAGCATGTGGTGGACGATGATCTGCGCGAGCTGCTCGATGAGCAGCGGCGGCACGTCGATGCGGCCGCGCTGCTGCGCGTCGGCGAAGATCGCCACGTAGGCCGACTGCAGGTTCGGCGCTTCGAGCAGCCGGTCGCGAAAGCGCAGGAACAGCCGCCAGCTGTCGCGCGCGTCCCGATCGACGATCGCGTCGAGTTCCGCGCCTTCGACCGCCCGGCGCGGATCTTCGTGCAGGCGCGCGTGCAACGCGCGCTCGGCGGCGCAGGAGGTCTCGATCAGCGCGAGCTCGGCGCGGTGCAGGTACGCGACCAGGAACGCATCGGTGGCGCGCAGTCCGCCGTGCTCGTCGACCTCGAGCAGCGCGAGCCCCGAGTGGATCCAGAACGGCTTCATCGGCTGACGCACGCGGTCGGATCGCGGCTCACGAGCGTCTCCACGTCGTGCCGCCCGCCGAGTCCTCGAGCACGATGCCCTGCGACGCCAGCGCGTCGCGGATGCGATCGGCCTCGGCGTAGCGTTTCGCCTTCTTCGCCTCGGCGCGCAATGCGATCCGTGCCTCGATCTCGGCATCGTCGAGCGCCGGGGTGCGCAGTGCGGCCCTTCCGCGCAGGCCTCCCTGGCGGACCTCGGCCGAATCCCGCTGCAACAGGCCCAGCGTGCCGCCGAGCGCGCGCAGCAACCGCTCCAGCGCCGCCGAACGCGTGCGGTTCACCTCGGCGGCGAGTTCGAACAGCACCGCGAGCGCGATCGGCGTGTTGAAGTCGTCGTTCATCGCGTCTCGAAAACGCGCCGCCCACGGGTCGGACCAGTCGAGCGGCGCAGTGCCGTCGTCGCCCGACCCACCGAGCGCACCGTACAGGCGCAGCAGCGCGCCGCGCGCATCGTCCAGGTGCGTGTCGGAATGGTTCAGCGGACTGCGGTAGTGCGCGCGCAGGATGAACAGGCGCAGCACCTCGGGGTCGTACTTATCGAGTACCTCGCGGATCGTGAAGAAGTTGCCCAGCGACTTGGACATCTTCTCGTCGTCGACGCGCACGAAGCCGTTGTGCATCCAGTAGCGCACGAAGGTGCAGCCGAGCGCGCCTTCGCTCTGCGCGATCTCGTTCTCGTGGTGCGGGAACTGCAGGTCGGCGCCGCCGCCGTGGATATCGAGCGTCTTGCCGAGCAGGCTGGTGGCCATCGCCGAGCACTCGATGTGCCATCCGGGTCGGCCGTCGCCGTACGGCGATTCCCAGCGCGCTTCGTCGGGCTCGTCGGGCTTGGCCGCCTTCCAGAGGACGAAGTCGAGCGGATCGCGCTTGTCGTCGGCCACGCGCACGCGCTCGCCGGCGCGCAGATCGTCGAGCGACTTGCCCGACAGCCGGCCGTAGTCGGGGAAACGCCGGACGGCGTAATCGACGTCGCCGTCGTCGGTGCGATACGCCAGGCCCTTCTGTTCGAGCAGGTCGATCAGGCCGAGCATCTGCGGAACGAACTGCGTTGCGCGCGGCTCGTGATCGGGGCGCTGCACGCCCAGCGCGTCGGCGTCTTCGTGCATCGCCGCGATGAAGCGTCCGGTGAGCGATGCGATCGATTCGCCGTTCTCGACGGCGCGGCGAATGATCTTGTCGTCGATGTCGGTGATGTTGCGCACGTAGGTGACGCGATAGCCGCTCGCCCGCAACCAGCGCTGCACCATGTCGAAGACGACGAGCACCCGCGCGTGGCCGACGTGGCACCAGTCGTAGACCGTCATCCCGCAGACGTACATCCGGACCTTGCCGGGCTCTAGCGGAACGAAGACTTCCTTGCTGCGCGTAAGCGAGTTGTGGATGCGGAGCATGAAACGCTTCGCGCGGGCGACTCGCGCGCTTCGTGCGAGTGGAGGACGCCCGGCGCCGGAGCTTCGATTGGCTAGAATGCCGGGATGCGATCGAGTATATCAGCAGCATTGCCCGCAATCGGCGCCGCATGCCTCGCCCTCGCCTCGCTCGCAACCGTACCGGCTTGCGCGCAGACGAACCCCGTACCGCTCGTGCGCCCGGCCACCGTCGAGCCGTCGCCGCGCGCGGCGGCCGAAGCGCTCGAGCGCGCGCTCGCGCTGCTCGCACGGAATCGTCGCGACGAAGCGCTGGCCGTCATCGATCGCGCGCTCGAGAGCTCGCCGGCCGATGCGCAGCTTCGCTTCCAGCGCGGCGTACTGCTCGCGCAGATGGGCCGCACCGACGACGCGATCACTGTGTTCACCGGGCTCACGCACTCGTTCCCCGAACTGCCCGAGCCGTACAACAACCTCGCCGCGTTGCGCGCGCAGCGCGGCGAGCTCGACCAGGCGCACGAGGCGCTCGAAGGGGCGCTGCGCGCGCTGCCCTCCTACTCGCTCGCGCACGAGAACCTCGGCGACGTGCAGCTTCGGCTGGCCGAGCGCTCGTACCAGCGCGCGCTCGATGACGACGCGGGCAACCGCGCGGCCCGCGAGAAGCTCGAGCGCACGCGCGAGCTGATCGCACGACTGGCCGCGCCTTCGAGCGCACCGGCTGCGACCCCGCGCGAAAGCGCGCCGGCGCCGGCGCACTGAAGCGGCAAGCGATCTGCCGTTCGCCGTTTGCCTATCCGTTTTCCTTCCCCTTCCTTCCTTTCGGGAGCCAAGCCACGATGTTCAGGAAACTGCCGCTCATCGGCGCCCTCGTCCTTGCATTGAACGCGATCCCCGACGGTGCGAGCGCCGCCGCCAACCCGCAGGTGCTCGTCAACACGTCGATGGGCGAGTTCGTCATCGAGTTGTACCCCGAGAAGGCGCCGGCTACGGTGGCGAACTTCCTGCAGTACGTCGACGACGGTTTCTACGCGGGGACGATCTTCCATCGCGTCATCTCCAACTTCATGATCCAGGGCGGCGGCTTCGACGCCGGCCTGTACCAGGGCGCGATGCGGCCCAAGCAGACGCGTGCGCCGATCGCGCTCGAGTCGAAGAACGGGCTGAAGAACGACCGCGGCTCGGTCGCGATGGCGCGCACCGGCGATCCGAACTCGGCGACGGCCCAGTTCTTCGTCAACGTCGTGGACAACGCGGGGCTGAACCATCCGCAGCCGGACGGCCACGGCTACGCGGTATTCGGCAAGGTCGTGCGCGGCATGGAAGTCGTCGACGCGATCCGCGCCGTGCCGACGACCACCGTCGGACCGTACCGCGACGTACCGGGCACCCCGGTAGTCATCGAGTCGGTGCAGCGAGTCGGCGCGAAGGCTTGAGCGCGAAGCCGAGGTCGGCGACGCGATGATCGAGATCGGCAGCGATCCGGCCCACGTCGCGCTGTTCGCCTCGGACATGCACCTGGGCGAGCACGACGCCGGCAGCGGCGCGCACTTCCTCGCGGCCTTCGATCGCGTCGCCGGCTCGGCTTCCCACCTGTTCCTGCTCGGCGACCTGTTCGAGGCGTGGGCCGGCGACGACCAGCCCGACGTCGTCGCGTCGGCCTTCGTCGCGCGGCTTCGCTTGCTCACGCAACGAGGAACGACGGTCTATGTCATGCGCGGAAATCGCGATTTCCTGCTCGACGTACCGTTGCCCGTCGCGGCGCGCGCCACGCCGTTCTCGCAGCGCAGCGGCGCGACGCTGCTCGACGATCCGAGCATGGTGCGTCTTTTCGGCCGATCGGTGCTGCTCGCGCACGGCGACGCGCTGTGCACGGACGACGTCGAATACCAGCGGGCGCGGGCGATCGTTCGCAGTCCGGCATGGCAGGCCGACTTCCTCGCGCGTCCGCTCGACGAGCGGCTGGCGATCGCCCACCAGTTGCGCGAGCAGAGCCGGCGCGTGCAGGCGGCGCGCGCGCTGGAAGGCGGCGCCCCGGGCGACGTCGACGACGAAGCGGTCGTCGCGGCGCTGCGCGAGTCCGGCGCGCAGGCGCTCGTCCACGGGCACACGCATCGGCCGGCGATCCATCGGCACGAAGTCGACGGCACGATGCGCCAACGCTGGGTGTTGTCGGACTGGCACGGCGGGCGCGGCGACGAGGCGCCGAGAGGCGACTTCCTGTGCGTCGCGCGCGACGGGTGGCGCACGCTGCGCTGAGCCCGAGGCCGCGAGAACGCTACTCGACCATCCGGTTCAGCGCGCCGATGTCGAGCGGCTCGCCGTGGTCGCAGACGTCGGCGCCCATGCGCGCAAGGCATGCCTGCAATTGCTCGATCAGGCGATCCTGCTCGGCGACGTGGTCGATCAGCATGTGCAGCGCAAGCGACAACGGATCGTCGCCACCCTGCGTTAGCGCGTAGGCCGAGAAGCCCATCTTCGCCGCCTGCGCCTCGCGACGGCGGTCGGCATCCTCGACGATCATCCGCGCCGGAATGCCCAGCGCAGTGGCGCCGGGGGGCACTTCCTTGATCACGACCGAGTTCGACCCGATGCGCGCGCCGTCGCCTACCGTGAACGGCCCCAGGACCTTCGCGCCTGCGCCGACGATCACCTCGCGCCCGAGCGTGGGATGCCGCTTGCCGCGCACGAGCGACGTGCCGCCGAGCGTGACGCCCTGGTAGATCGTGCAGTCGTCGCCGATCTCGGCCGTCTCGCCGATCACCACCCCCATTCCGTGGTCGATGAACACGCGCCGCCCGATGCGTGCGCCCGGGTGGATCTCGATGCCGGTGAGCCAGCGCGACAGATGCGACACGAAGCGACCGAGCGTGCGAAAGCCGGCGTTCCACAACGCGTGCGCGCCGCGGTGCATCCACAACGCGTGCACGCCCGGATAGCACAGCAGCACCTCGAGCGCCGAGCGCGCAGCGGGATCCTTCCCCTGCACGGCGGCGACGTCTTCCCGCATTCGCGCGAGCATTTAGCACCCTCTCCGGTGACTTCCGATCGGCCGCGTCGCACGCGCTGCGGTCGGCGCGCCGGAAGGCGGGACGAGCACGATACGCCCCGCAAGGTCGAGTTTATTCGGATTCGGCGTCGTCCGACGACCCGGGTGCATTTGCGCAATCGCGCACCGGCGCGGCGTAGGGGTTCGTGCACGTCTTCTCGATCTGCGTGCACACGCCGCGCAGCAACTCCACTTCCTCTACTTCGAGCCGCGCGCGCGAGAACAGCCGGCGCAGCCGCTGCATCAGTTTCTTCGGATGACGCGGATCGAGGAAACCGATCCGCACCAGCGCGCGCTCCAGGTGCGCATGCAACGCCTCGACCTGCTCGTGGGCCGCGAAGCGCACGGCCGGTTCGGCAGGGGCGGCCGCAGGATGCAGCCGCTCGTGCGCCCGCAGGCAGTACGCGACGACCTGCACCGCCTGCGCGAGATTCAGCGACGCGTAGTCGGTGCCGCCGGGAATGCTGCAGACCCGCTGGCATTGCCCGACCGATTCGATCGACAGCCCGTTGCGCTCCGCGCCGAAGACGAAGGCGATGCGCGCCGCCGCGTCGGCGCTCGCCTCCTCGAACGCGAGTGCCGCAAGCTCCTCGGGCGGTTGCGGCGCCGGGCCGAACTCGCGCGTGTCCGCGCTGACCGCGATCGCCAGCGTGCTCGGCGCGAGCGCCTCGCCGAGCGATTCGACGACGCGCGCATTCTCGAGCACGTCGAGCGCGCCGCTTGCCCGCGCGACCGCCTCGGGATGCTTCGCAATGCGCGCGCTGCGCGGAGCGACGAGGACGAGCTCGCGCAGCCCCATCACGCGCATCGCGCGCGCAGCGGCGCCTACGTTGCCCGGATGGCTGGTGCCGACGAGGACGAAACGTACGCGCGACAGCCACGGCGACGCGGGCGCGTGGAGACTGGTCAGTGCCATCCGATACAATCGAGGGTTACACGCAAGGCTTCGTTCCGATGCATCCGATGCTCAACGTCGCGGTTCGCGCGGCCCGCCGCGCGGCGCGAATCATCAATCGTGCGAGCCTCGATCTCGACACCCTCGCCATCGCGCGCAAGCAGCGCAACGACTTCGTCACCGAAGTCGATCACGCGTCGGAGAAGGCGATCATCGAGACGCTGCTCGGCGCCTATCCCGATCATACGATCCTCGGCGAGGAATCCGGCCACCTCGTGCGCGGCCAGAAGGGCCCCGGCGGGCGGGCGATCGAACGCGACGAGAACGTCTGGATCATCGATCCGCTCGACGGCACGACGAACTTCATCCACGGCCTGCCGCAGTACGCGATCTCGATCGCGCTGATGCAGCGCGGACAGGTCACGCAGGCGGTCGTCTACGATCCGAACCGCGACGAACTGTTCACCGCCTCGCGCGGCGCAGGCGCGTTCCTGAACGACCGGCGAATCCGCGTCTCGAAGCGCCAGAGGCTCGAGGAAGCGCTGATCGGCACCGGCTTCCCCTACCGCAAGCTCGATCGGCTCGACGAGTACCTGGCGATCTTCCGCAGTCTCACCGAACGCGCCGGCGGCATTCGCCGCCCGGGCGCCGCGACGCTCGATCTCGCCTACGTCGCCTGCGGGCGCTTCGATGCGTTCTTCGAGATGGGGTTGAGCCCGTGGGACGTCGCTGCGGGCAGCCTGCTCGTCTCCGAAGCCGGCGGGTTGATCGGCGACTTCGGCGGCGATCCCGACTACCTGTTCTCCGAGCGCGTCGTCGCGGGCGCGCCGAAGGTGTTCGGCGCGATGATCGGGCTGCTGCGGCCGGCAAACCACGACGCGCGCGCCTGAAGGAGCGAGCGCGCCGTCAGCCCCTCGCCGCGCGGGCGTCGAGCCAGGATTCGATTCCGGCAGCGTTGAGCCGGATGTCGAGATCGAAGAGCGCGAGCAGCGCTTCGCGTGCGAGCGGCCAGCGCTGCCGTTGCGCCTCGTCGAGCACCATCGCGCGCACGCCTTCGCGCAACCGCTGCGATCGCCGCTCGCCGGCGACGCCGTCGCCCTCGCAGTCGAGCCCCAGCGCCGCGTGCGCGTCGATCAGCCGGTGAAGGTCTGCCCCGCAGCGCTGTACGTCGCGAACCTGGCCGAAATGCGTGACGTAGACGGCGCCCGGCCGGCGTGCGAGCAGCCGGTCGATCGAATCATGCAGCGCCGGCGGATCGAACTGCACCGGCGTCGTCGACGGAAAGATCGCCGGCCTGCCCCCGACGTCGAGTTCGCGGTACGACAGCCCGAACGTGTCGCCGGCGAACACGTGCCCCGAGCGCTCGTCGACGATGCACACGTGGTGACGCGCATGGCCCGGCGTGTCGAGGAACTCGAAGCGCCGTCCGTTCAGCGACACGCTCGCGCCATCGGGCGTCTCGACGACGCGCTCGGCAGGCACCGGAACGATGTCGCCGTACATGCGCCGCGCCTCTTCGGCGCCATAGACGTCGACGGTGCCGGCGACGAGCCGCGCCGGATCGATCATGTGGCGCGCCCCGCGCGGGTGCACGGTGAGTCGCGCGTTCGGGAAATGCCGCATGTACGCGCCCGCCCCGCCGGCATGATCGAGATGTACGTGCGTGAGCAGCACCCAGTCCACGTTGCCGGCCGACAGCCCCTTCGCGGCGAGCGCCGCCAGCACCTTCGGCAGCGACTCGTTCGAGGCGGTGTCGACGAGCGCGGCGCGGCCGCCCTCGACGACCAGGTGCACCGCGTCGAGCATCGGGCGCTCGAAGCCGGAGTCGATGGCGGTGATGCCGTGTTCGTAGTCGATGAAGGCAGGCAGGTTCATGAGAGTGCGGGCGGTCATTCGTCGACGCGGAACAGCGAATCGAAGCCTGCAGGCGGCTCGAACAGGTCGTCGCGCAACTGCAGGCAGTCGGGTCCGGGAATCGCGCGCTCGCGCACCGGGTGCCGCGGGTGGCCGGGGTACGCGATGGCGCGCACCCCGTTCTCCTCGAAGGGCTCGGGCTCGATCAGCGGCGGCCTGCGCGTGCGCGCCTCGTCGAGCACCGAAGCCGCCGAAGCATGCTGCGCAAGATGCACCAGGCTCATCAACTGTACCGGCGCGACGACGATCTCGCGTCGTCGATAGCGCTCGACCGCCGCGCGAGGCCGCAGCCAGACGGTCTCGGTCGCTTCGTGGTCGTCGTGCGTCGCCTGCTGGTCGGAGGGCAGTCGAGCCACGAAGAAGCGCGCGTCGAACCGGCGATCCATCATCGCCGGCACGCGCGGCGTGATCCAGCGCGTCCACGGCACGAGCGAGTCGGTGTCGAGGCGCAGCGACAGCGTAGCGAGCACCGAATCGAAGGGCCGTGCCGCGCAGGCGGTTTCGCGCACTCGCCGCGCGACGGCGGCATCGGCGCCGTGCGCGAACAGCACGCCCGATTCCTCCAGCGTCTCGCGGCAGGCGGCGACGAACAGCGCCGCCGCTTCGCAAGGGTCGAGTCGGGGCTCGCCGAGTCGGTCGTGCAGTTCCTCGGGCGATGCGTCGATGCAGCGCGACCCGGCGACGGCCCGATCGGCCGCGTCGAGCTTGCCGCCGGGAAAGACGAAAGCGCCGCCGAGGACGGCGGATTTGACGTGCCGGCGCAGCATCAGCACCTCGAGGCCCTGCTCGCCGTCGCGCAGCACGACGACCGTGGCCGCCGGCAACACCGGGGTCGTCACCGGCCCGGAGAAAACCGACCGGGAGCCCGCCCCCGAAACCGAAGCTTCACCCTTCACCGTCGATCCTTCGCCCACAGGCCCTTGCGCCTGCGCATTCTGCCCCAATGTAAGCGTCAGTCCGAGGCGTTCGAACGGCGATGATGCCGATTGTCGCCGGGTCGGCTACCATACGTTTGCAAGACATCGCGCCACGCTTTTCGTTGCGGCGCGATCCCGCCGATGCCGGCGGAACACCTACCCTGTCTTCTTCGAACCGCGTCGCCATGGCGGCGCGCTCGACAAGTCACGAATGAACGCACCGATCGTCCGCACTGCGAAACTGCACGCCGACGCGCCGCAAGGCGCCGCCGCGGGCCGACGCGTGCCCGCGTCCGGTGCCCGGGCGCGAATCGAGGCGACCTGCCGATCGGGCAAGTCCGCCTTCGATCGATAGCCCGGCGATCCACCCTCGAATCCACCGCCCCTTCGAGATCGCCGGGCCCGCCCCGGGGGCCTCGCTTCGCGCGACGTCCGCGTCGCACTTTCCGGAATCGTCCGCGTTCGCCTCCCTTACGGAGTTCGCCATGACCCAAGCCTCGAATGACTTTCGCCTGCTGAACGAACTGGATCACGTACGCATCGACCGCCTGCTTGCCCGACAGCGACCGGCCGGCGAGGCACTCACCGAGGTGCTCGACGACGCCGATGTCGTGGCGCCCAGCGAAGTGCCCGGCGACGTCGTCACGATGTACACGCGCGTCACCGTCGACGATCTCGTCGACGGAACCCAGCGCACCCTCACGCTGTGCTACCCCGGGGACGCCGACGCGTCGGCCGGTTTCGTGTCGGTGCTCTCCCCGATCGGAACGGCGCTGCTCGGCCGCCGCGTCGGCGAGGAAACGCAGTGGACGACGCCGACCGGTGCAGTGCAGCGCCTGCGCATTGCCGAGCTGCTGTTCCAGCCCGAGGCGAGCGGAGACTACACGCGCTGAGCGTGCGGCCGCCAAGTCCTCGCCGACAGAATCTGCTTGCAATAAGCCGGTTATTGCAGCCGTACACTGCCTTCGCGGTGCCGGAGCCCAGTCGCCGCAATCCCGCTGCGCCGCTCCGACACGAGCCCCTCCGAAGGAGGCGAACATGGCAATTGACGCGACCCGGCTCGACGCCCTGATGGGAAAGCTCGTCAACGAATTCGGCGCGATCGCAAGCGCGCCGCTGGTCGTGCTCGGCGACCGGCTCGGGCTGTTCCGCGCGCTCGCTGGCGGCGAGCCGACGAACTCGGAGATGCTCGCCGAACGCACCGGCGTTCGGGAGCGATATGCGCGCGAATGGCTGAACGCGATGGCCGCAAGCGGCTACATCGACTACGACGCCGAGCGCGAGGCTTACACGATGTCGGAGGAATCGGCAGCCGTGTTCGTCGACGAAGACAGCCCCACCTTCGTGTGCGGCGGTTTCGAGATCTTCGCCGCGCTCGCGCAGGACATCGACAAGCTGGAGCGCACGTTCACCTCGAACAGCGGCCTGGGCTGGCACGAGCACAGCGCGGGGCTGTACAGCGGAACCGAGCGGTTCTTCCGCCCCGGCTACAACGCGAACCTGGTCAGCAGCTGGATCCCGACGCTCACCGACGTCGACCGGAAGCTGCGCGACGGCGCACGCGTCGCCGACATCGGCTGCGGCTACGGTTCGTCCACGATCGTCATGGCGAAGGCCTATCCGAAGTCCGAGTTCTACGGCTTCGACTATCACCCGCAGTCGATCGAAGCCGCGCGCAAGCGCGCCGAGGACGCCGGCGTCGCGGACCGCGTGCATTTCGAGCGCGCCGGCGCGAAGGACTACCCCGGGCACGACTTCGACCTGGTGGCCTTCTTCGACTCGCTGCACGACATGGGCGACCCGGTGGGCGCCGCGCGCCATGTGCGCGACACGATGGCGAAGGACGGCAGCTGGCTGCTCGTGGAGCCCTTCGCCGGAAACACCGTGCAGGAAAACCTCAATCCGGTCGGTCGCGTCTACTACTGTGCGTCGACGATGATCTGCACGCCGTGTTCGCTGTCGCAGGAGGTCGGCCTCGGCCTGGGCGCGCAGGCTGGTGAACGCCGCCTGCACGATGTCGCCGAAGAGGCCGGATTCGGACAGTTCCGCCGAACCGCCCAGACGCCCTTCAATATGGTCTTCGAAGCGCGCATCTGAACCTTCGCCGGGGAGCCGGCGCCGCCCGCCGAACGACGCGGCGCCGCTGCCGACCCCCGCGCGCGGCGCTGCGTGCATCATTCGGGCTGGGCAGCCGGGCGCCGGAGCGAATCGGGCGCCCTGCTGCGCGAAGAGCCATCGGTGAAGGCCCGAATCTCGTGAAACGACAGAACGACATGGCGCCGGACGGCAACGGCAGTATCGATCCCCGCTCGTCCCACCTCGCCGGTCACACGCCCGTGATGCAGCAGTACCTGCGCATCAAGAGCGAGCACGCCTCGCGGCTGCTGTTCTACCGGATGGGCGACTTCTACGAGCTGTTCTACGCGGACGCCGAGCGCGCCGCGCGCCTGCTCGGGATCACGCTGACGAAACGCGGCGCATCGGCCGGCGTGCCGATTCCGATGGCGGGCGTGCCCGTTCATGCGGTCGAGCAGTATCTGGCGCGCCTCGTGCGGCTCGGCGAGTCGATCGCCGTGTGCGAGCAGATCGGCGACCCCGCGACCGCTAAGGGGCCGGTGGAGCGCAAGGTCGTGCGCATCGTCACGCCGGGCACCGTCACCGACGCCCAGTTGCTGCCCGAGCGTGACGACACCGTGCTGCTCGCCGTGTCGCCGTCGACCGGTTCGCGCCTGGCCGCAGCGTGGATGGTCGTCTCGAGCGGCGAGTGCTGGCTCGCCGAACTCGACGCCCCAACGCTGGCGCGCGAGATCGACCGGCTGCGGCCGGCCGAGCTGCTGCTCGCCGAGGATGCCGCGCTGCCCGTTTCCCTGAAGGCGGCGTTGCAGGTGCAGGGCGCGCTCGACCGCGCCGCCCTCGCGCGCGCCCCCCTCTGGCAATTCGATACTCGCCGCGCGCAGCGTCGGCTGTGCGAACTGTTCGGCACCCGCGATCTTGCCGGCTTCGGTGCGCAGGGGCTGGACGCCGCGATCGGAGCGGCCGGTGCGCTCGTCGAGCACGTCGAGCGCACGCAGGGACGCGCGCCCTCGCATCTGCAGGCGCTGCGCGTGTTCGATGCCGACGAGTTCGTGGTCGTCGACGCCACGGCACGGCGCAACCTCGAGATCGTCGAGAGCCTTCGCGGCGACGACGGTCCGTCGCTGCTGCGCCTGCTCGATCGTTGCGCCACCAGCGCCGGCGCGCGGTTGCTGCGCCGCTGGCTGCTCGAGCCGCCGCGTGCGCAGCAGGCCGCCGCGCAGCGACAGCACTGCATCGGACTGCTGCTCGATTCGTCGCCGGGCCATGAGGCGCTGCGCGCCGAGCTGCGCACGCTGCCCGACCTCGAGCGGGTCGCAACGCGCATTGCCCTGCGTTCGGTGCGTCCGCGCGAATTGGCGGCATTGCGCGATGCGATGCCCGTCCTGCAGCGCGTTCGCGAATCGATCGACACGCTCGACGCAGAGCCCTTTCGCGAAGCCGCGCAGGCGCTCGACCTGGCGCGCGGTTCGTGGGAGCCGATCGCGCAGGCGCTGCTCGACGAGCCTGCCGTGCAGGCGCGAGACGGCGGCGTGCTTCGCGACGGCTACGACGCCGCGCTCGACGAGCTGCGTGCGATCGACCGCGACGGCGACGCACTGCTCGCGGCAATGGAGCTGCGCGAGCGCGAGCGCACCGGCATCGCGACCCTTCGCGTCGGCTACAACAGCGTGACCGGCTACTTCATCGAGGTCACGCGGGGACAGTCCGCGCGCGTACCCGACGACTACCGCCGCAGGCAGACGCTGAAGAATGCCGAACGCTACGTCACGCCCGAGCTGAAGGCATTCGAGGACAAGGCGCTGTCGGCGCGCGAGCGCGCGCTCGCGCTCGAGCGTTCGCTGTACGACGCGCTCGTCGAGTCGCTCGAGCCGTTCGTGCGCGACTGGCAGCGCGCCGGCAGCGCGATCGCAAAGCTCGACGTGCTCGCCACGCTGGCCGAACGCGCTCGCACGCTGCGCTGGGTGCCGCCGCGCTTCGTGTCATTGCCCGGCATCGAGATCCGTGCCGGCCGGCACCCGCTTGTCGAAGCGGCAATCGAGCAATACGTGCCCAACGACTGCGTGATGCGCGACAGCCGGCGCATGCTGCTGATCACCGGCCCGAACATGGGCGGAAAGTCGACCTACATGCGCTCGGTCGCGCTGATCGCGCTGCTCGCCTACTGCGGCAGCTTCGTGCCCGCCGACGACTGCGAGATCGGGCCGCTCGATCGGATCTTCACGCGCGTGGGCGCCTCCGACGACCTCGCCGGAGGGCGTTCGACCTTCATGGTGGAGATGACCGAAGCGGCGGCGATCCTGCACGCAGCCACCGACCGATCGCTCGTGCTGATGGACGAGATCGGGCGCGGCACCTCGACCTTCGACGGGCTCGCGCTGGCGCACGCGATCGCCGCGCGCCTGCTCGCGCACAATCGCTCGCTTACGCTGTTCGCCACGCACTACTTCGAGCTCACGCGGCTGAGCGAGCGGCACCCGCAGGCAGTGAACCTCCACCTGGCCGCTGCGGAGCATCGCGGCGGGATCGTCTTCCTGCACGCGTTGCGCGACGGACCGGCAAACCGCAGCTACGGGCTGCAGGTCGCGCGGCTGGCCGGCGTTCCGCAGCCGGTGGTGCGCGCCGCCGAGCGGATGCTCGGCGAACTCGAAGAGCACGCACGGGCGCAGCAATCGCAACTCGATCTCTTCGCCTTCGCCGCCGGGGCCGCCGAATCGCAACTCGCGGGCGGCACCGACGAAGGGGCCGTGATCGGACCCGCTGTCGATGCCGCCGTCGGTGCCGACGCCGAAGCCGCACCGGGCGCCGACGAGGACGCGCGCGTCGAAGTCCTCGCGCGCCTGCACGACCTCGATCCCGATGCGCTGAGCGCGCGCGACGCGCTCGACCTGCTGTACGCACTGCACGACCGACTCGCCGGGCGACGCGTGCGCGCATGAGCGTGCGGCGCCGCGCGCTCGTCGCAGCCGCCGGCGTCGCCGCAGGCGCGCTGCTTCCGGCGCGCGCGCGCAGGACCGGGCCGATGCGAACGGCGACGGCGGATTGCCCGAGCACCTTCGGTGGACCTATCGCCGGGTGCGTTTCGTCACGCTGAACCCGCCCGGCAGCAACGACGGGCTGGATGCACGCGCACTCGAACGCGGCGATCGTGAGCAGCGCCTGCGCGCGAACGAGCAATGGCTGCTCGACGGCACGCACCACCATCGCATCGAGCGCATCACCGACAAGTTGCTCAGCGTCGAAAGCTACGGCTCACCGTTCGTCGACCGGTGGGTGCGCGTGGACGCCGGCGCCGGTGCGTCCGACCCGTTCCGGATCTCCACGCGCCTCGCGCGCATTGCGCGCGGCGACCCCTGATTCCTGGCCGCCGTCGCTGCGACGGGCCAGCGAACGGGCCGCGAGCGCTGCGAGCAGCACGGCGAGCAGCGTGGCCAGCGCGTTGTGCAGCGTGGCCGTGGCAAGCGGCTGCACGCCGATCGCCGTGCCGATGCCGGCCGCCGCCTGCGCGAGCAGCAACACGACGAGCAGCACCGCGGCGCGCGCCGCGCCGCTGCGGCGCGCGCGCGCCGCGACGATCAGCGCAACGATCGCGAGGGCGGCGACGACGAGCCGATGCAGCCAGTGCAGCCCGCGCGCCGCCGCCGCATCGACCGGTTGCGCAGCGCGAAGCGGATCGAGCGCACCTGGTTCGACGCGCAGCGACCCCGAGCAGGCGGCGGCTTCGCAGGCAGCGATCGCGTCGTGCGCGCCGATCATCGTTCCGATCCAGGCGGCTGCGGCAAGCAGCGCCAGCGCAACAAAGGATGCACCGAGCAGCGAAGGAGTTGCGCGCGTGGCCGGCGGCGCCGGTGCAGCCGCGGCGGGTTTCGCACCCAACCGCGAGGGCCAGCGCAACGACGCTGCGATCCATGCGAAAGCCGCCGCCAGCGCGATCCCGCCGAGGAGGTTGCCGATCGTCACCAGCGGAACCGGATGCGGCGTGAAGCGGCCGAGCCACGCGAGGAAGAAGGTGTCGACGAGCGCGAAAGCCAGCGCGACGCGCCCGCCGGCACCCATCGACGACCAACCGAAGACGGCGATCAGCAGCACGAGCACGCCGACCAGCATCGCGCTCACCCGATGCAACCCGCGCGCGGCTCGCACGCCCGGTTCCTGCGCGGCAGGCTGCGCCTGCGCGGCCAGCGCATCGGCGTGCGCGGCGCGCGTCTGCGCCACGCACGGCGCATCCGGCCAGCCCGGACAACCGAGGCCGGCTTGCGAGTGACGGATGAACGCGCTCGATGCGGTGATGCAGACCGTGAGCGCGCAGGCGAGAACCGCCAGCCAGCGAATCACGGTTCGCGCGCGAGCGCGGTCCCGGCGGAAGCGCGGACCGCGGATACCGCACCGCAGGCGCCGGCTCTCGGCGCCGAGCTTTCGCCGCGGTCGCTGCGCCCGCCGCGCACCGACGCGAGCACGACCCAGATGAAGAGCAACCCGCCGACGATCGCGATCGCGCCGCCCAGTCCCATCACGCCCATGCCGAAGACCTCCTGCGGCGTGCGCAGCGCCTGCTCCGCGCCCGCGACCTTGCGCTGCACGCCATAGCCGCCGGACCAGACGAGTCCGAGGATGTGCAGCAATTGTCCCGATCCGTACAGCCAGGGTTGCCAGCGGGCCACCCGACCCTGCGGCGCGCGAAAGCCCAGTCGCGGCAGCAGTGCATACGCCAGCCCCATCAGCGCGAGCGTCACGCCGACGATCGACCCGTGATAGTGCGCCGGCACGCGCACGTCGGAGCCCTGGATCAGGAAGCCGATTCCGCCGCCGATCGTGAACAGCAGCAGCGACGTGATCAACGACGCTCGCAGCGGGCGCTTCGTCTCGTCCTTCGGCACGCGACGCGACAGCGCGACGGCGAGCGCGAGCGCCATCGGAAGGATCGCGAGCCCGCCTCCGAAGCGCATCAGCCAGGTCATCATCCGGTGATGCTCGACGGAGAGCACCGTCCAGTTCAGGTAGATTGGCGGCACGAAGAAGACCGGCAGCAGCCCGATCGCGTAGAGCAGCGCGACCACGCGCGGGCTGAGCGGCAGCGGCGCGCCCACCAGCGTGGCGAGCCACCCCCAGGCGACGAGCATCAGCAGCGTCCACGTGAACTGGATGACGTGGCCGGGACCCCAGAACAGCAGCTCGTAATACGTCTTCGGATCGAGCTCGCGCGGCACCTCGACGATCGACCAGGCCATCGCCAGCAGCGCGAAGGCGCTCGACACCGCCGCCGCCTTCAGGCCGAAGCGCAGCGCATCGGTGCCGTCCATGCGCAGGCTCATCCGCGCCGGCGCGACGAAGGAGCGCAGCGTCAGCAGCAGGAAGCCGATGCCGAACACGCACAGGCCGTAGAGGAAGGTGTCGTTCAGCAGCACCGGAACGTAGTTCGACATCACCGGCACCGCGACGCCGGTGAACGGCGACGCCGCGAGGAACAGCGTGCCGATCGCGGTGACGGCGAGCGCGAACCAGCCCAGCCCGATCCAGCGCGGCGACGTGTCGATGGTCCAGAGCATCCCCGCCATCGAGACGAACCAGACGAGTACCGACAGGTCGACATGCACGACGAGCGCGACGTGGAAGAAATCGATGCCCGGAATCAGCTTCGCGATGTAGGGCGTGCGCGCCAGCACCAGCAGGATCGAGAACAGCCCCGCGCCGATCAGCGCCGCCACGCCGAGGAACAACCAGCCGGTGGCGATCGTTCGCTGCTCGGTCGACGGAACCGTGAGATCGAAGCGGTCGTCGGTGGGCGCGACGTACCCGAAGGGACGCCCGCGCAGCAGCGCTTCGCGCATCATCGGATCACCACGCCCTGGTTCTCGACGAAGTCGATGAGCACGACCTGCCCGGGCTTCACCTCGACGCTGCGCTCCTTCTCGTGGTTGAAGCCCTTCACGCGGATGTCGTCGTTGAACTGCACGCGGATGTCGTGCTCGCCCGCCGGAATCGGCATGCGGAAGTAGCCGCTGGATGCGCCGTCGCGCTGCAGCCCGGCCGGCTGGTACACCTTGTCGAACAGCAGCTTGCCGTCGAGCTCAACGCGCACCTGCACCGGAGAGCGCTGGCGCTGGCAGTCCATCTCCTCGCGCAACTGCGGCGGCAGCTTGGCGAGCTCCTCGGGCGTGCGCTTGCGACAATCGGTGGCGATCTGCCCCGGATGACGGAACGACAGCCGCAACAGGCCGTCGTCGGGATCCAGGTGCCGGTACGTGGGCGAGCTGGAAAAATAGACGACGAAGGCCGCGAACAGCGCATAGAGGATCGCCTGTCCGACCCAGCGGAAAACGGAACTAGTGGATTGCTGCGCCATCGCGATTCTCCAAGGAACGTCCGACCTCGTCCGCTGCCGCCCGCTGCGCTGGATCGAACTCGCCCAGATCGTGCCGGAACTGCCCGAGCTTCGCCTGTAGCGGGATCAAATCCTCGTGCGCTGCCTCGACGAGCCGGATGCGCTCGCGCGGGGCCGAGCCGCGCAGCCGCGGCTCGCGCTCGCCGGCAAGTCGCTGCGCCGTCCATTGCGCGCCGAAACGATACTCGCAATCGTCGGGCGGACAGGCGACGACGGCGACACCCCGCGCGCCGTTGCGCAACGCATACTCGACGAAAGCGGGCGGCAACATCGCCGCGCACGGCAGCGCGATCGACACCAGATCGGGGGCCGCCGCCGGCGCCGCGGCGTGGCGGCAGCGAAAGACGACGATCGGCGCTTCGCTGCGTTGCGCATCGAGGCTCGCCTGCAATTCGTCGCGCAGCAGCCCCACGCCGAGATCCGGCAGGTCGATGCCGGTGGCCAGGCGCGCGTCGGAACGGAACGGCGTCGACGACGGACACGCTCCCGCGCAGATGCCGCACGACGCGCAGCGATCGGCGTCGACCAGCGCGATGAGTCCGCGCCCGGACGGATGCGGCGCCATCTCGATGGCTGCATAGGGGCAGTCGGCGAAGCAGCGCTGGCAACCGTTGCAGTTCTCGGGGTCGACAACCGCGACCGGCGCTCGCGCACGCGCGCGCCGGGTGAGCCACGGCGCGGCTGCACCGAGCAGCGTGAGCGCCGCCATCGCCGCCCAGACGAGCCATGGCGAGCTCGATTGCAGTGCCGCGAACGGCGCGAGATAGAACCAGTCGAGCGCAAGCTCGCCGCCCAGGTTCATCGGGTCGGCCGGCGGGGGCAGCGGCGCCGCAAAGAACAGCGACGCGACCGACAGGGCGCCGAGCGTGCCGAGCAGCACCGCGCGCGACGCGTTGGTGCGCGGTTGCGTCAGGCGCTTGACGTGCAGCCACATCGCGAGCAGCAACGCCAGCGACACGCCGATGTGCAGGAAGATCAACAGCGAGAACAGGCGATCGGAGACGGCGTCGGCATCGAGGAAGTTGCGCACCAGCGCCGAGTCGAAGCCCGGCAGCGCGCCGAACCACTCGGCGATCGCGGTGGCGACGAACAGCGCGATGCTGTCCCAGACCAGCCAGAAGCCGATGCCGCCGGCGGCGAGGATGAGCCACGGCGTAGGCACGCCGGTGAGCCAGGTGAACCACCGGAAGCCGCGGTACCGCCCGTACGCCCATTCGCGCAGGAGATGGGCCGCGACGACGACGACGAGCGCATCGGAAGCGTATCGGTGCAGGCTGCGCGCGAAGGCGCCGCCGATGACTGCGCCGTTCGCCAGGCGCTCGACCGACACATAGGCGCCATCGGCGCTCGTGTCGAAGAAAATGTACAGGTACGCGCCGGTGAGTGCGATCAGCCAGAACAGGTCGAAGGCGAGCCCGCCGAGCTGGCGCAGCGGGTTTGCCTGCTCGCCGAAGGCGCGATCGAAGCCGCGTTCGATGCGACGTACCGCTCGAGCGGCGCGGGTGCGCAGCGCGCGCGGATCCCGCGTATCGTCGTCGAGCCGTGCGGCGACGCCGGGCTCGATCGCGCCGACGAGAAAGGCGGGCTGTGCTGCGGCAAGCCGGCGCGGGAACTTCACCGGAACCTCCGCCGTCAGCCGTGCCGCGGGTTGCGCAGTCCGCGCGCGATGAACCAGGCCATCGCCCCGAGCGTCGTGAGCCCGGCGAAGATCTCGAAGAACAGCCCGTAGTTCACGCGATAACCGCCGGAGTTCGGATCGTAGACGGTGCAGTACAGCTTTACCTTCTCCCAGACGTTCTCCAGCGTGAGTTCGCGCGACGCCTGCCCGGACAGCAACTCCTTCAGCGGCTGCACGAGCATCGGCAGGTCGAAGCTCTCCCCGTAGATCTGCCGGTAGATGACGCCGTCGCCATCGACAACCGTGACCTGCGTGACGTGGTCGAAGCCCTTCGGCGTGGCATCGTAGGTGAAGCCCAGGTTGGCCGTCAGCGCGTCGACCTGCGCCGGATCAGGGCTGAGAAAATGCCAGTCGCGATCGTCGATGCCGTTCTGCTTGCGAAACGCCGCCATCGCGGCCGGGTCGTCGAAGGGCTGGTTGAAGCCGATCGAGACGATGCGGAAACGATCCTCGCCGAGCGCCTCGCGCGCGGCGCGCACCGCCTGCGCAAGGAATTGCGTTGCCACCGGGCACGCCTGGAAGCAGCCGGTGTAGACGAGGCTCACGAGCAGCGGCTTGCCGGCGAAGTCGCTGAAGCGCACCGGCTTGCCGTTGTGGTCGCGCATCGCGACGTCGAGCAGCGGCCGGCCGATCGCCGCCTGGCTGTCGGCGAGCGCCTTGCGGAAATCGGGACCGACGTTCCTCGCTGCGTCGGGCGCTGCCTGCGCGCCGGCGACCAGAAACAGAACGGCCGATACGACCGCCGCGAATGCGGCGATCGTCCGGCCGAAGGTACTGCGGGTAATGCTGCCGAATCGGGTCAACTCAACTCAACTCAACTGAGGCCCCATACCGTCGACAGGTATTTCCAGTTCACGAAGTAGTACAGCACGAAGGCGACGAGGAACACCAGCGCGAAGGCGAAAGTGCCCGGCGCGTGGAAGCCGCCGCCGACCGTACCATGGCCGCGCAGCGCCGCCGCTACCGGAGGCAGCCGCAGCGGGCTGATCTGCGTGGTGTAGGCGCCGGCGTCGAGCCGCTTGCCGAAGAACACCGTGCCGACCGCGACGATGATGTACATCGCACCGCCGATGATCGCGATCACGCCCGAGATGCCCACCAGCGTCATCATCAGCAGCGCCGTTCCCGGGAACTCGTACGGCAGCGACGCGCCGGCAAAAGTGATGTCCCAGTGGCGACGCGGAACGCCCAGCGTGCCTGCGCCCATCATCGTGAGCGTGAACACGCCCATCCCGATGCCGAACACGTACGGCTGCCATTTGGCCCATCCGGGCAGGATGACCTCGCGCTGGAACAGCGTGGGCAGCAGGAAGTACGTGATGGCCATGAACGCGAGCGTGGTGCCGAGAACGACGGTGGCGTGGAAGTGGCCCGGCACGTAGATCGTGTTGTGGATGATCATGTTCAGCTGCTCGGTACCCATCATCACGCCCGAGATGCCGCCCAGGAAGCCGAAGCCGATCAGCGAGATGAACACGCCCGAGAACACCGGGTTGCCCCAAGGCGCCTTGCGCAGCCACTCGAACAGGCCCTTGGTGAAGCCCTTCTCGCGCTGTGCCGCTTCCATCGCGCCCGGAACCGTCAGGCCGTGGACCATCGACGCGAGCACCGCGAGGTACATCGCGTAGCTGGTGTTGAACACCTTCCACTCGGTGCCCACGCCCGGATCGGCCAGGATGTGGTGTGCGGCGGCCAGTTGCAGGAACAGGATGTACAACAGGAACGCGCCGCGGCTGACGCGCTCGGACATCGGCTTGGCGCCGAAGACGATCGCCGCCACCGCATACCAGACCGACACGTGCGCGGCGACGTTGATCTGCTGCGACGAGTGGCCGAAGGCCCACCAGATCACGCGGTACATCACCGGGTCGATGTGCTTGATGTAGCCGATCGACCACAGCCAGGTCGGGATCAGGATGATCGCGCCGGAGGCGATCGTGTAGATCGCGATGATGCAGGCGGTGAGCGCGCCGAAGGTCACCAGCGGGATCGACCCTTCGTAGGTCTTCTCTCCGCGCGCGACGACCAGCGTGCCGAGGAACACGAAGCAGCCGATCAGCGCGCCGACGGCGAACAGGATCAGGCCGAGGTAGAACCACGGCGCCGCCGGCATCGGCACGTACGACGTCATCATCACCGTCGAGTTGCCCTGGAACACCGTGGTGTTCCACATCACCGTGCCGATCACCATCAGCGCGAACCCCAACCAGGCGATTCTCGGTGTCGCCAGCCGACTCCTGAGCAGCGTGGACGAGCAGAAATACAGGACCGCGATCTCGAAGAAGATGATCCACGCGACGAGCATGTCCAGGCCGTGCGCGGTGAGGAACAGGTAGAAGTTGTCCGCGTCGACGAGGTGGATCGCCTGCCAGCGGGTGAGCGTGATCAGCAGCGCGAGCACGCCGCCGATGAGCAGCATCACGATGCCGGCGACGGCGTTCGCCTTGATCAGTCCCTCGGCCGACTTGTGGAACTGAAGCCCCGATCGGGGGCAGATCCGGAATAGCGCTTGGGCGGTTGCCATGAGTGCCTCTTCTTTATTTCACGTACAGCCGCGACACCATCTTGTGGTGTCCGATTCCGCAGAACTCGTTGCAGACGATCGCGTAGGTGCCCGAGCGGTTCGGCTGGATCGTCACGACGTGCTGGTAGCCCGGCAGCACCTGGATGTTGATGTTCTCGGGCTGCAGCGAAAAGCCGTGCTGGTAGTCCATTGCGCTGAGGTTCAGCCGGTAGGTCTTGCCCTTTTCCAGCTCGAGGATCGGCCACCACGACCACAGGCGCGCGATCAGGTAGATGTCGCTGCCGGCGGGCGGCGCGACCACCGGAATCTTCTCGTCGGTTTCCGTGCGGACCGTGTACTTGTCGACCATGTCCTGCGCCGCCTTCGCGAACAACTCGGGCTTGACGCGATAGGTTTCGGCCGACAGGTTCTGGGTACCGTACACGTGCCAGTACGGCATCATGAAAAACATGATCAGGCACCAGACGAAAGCGATGCTGATCCACAGCACCTCGTCCCTGCCGATGGGTTCCTTCGACCAGATCCGCTTCGGCGGCGGAAGAATTGCACTCATGCCGGTCTCCTTGCGCGACTCACTGGGCGAGAGGCGTTACGGGAATGCCGGCGATCTCCATCACACCCCACAGGATGTAGAGGACCGTCGGGCTCACCACGCCGAGGAACAGCAGCAGGAACGGGTTGTCGAGGATCTGCTGGAAGACCGGAACCCTCTCTTCGGGCTCCTGGGGCGGCGTGACTGGGGAGACCTGTTTGTCGGCCATGGACGGTGTCCTCTAGTATTAACGCGGGCATCATGGTTGCTGCTACCGGCCCCCCGCATTGACCGGGATCAAGCGTTCGCACGCACCGGTAGGAAGTTGCCACGAACGCCACGCCTCGGGGAAGTCCCTCGGTACCGCGACGGCCGCTCGAAGGGATCCGCGCAACAATAAATGGAATGTATTCACGCGCGCAGTGCGACAGCTGTTGCACCGCCGCGCCGTTCTCGATACGTTCCCAGCGCCTGCGCGCGCGGCAGGCCAACGGAGAGACCCTTGCTCAAACGGATCCAGTCGCTGCTGCAACGCCTGTTCCTCGCCGCCGAAGCGGTCGGCAACCGCATCTTCGGCGAACGCCTGAACCCGCTCTACTACCTCGGCGCGACCAGCTACTGGATGTTCTGGCTCGTCGTCGCCAGCGGGCTGTACCTGTACGCGTTCTACGAGACAGGGATCGACAAGACCTACGCGTCGATGGAGTCGATCACGCACGGACAGTGGTTCGCCGGCGGGATCCTGCGCAGCGTGCACCGCTATGCGTCCGATGCGATGGTGCTGACGATGATGCTGCACATGCTGCGCCACTTCTCGTTCGACCGCTATCGAAGCTTCCGCGCGTTCTCGTGGGTGAGCGGCGTCGTCGTGATGTGGCTCATCTACATCTCGGGCGTCAACGGCTTCATGCTGCCGTGGGACAAGCTGTCGCAGTACGTGATCATCGCCACCACCGAGTGGCTCGACGCGCTGCCGGTGTTCAACGGCATCCTCACGCGCAACTTCATCACGCCCGAGGCCGTCACCGACCGGCTGTTCTCGCTGCTCTCGTTCCTGCATATCGGCATTCCGCTGGTCGCGCTGCTCGCGCTGTGGGTGCACACGCAGCGCGTTCCGCGCGCCTCGCAGGTTCCGCCGCGCCCGCTGGCCATCGGGCTGGCGCTGATGCTCCTCGTCATGTCGCTCGTGGTGCCCGTCGTCAGCCAGGCTCCCGCCGATCTCGGCACGGTGCCGATCACGCTGAAGTTCGACTGGTTCTACCTCGTCGCGTATCCGCTGATCTACGCGTGGGATCCAATCAAGCTGTGGGTACTCGTCGCCGGCGTCACGCTGCTGCTGATGGCGCTGCCGTGGCTGCCGCCCGTGCGCGCCGGCAAGGAGAAGGTCTACGAGCTCACCGCGCATCCCGGGCGGCAGCAGGCGCCGGTGCGTGCCGGCGAGACGCTGCTCGATGCCGGACTGCGCGCCGACATCCCGCTGCCGTACGAGTGCCGTTCGGGCGGATGCGGCGTGTGCAAGGCGATGATGATCGGCGGCGAAGTGGAGATGTCGGGCTACCAGCCCACGGCGCTGTCCGAGGACGAGCGGCGCGCCGGATGGATCCTGCTGTGCTGCGCACGCGCGCGCTCCGACGTCGAGTTCGAATACGAGGAGAACGCGGCGTCCACGGCGGCGCTGCGCATTCGCGAGTTCGAGACGGTCGTCGAGCGGCTCGAGCGCCTGGCGCACGACGTCATGCTCGTCGCGCTGCGGCTGAAGCGCGGCCAGCGAATCGACTACGAGGCCGGCCAGTACCTGAACGTCGTGCTCGAGGACGGCTCGCGTCGCAGCTACTCGTTCACGTCGCCGTCCGGCAGCACCGATCTCGTCGACCTGCACGTGCGGCTGATGCCCGGCGGGCGCTTCACGACGCACGTCTTCGAGAAGATGAAGCCGGGCGACGAACTGACGATCGAGGGGCCGATCGGCTCGTTCGTGCTGCACGAGCCGAGCGACAAGCCGCTGATCTTCGTCGCCGGCGCGACCGGCTTCGCGCCGGTGAAGAGCCTGCTCGAGCAGGCCTTCCGGATGGGCATCGAGCGGCCGATGTACTTCTACTGGGGCGTGCGCCGCCCGCGCGACCTGTATCTGCTCGATCTTCCCCGACAGTGGGAGCGCGAGCATCCGAACTTCCACTTCGTTCCGGTCGCCTCCGAACCGCTGCCCGAGGACGACTGGCACGGGCGCGACGGCTTCGTCCACGAGGCGATCCTCGCCGACTTCCCCGACCTGCGCGGCTTCAGCGTCTACGCGTGCGGCTCGGTGAGGATGGTGCAGGCGGCGCGCCCCGCCTTCGTCGCGCAGGGTCTGCACGAAGACGCCTGCTACTCGGACGCGTTCACGCCGCAGTCGACGATCACGCCGGCCGGCTGAAGCGGCAGCGCGGGCGCAGGCGCCCCGTGGCGGCGCCCTGGGGCGCGCTCCTACGGCGCGGCGTCCTCGTCGTCGGCGGCGTCGGCGCGCCGGCGCTCGTCGTCGATCTCTTCGGGCGTCGCCTCGCGCACCTCGAGCACCTGAAGCTCGAAGCGCAGCGCCATGCCGGCAAGCGGATGGTTCGCGTCGAGCACGACGGTGTCATCGCTGTAATCGGTGACGATGTGGATCCGGCCGTCGTCGGGCTCGTCGGGGATCCCTTCGAAAGACATGCCGCGCTCGAGTTCGGCCGGAAAGCGCTCGCGCGCGGCGAGCTGCACGAGTGAGGCGTCGTATTCGCCGAAGGCATCGACCGGCTCGAGCCGCACGGTTCGCGACTCGCCGGGCTGCGCTCCCTCCAGCGCCCGCTCGATCCCCGCAAACACCGATCCGT
Source organism: Pseudomonadota bacterium (assembly GCA_023389055.1). Lineage (GTDB taxonomy): Bacteria > Pseudomonadota > Gammaproteobacteria > Burkholderiales > Burkholderiaceae_E > Zeimonas. The sequence goes on along the minus strand of JAEWFA010000038.1, from coordinate 94,025 downwards.
ATCCGCCGTGCAGATACGTCCATTCGCGCTCGCCCGTCTCGATCGCCTCGCCTTGCGCGTCGAACAACCGGTAGCGCACCCGCACCCACCGATCGTTGCCCACCTGCGGATTCACGTCCATCTCGGGCCTCGGAAACGTCGTCCGAACGAGTGTAGAGCAGGCTCGACGCCCGGGCCGATGCTGCGCGCCACCCGGGCGGGCACGCGAAATGCCGCTCAGGAGCACAGGTTCGCGAAACGTTGCGGGCCGATTCAAGGGAAGCGAAGTCATGATGCACAGAACCCTCCTCCTCGCCTCGATGACGGCTCTGGCGCTGGGTGGGTGCAGCCGCAGCGACGAACCGGCGGCGCCGCCCGCAGCGCCCCCTGCGGCGAGCGGCAGCAGCGCCACCGGTTCCACCGCGCCGCACAACGCCGGCCCCCAACCGTCGGCATCCTCCAGCACTGCGGTGCTCGGGCCGCCCGGACAATCCGCACAGGATTCCGGATCCGACGCGGCGCGGCAGGCGGCCGACGCGGCGAAAGACGCCGGACTGAAAGCCAAGGAAGCTGCGCAGGCGGCGCGACAATCGGCGATGTCGGAGCGCGCGCAACAGGCTGAACGCAGTGGCGAGCCGACCGCTTCGGCCGAATCGGCGCAGCAATCGCTCGACAAAGCCGCTGCCGAAACGAAGGACGCGGCCGAACGGGCAATCGATGCGGCGAAGACCGCGGAGAAGGCAGACAGCGCCGCGGCCGCGCGGCAGGCTGCCGATGCGGCACAGCAGGCCAGCCGCAAGGCCGAACAGGCGGCGGAGCTCGCGCGTGAGTCCGCCACGCCGGACGGCACTGCCGCGTCGAAGAAAGACACGATGGCCAACGCCGCGGATAGCACCGTCGAAGCGACCGGCAATGCGGCCGACGCCGCCAAGGCGGCCGCCGACCGCGCGGTGGCTGCAGCGCGAGAAGCGGGCTCCGCGTCGAAGTGAGATCGGGCGGGCGCCGCGGGCGCCCGCTGCGACTCGTCAGAGCGCGATCCAGTCGATCCCGCTGTCCTGATCGGCGACCTGCAGTCGCGACGGAGCGTCGTCGAACACGGCGGCCAACGCCGCGTGCGCGAGTTCCGGGCGATTGTTCTGCCGGCTCAGGTGCGCTGCCACGACGATGCGCAGGCGCGAGCGGTCGATCGACGCCAGTATGCGCGCCGCCTCGCGGTTTCCGAGGTGACCCCACTGGCCGGCGATGCGTCGCTTCAGCGCCATCGTGTAGCGCCGGTTCGCCTGCAGCAGTTCCAGGTCGTGATTGCACTCGAGCACGAGCGCGTCGAGCCGCGACAGCGCGCGCACGACGTGCGGGCTGCCGTGTCCAAGATCGGTCAGCACGCCCAGCCGGACTCGACCGTCGTCGAGCACGTATTGCACCGGTTCGCGCGCATCGTGCGGAACCGGCACCGGCTCGATGCGCAGCCCCGCGCAGTCGAAGCCGCTCGACGAATCGAAAACCCTCAGCAGCGCCTCGCGATCGAAAGTCTCGGGAACGAGCGCGCCGATCGCCCGCAAGGTTCCGTGCGTGAGGTGAACGGGAATGCGATGGCGGTGCGCAAGGCGGAAGACGCCGCCGACGTGGTCGCCGTGTTCATGCGTGACGAGGATTGCATCGATCTGCGCCGGCTCGCGGCCGGCGGCGCGCAACCGACGCTCGGCCTCGCGCACGCCGAAACCGCAGTCGATCAGCACGCAGCCGGCGCCGTCGGCACCTTCGACCAGCAGCGCGTTTCCCTCGCTGCCGCTGCCCAGGCTGGCGAAGCGCACTTACTTCATCTGTTCCTGCAGCAGTGTCAGGATGCGCCCGACCGTCTTGCGGTCGACGTCGCCCACCGGTGCGCCCTGCGGATCGCGCACGGTCACCTGGCTGCGCTCGCCTTCGGCAGTGACCTCGACGCGGAAGCGCGGGCTCGCGTCGGCGCGCGCCTGGCCGCTGCCGAAGATGCGCGAGAGGAACCCCGGTTTCTTGGCGGTGCGCCCACCCTCGATCTCGGGGTCGATGTAGCGCACGTAGTAGACACCCTTGGAGCGATCGCGATCCTCGACGGTGAATCCCCCGCGATCGAGCGCCAGGCCCACGCGGCGCCATGCGCGATCGAAGCCCTCGGAGAGTTCGAGGCGCTGCGCTTCGCCCGTGTTCACGAGCGTGACGCGCTGCTGCGCGGTGCTGCCGTCGGACGAAGCGCCAGCCTGCGCGGCCTGCGTCGCATCGGCGTCCGGAACGAAGCGCAGCATCAACCGGCGCAGGAACTCCGCCTCGAGGTCGGGATCGCTGGGCCGCGGCTGCCAAACGGTGCGCTCCTCGGCGGTCGACGTGTAGACCTCGATCATCCCGCGGTGCGTGACGTAGACGGCGGTGCCGCCGCCCGGCTCGCGCTCGATCCGCGTGCGGAACTTGTCGCGCTCGCCGGTCGAGTACAGGTTGTCGAAGGCGCGCCCCACCGTGCGGCGGATGAAGTCGAGCGGCAGCTTCGCGTGGTTCTCGGCCCAGTCGGTCTCGATGACGCCGGTCTGCGGCGACTCGCTCTGGACCGTGAACCCCGATTCGCGCCAGAAGTCGCGCACCACGGGCCACACCTTCTCGGGCGGTGCATCGACGACGAGCCAGCGCTGGCCGGCCTGGCGTTCGATATGCGCACCGGCGACCTGCGGCAGCACCTGCGTCGGGCCCTGCGCCGACGAGGTCGCTCGGTTGCGCTCGAACGACGACCATGTCCGGTCGTCGCTCGCACGCTCCGGAATCGCGAAGCGATTGTCGGCACGAGGCTTCGTGAGGTCGGGGGGAACCTCCAGCGATTGTCGCCTGGTCGACGAGCGGTAATCGATCCGGCTCGCCTCGTCGATCTTCTCGGTGATGCCGCAAGCGGCGAGGAACACGCACAACGAAGCGACCGTCGCGCAGCGCGCGGCGGTCAGCACTCTCGTCATCGTCAAGTGATTACTCCAGAGCGCTCGAGCGCGTCGCGAACGATTGCGCGACGCTCGCGGGACAGCGGCGTCAACGGCAGGCGAATGCCCGGGGCGATGCGGCCCATTTCGGCCAGTGCCCATTTGACGGGAATCGGATTGGCCTCGACGAACAGGTCGAGGTGCAGCGGCAGCAACCGGCGGTTCAGCGCGAGCGCCTCCGGCCAGCGCCCCTCGAGCGCGCAGTCGAACAGGCGAGCCATCGGGCCGGGCGCGACGTTGGCGGTGACCGAGATCACGCCGTGCGCGCCCATTGCGACGAGCGCAAGCGCGGAGTCGTCGTTGCCGCTGTAGACCGCGAAGTCGGCAGGCAGGCGCGCAAGCAGGTCCGATCCGCGCGGGATGTCGCCGGTGGCGTCCTTCAAGCCGACGATGCCCGGCACCTCGGCAAGACGCAGCACGGTCTCGTTGCTCATGTCGGCGACCGTGCGCCCGGGCACGTTGTACAGGACCACCGGCAGGTCGACCGCTTCGGCGACTGCGCGGAAGTGCCGGTAGAGGCCTTCCTGCGTCGGCTTGTTGTAGTACGGCACGACCTGCAGCGACGCATGCGCGCCTGCCTTGCGTGCGTATTCGCTGAGTTCGATCGCCTCGCGCGTGGAGTTGCCGCCCGCGCCCGCGATGATCGGCACGCGCCCGGCCGCGTGCTCGACGGCCACGCGAATCAGCGTCGCGTGCTCCTGCATGTCGACGGTGGGCGACTCGCCGGTGGTGCCGACGACCGCGATCGCCTTCGTTCCCTGCTCGACATGCCAATCGACGAGCCGACGGTAGCTGTCGAAATCGAGGCTACCGTCCTCGTGCATCGGGCTGACGATCGCGACTATGCTGCCCCGGATCATGATGGTCGGTCGCTGGAAAAACGAGACATTCTAGCCGAGCGACGCCAGCGCCTCGGTGCCGCGCGCGCGGATCGCGCAGACGCGCTGGATCACCGCTGCAGAGGGCCGCTGCACGACGCCGGTTTCGTAGCCGAGCACCGTCAGCCCGGCACGCCGCGTGCGCGCGAGCAATTCGCCGGGGGCGAGCAGGAACGCCGGGTTCGACGGGCGTCCATGGCGTTCGTTGCCTTGCGAGAAGGTCTCGTAGACGAGCAGTCCGCGCGGGGCGAGGAGCGACGCGAGCAGCGCGAAACGCGGCCGGAAAAGGTAGTTTGCAACGACGACGGCGTCGAAACGCTCGTGCGCGGCGAAGGGCCAGGGGCCGGACTCGAGGTCTGCGACACGCAATGCGATGCGTCCCTCGCGCGCGTCGCCCGCGCCCTCCGCGTCGCCGCCGGCAGCGGGCTTCTCGTCGCCGCGTACGCGGGCGAGCGCCTGCCCGTCGCGGTCGACCGCGAGCACCGTCAGGCCGCGCTCACAGGCGGCGCGCGCGTGCCGCCCCGATCCGGCGGCAAAGTCGAGCACTGTTGCGCCGCGCGGCAGTCGGTCGAGCCAGCGCAGGACCCACGGCGAAGCGCCGGTGGAAGAAGCACAATGAAGCGCATTGGGCTCGGGCACGACAAATTCCTCGTTGCGGCGGCGCGCTTCCGCTACAGTGGCGCCGACTTCCGGCCGCTGACAGGAGAACGAGATTCCGGACACCGCCACCGAGCGGGGCGTGGTCGCGCGTCTCGAGTCGTTCGCGTTCGCGGCCGCGGCCGCGGCGATGCTCGCAGGCGCGATCGGCGCGAGCGTAGCGTATTTCGGCGGCGCACGACCGGCGACCGTCGAACTCTGGGCGTGTGCACTGGCGGCGCTGGCCGGCCTGGTCGGCATCGCTGCCCTGGCAGCGGCGCGCCGCACGCGCGCCGCGCGCGCCAGGCAGAGCGCCGACGCTTCCTCGCGCTCGAGCGCACGACAGGACGGCATCGAGCAACTCGCGGGGCTGGGCTCGTGGACACACGATCTGCACGCGAACACGCTGCACTGGAGCGAAGGCGCATTCCGCCTGTTCGGACTTCCTTCTGCCGCCGGCGTGCCCGCGCCGAAGGCGCTGCTTGCACACATCCACCCGAGCGACCAGGAGCGCTGGCGCGAGGCGCATCGACGCGCGATGAAGGCCGGCGGTGAGGTTCGCGTCGATTTCCGCTGGATGCGACCGAACCGCGACGTCGTCTGGGTGCGCAGCCTGGGCCAGGCCGAACGGGATGAGCAGGGCCACGTCGCACGCCTGACGGGCATCGTGCAGGACATCACGGGAATGCGCTCGATGCAGCAGCAACTCGCAGCGAGCGAAGCGAAGTTCCGCGACCTCACGCATCTGAGCTCCGACTGGATCTGGGAGACCGACGCGCAGCACCGCATCTCGTTCCTGTCCGACTCCTTCGACGCGGTGGTCGGGAACTGGGCGCGCTCATCGATGGGGCGGCGCCGCTGGGAGATGCCGGAGAGCGACTTCCTGTCGCCCGACTGGGACACCCATCGAGCGATCTGCGAGGCGCACAAGCCGTTCGAGAACTTCGAGTTCAGCCAGATCGATCCGCAGGGCAACGTGCACCACCTGTCGCTCAGCGGCCATCCGGTGTATGACGACGGCGGACAGTTCATCGGGTACCGCGGCGTCGGGCGCGACATCACCCGGGAGAAGCAGCAGCGCATCCTTCTCGAACTGGAAGGCGACATCGCCGCGATCATGCGCGAGCAGACCGAGCCGCAACGGGTGGTCACGGCGATCCTGATCACCGTCTGCGGCAAGCTCGGCTGGATCGGCGGCGTGCACCTCGTCCGATCGGGCCACGGCCTGCGCGCGCGTGAACGGTGGGGCTATCCGGCGTTCACGCACGCGATCGCCGCGCTTCCCGACGAGATTCCGCTGGACGACGGCGGCATCGAGGACGAATGCTGGCGCGAGGGTCGGGATGCCTGGATCGCCGATCTCGCACAGCATTCGTCGTTCGCCGCGCGCTACCGCACGCGGGCGCTGGGCGCGAATGCCGCCTTCGTGACCGTCCTGCGCGACGAGCGCGGCCGCGCGCAGAGCCTGCTGCTGTTCCTCGCTCCGGTGGCGTTCCGCGGCGAGAGCTTCCTGCGCGATGCCGCGGAGACGATCTCGCGCACGCTGTCGCTGTACCTGCAGCGCAAGGCGGCCGAACGGCGCCTTACCTACGCGTCGCTGCACGATGCGCTCACCGGGCTGGCCAACCGCGTCCACCTGCTGCAGCAACTCGATGAACGCCTGCGGGCCGGCGAGCACGCCGCTCTGTTGTACGTCGACCTCGATCGCTACAAGCTGATCAACGACACGCTCGGGCACAGCGCAGGCGACAAGGCGCTGATCGAAGTCGCGCGCCGCCTGAACGACGCGGTCGGGGCGTACGGCGTCGTCGGGCGCATGGGCGGCGACGAGTTCGTCGCGTTGATCTCGCCTGCCGGCACGCGCGACGAGATCGAGACGACGGCACGCGCCCTGCTCGCTTCGATCGAACGACCGCTCGTGCTGGCGAACCGCGCCTATTTCCTGTCGGCGAGCATCGGCGTGGCCTTCGCTCCCGACGACGCGCAGGACGCACAATCGCTGATCCGCTGCGCCGATGCCGCGATGTACCAGGCGAAGTCGGCCGGACGCAACGACGTGCAGTTCTTCGCCGGCGGCATCTCGGACGGGCGCGCCGAGCAACTGCAGCTCGTCGCCGAGCTGCCGCAGGCGATCCAGCGAGGCGAACTCGACCTGCACTACCAGCCGATCATGAACATCGGCGAACGCCGCGTCGTCGGTTTCGAGGGACTGCTGCGCTGGCGGCATCCGGTGCGCGGCATGCTGCTGCCCGACCAGTTCCTGCCCGCCGCCGAGCAGAGCCACGCGGTGCGCGACCTCGGCTTGTGGACGATCCGCCGCGCCCTGGACGATCGAGTGCGCCTGGGACTCGAAACGCATCCGGACATCGCCGTGTCGGTGAATGTGTCGGCACGGCAACTCGCCGAAGACGGATTCCTCTCGGCGCTGAACGAATCGTTGCTCGAGCGCCGCTTCCCGCCGCGGCTGTTGCGGCTCGAGCTCACCGAGAGCGCTTTCATCGAGAACGCGGAGCGCACCGTGACGCTGATCGGCGAACTTCGCCGCCTCGGGGTGCGGGTCGTCATCGACAATTTCGGCACCGGCTATGCGTCGTTGTCGTACCTGAAGAACCTGCCCGTCGATGGACTGAAGATCGACCGGGCGTTCGTCCAGAACCTGCCCGAGGATCGCGGCAATGCCGCGATCGTGCAGGCGATCACCGCGATGGCGGCCAAGCTCGGGATGCAGGCGATGGTCGAAGGCGTGGAGACGGCGGCGGAACTGCGGGAGTTGCGCGCGCTCGATTGCGACCAGGTGCAGGGCGCGCTCATCTGCGATCCCGTTCCGTTCGTCGAACTCGCAGAGTTCCTGGAGTCGCTGCCGACGTTGCGCCGGATGCATCTCGTGCACGACGCCGACGCGATCGAGTCTCGCGAGGCGTGAACACACGCGCGTCGCGGCAGGCGGCAGCGGACCGGCTGGGCATCTCGGGGCGCGAGGGCGGGGCGGCGGCAGCGGCGGCAATGGCCGGCGGCGTACGGGGTGGGCCGAGCGCTTCGCGCGGTGGCGCTCCTGCTGCGGCGACCGGCGCCTCGGGCCGGCTCCCCTCCGCTGCTCACCTCGGGGTCGCGCGGCCGAACTCGCTTCGCGAGCTTCGCTCGCTACGCTCGAACATGCGGCCGCGAGTCAGAGATACGAAGCGCGCTTCGCGCGCCGACCCCGAGGCTGCGCTGCTCGGCGCCGCAGACGTCGCGCCGCCGAGCGACGCGATTGCTCCGCGTCCGGGCTTCGCCCATCGCGCCGGCGCCGCGGCGTGTGCGGCCCGGCGCGCCCCGGCCCGCTGCCGCCTGCCGCTCGTGCGGCTGGGTTTGTTGCGCGAACGAGAACGCGCGAATTTCGCGCGATTGCTCCGAGGTGGGCGGTGACGTCTATGGAGATGCGCGGAAAGTGAACGAAATCGTGCGCGTCAACCGACGAGCCGGTCGGAATGCACGTGGAATGGGCGTTCTTGCCTGCGACGGTGCCGCATGAGCCGCGGCGGCGGAGAGCACGACCGCGCGCAGCAACGCGCGTCGACGGAGCGCAGCGCCGACGACGCGGCGATTGCGCGCGCACGCACTTGGCTGCGCGACGCCGCGCGCGTCGTCGTCTTCACGGGTGCCGGCGTTTCGGCCGAGAGCGGTATACCGACTTTCCGCGACTCTCTCACCGGGTTGTGGGCCCGCTTCGATCCGCAGAGGCTCGCGACCGAGGCCGGTTTTCGTGCCGATCCGGCGCTCGTGTGGCGCTGGTACGCGCAGCGGCGCGCAGCGGTGATGAATGCGCAGCCCAATGCCGCCCACGCTGCGATCGCCGCCTTCGAGGCGAGCCGGCGGCGCGTCGACGTGGTCACGCAGAACGTCGACGGACTGCATCGGCGAGCGGGCAGTGGCAGCGTGCTCGAACTGCACGGCGACATCACGCGCGTGAAATGCCTGGAGGGGTGCGGCGCGCCGGAAGCGATAGCCGCCGCTTTCGACTGGCGCTGCGATCCGCGCGAACCGCCGCCGTGCCCGCGGTGCGGCGCGCCGCTGCGTCCCGACGTCGTCTGGTTCGGCGAGTTGCTTCCCGAGGCGGTGCTCGCCGACGCACAGGCTGCGGCGGCGGCCTGCGATGCGATGCTCGTCGTAGGCACCTCCGCGCTCGTGTATCCGGCGGCCGAATTGCCGGCGCTCGCGCGGCGTGCCGGCGCGCGGCTCGTCGTCGTCGATCCTCATGAGACGGCGATCGACGACATCGCCGACGCGCGCGTTCATCTGCCCGCGGCTGTCGCGTTACCGCCGCTGCTTGCGGAATAGCCAGGGCGCCTGCGGATCGTTCTGTCGCCACAGTCCCGCGTGCCGCGCCTGCGCGCGGGCTTGCGCCAGCGCATAGCGCTCGCGCTCCGGGGGGGCGAGATCGTTGTCGTAGCGGGCGAAGTGCCACGCGAGGCCGCGCTCGAGCTGTTCGAGTCCTACATCGCGGCCGGCCACGAAGACGCGGCCGACCACGCGGTCGTAGGCGTCCACCTTGATCGCCTCGATGTGCACCTCGCGATCGTCGATCGCATCGCGCAGCGCTTTTCGCGAGACGTTGGCGAAAGGCTGCGCGCGCTCCGGCGCGTCGATGCCCGCGATGCGCACGCCGAGCGCGCGTCCGTCGCTCGTTCGCAGCCGGAACGAGTCGCCGTCGTACACGTGCTCGACGACTCCGTCGATCGACGCAACCGTTTGCGACGGGCGCGCATCGGCGCCGACCTGCGCCGCCGAAGACGGCGACGCCGGCGCGCCGCGTGCGTATCCCGCGGGCGTGCCGGCGGCGAGCCCGAGCAGCAGCGCGACCCCGAAGAGCAGCGCGTGCACCAGCCGCAGCGGCGTGCGCCCGCAGCTTGCGGCCGTCTCCGGGATGGTTTTCCTCCTCAGCGCCGCGTCAGCAGCACGCCGAGCAGGACGCCGACTGCGGCGGCGACGCCGACGGCATTCCACGGATGCTCGTGCACGTACTCGTTGGTCTCGGCAGCGGTTCGCCGCGCGGTTTCCAGTGCGGCTTCCTGGAAGGCGTTCAGCTCGTCGCGCGCCGCGCTCACGCCGCGCTCGAGGCGCTCGCGAACGAGGTTCAGCTGCTCGTTTCCGCCGCGTGAAGCCGCCTTCAGCATCTCCTCGGCGTCGGACACCAGCGAGCGCAGCTCGGCGGCGAGCCGATCGCGGGCGGCGACCGCCTGCTCCGTGGCCTGTCCCATTGCATCCATGGATCGTTCTCCCTGTGGTTTCGAGTGCGGCGTTCGCGCGATCAACGGAACACGAGCACCGGAATGCTCGAGTGCGTGAGCACCTTGTTGGTTTCGCTGCCAAGCACCAGGGCGCTCAATCCGCGCCGGCCGTGCGAGGCCATGAAGATAAGGTCGCAGCCGCGGTCTCGCGCAGTGTCGATGATCGCGCGGTAGGGTTGCGTGTGTCGCACCGAGACGCTTTCGCAGTCGACGCCGGCCGCTGCCGCCGATTGCGCGACGGCGTCGAGCACGACGCGCGCGGTCTCCTCGGTGGCCTTGGTGAACTCGGCGAACGAGGCCTGGCCGGCGGCGGGAAACTCGGCGAAGGCCGGCGGAATGTACTCGGGCATCACGTGCAGCGCGGTGATGCGCGCGCCGCTGTCGCGGGCGAATCCGATCGCGCGTTCGACCGCGTTGTTCGACAGCTCCGATCCGTCGGTGGGGACCAGCAGGTGCTTGTACATGGACCTTCTCCGCGAGCATCGATGTGCGCATGCTAGTCGATGCGCGGCGGGCGCGCGAGCCGGCCGGTTCCCCGCATCGGGTTCTGCACCGGACGCGTTACAAACTGTTACCCGCTGTTGCCGCATCGCCATCGAGGGGCGCAGGCCGGTCGGTAGATTGACGTTCGAGCGGGCGACCGGCCCGGCGTGCAGGAGTTTTTCGATGTCGATGATGCACCTTGCCGAATCCCCCGTCGCACCGCTGGGCCTGGCCCTCGTCGAGGTTTCGCAGGCCGCTCCGGAGCGGGTAGCACGGCCGCAAGGCGCCGCCGCCGCGCGGGGCAACGGACTGGATCTGCTGCTGGCCGCCGCATCGGCGACGCGTCGGCGTGTACGCCGGGGCGAATACCTGTATCGCTACGGCGATGCGTTCCATTCGCTGTTCGGCATCCGCGCAGGTTCGTTCAAGTCGGTCCTGCTCACCGAAGACGGGCGCGAGCAGGTCACGGGCTTTCACCTGGGCGGCGAAGTCCTCGGCGTCGACGGCATCGGCCTGGACGTGCACGCCGGTGACGCCGTCGCGCTGGAAGACAGCGAGGTCGTCGAGATTCCGTTCGCCGAGCTCGACGCGCTCGCCACGCGCGACCCGTCGTTGCAGCGCGAATTGTTCCGGATGCTGTCGGCCGAGATCCAGCGCGAGCGCGCGCTGATGCTGCTGCTCGGTTCGATGCGCGCCGAAGAGCGGTTGGCCGCGTTCCTCATCAACTTGTCGCAACGGATGGCTGCACGGGGTTTCTCGGCGAGCTGCTTCGTGCTGCGGATGACCCGCGAGGAAATCGGCAGCATGCTGGGGCTGAAGCTGGAGACGGTGAGCCGGATCCTGTCGCGCTTCCAGGCCGAGGGCCTCATCCACGTGCGCAATCGCGAGATCGCGATCGTCTCGCTGCAGGCGCTGCGCGCCGTGATCGGTCGCAACGACACACGTCGCGAGGCGCGCTGAGCGCGCGAAACGCGGGGCCGGCGCTCGCGGCTCGTCGCCGGCGCGGTTGGGCGGCGCTTGCTCAGGAACGCCCGGGTGCCGGCGCGTCGAGCGCGCGGCGCACGATGCGCGCGAGCTGGTCGATCCGATAAGGCTTGGTCAGCAGTTCCGCACCCACGCGGCGTTCGAGCAGTTCGATCGATTCCGGCGCGTGTCCCGAGGTGAACACGACGCGAAGGCCGGCGCGGCGACGCGTCGCCTCCTGCGCCAGCGCGGGTCCGTCGAGCTCGCCGCGCATCACCACGTCGGTGAACAGCAGGTCGATGTGCGCGTCGGAATGGAGACGGGCGAGCGCCTGCGCGGCGTCGGCGGCCTGCAGCACCCGGTAGCCGAGCTTCTCGAGGAACGCCACCGCCACCGAGCGCACCTCGTCGTCGTCCTCGACCACGAGGATCGTCTCCGCGCCGCCCTCGTAGTCGCCATGCGGGCGCCTTGCGCGCGGTGCCGTACTGCCGTCGTCGACCGGCAGGTACAGCGCGATGGAGGTGCCGGTGCCGGGTGCGCTGCGCACGTCGATGTGTCCGCCCGACTGCTTGGCAAAACCGTAGACGAGACTCAGCCCCAGGCCGCTGCCCTTGCCGCTCTCCTTGGTGGTGAAGAAGGGCTCGAAGGCGCGGGCAAGCACCTCGGCGGACATGCCCGAACCGGTGTCGGTCACCGCGATCCTGACGTAGTCGCCGGCGACGAGCTGCTCGTCTCGCATCGCCGGGTGCTCGGGCGCGTTCACGCGATTCGCCGACAACGTGAGCCGCCCTCCGTCGGGCATCGCGTCGCGCGCATTCACTGCGAGGTTCAGCAGTGCCGTGTCGAGCATCCCGGGGTCGGCCTTCGCCGCGGGCAGGCCTTCTTCGAGATCCAGGCGCACGTCGATCTTCGCGCCGAGCGTGCGGCGCAGGATGTCGACGATCGACTCGAGCAGTCGGGCGACGTCGATGGCGCGCGGCTGCAGCGTCTGGCGGCGCGAGAAGGCGAGCAGCTTGCGTGTGAGATCGGCTCCGCGGCTCGTGGCGCGCATCGCTGCCTTGGCCAATCGTGCACCGAGCGCGTCGTCGACGATGCGATCCTCGAGCATCTGCAGGTTGCCCGAGACCACGGTGAGCAGGTTGTTGAAATCGTGCGCGACGCCGCCGGTGAGCTGGCCGAGCGCCTCCAGGCGCTGCGACTGGAACAGCCGGGCTTCGGTGCCTTCGCGCTGCAGCGCCGCGCCGACCGTGTTGGCCAGCGCCTGCAGGAAGCTGCCGTCGTCGTGCGAAAAGCTGCGCGAGGCCCCCGAACCGGCCAGCAGCACGCCGAGGCATTCGCCTTCCTCGCCGGGAATCGCGCAGACGATTGCGGTAGTGGCGCCCGTGGCGGTGGCGTCGGGCTGCACGGCGCTCGGCTGCTCGAGCAGCATCGGCCGATCGAGCAGCCGCGGGGCGTCGTCGGCGACGAGCCGCTCGAGCCGCTCGCGCAACGATTCGATTCGCGGGTCGTCGTCGAACCCGATCTGTGCCGCGATGCCCAGCCGTCCGCCGGCGAGGGCGACGCGCCCGCACAGCGCGAGGTCGATGCCGAGGTGCTCGACGATCAGCGCGCACGCCTGTTGCTGGATCGCGGCGAAGTCGCGCGTGGCCAGCGCCAGGCGCCCGAAATCGGCCACCGCGTTCGCCTGCCGCGCACGAACGATCAGGTCCTGCGCGTGACGCAGCTCGTCGATGTTGCGCACGTTCGCGCAGGTCCAGACCGCGCCGTCGACGTGCAGCGGATTGAGGCTGATCTCGACGGCGAACTCGTGTCCCTCGCGATGACGCGCGGTGAGCGCGATGCTCGCGCCCATGGGCCGTGCGCGAGGCGCGCTGCGATAGCGTGCGCGGTGCTGCGCGTGCGACTCGCGGAAACGCTGCGGGATCAGCTCCTCGATCGAGCTGCCGACGAGCTCGTCGACGCGATAGCCGAACACCGACTCGCTGCGCGCATTCGCGATCCGGATGCGGCCCGCATCGTCGACGATCAGCATCGCGTCGGAAGCCGAATGGAAGATCGCGCGGTACAGCGTCGACTCGTCGATCCCGCCGGGAATCGACGCGGAAGCGGACTTCGACTCAGCGGAATGCATCGGTGGCTCGGGGATCGGGCGACACGCGCGCGGCGAACAGGTAGCCGACGCCGCGCACCGACTTGACGAGTTGCGGCTCGGACGGCTCGCGCTCGATCTTGCGCCGCAACCGTCCGACGAGCACGTCGATCGCGCGGTCGAAAGGGCCGGCCTCGCGTCGGTACAGCGCGTCCATCAGTTCGTCGCGCGTGAGCGCCCGGTTCGGCTGGCGCACGAAAGCCGCGAGCAGGTCGAACTCGCCGGTGGTCAGGGCGACCGCGGTGCCGTCGGGACGCTCGATGGAGCGGGCGCCGAGATCGATGCGCCAGCCGTCGAACTGGAAACGCTCGTCCGCGGCGGCTGCGGGCTGCGGCGATTGCGCCGCGCCGTCCGGGCGCACGCGCCGCAGTACGCTCCGAACGCGTGCAACGAGCTCGCGCAGGTCGAAGGGCTTGGGTACGTAGTCGTCGGCCCCGAGTTCGAGCCCGAGAATGCGGTCGACCGGCTCGCCGCGACCGGTGACGATGATGATTCCCGGGACGTCGGCGCGGTTGCGCAACTCGCGCGCCAGCACGAGGCCGTCTTCCTGCGGCAGACCCAGGTCGAGCAGCACGACGTCGACCGGGTGATCGGCCAGATGGCGGCGCATCTCTCCGCCATCGGCCACCGCCGCGACGTCGAACCCGAAGTCGCTCAAGTACGCGAGCAGCAACTCGCGGATGCCTTCTTCGTCGTCGACGACGAGGATTCGCTCGGCCATCTCCTTCGCGCGGCCTAGCCTCGCGGCGTCGCGCGCCTCACCCGCATTCGCCCTGGTGCCCGCAAGCGGTGCAGAACATGCAACCGTCGCGTCGGATGTACGCGTGTGCGCCGCAGGACGGGCATGCCTGACCCGCGATCAGCGGAGCCTCGTTGCTCGACTCGGCCTTTTCGTGATCGGGCAGCGCGAGCGCGCCTGCGCCGCCGATCGCGCGGCCTTCGGAGTCGAGCAGGCCGAGCACCTTGAAGCGGTGCAGCAGCAGCGCCGCGATGTAGGCGACCGTGCTCGGCCAGACCTGCTGGCGCGATTCGCCCGGCACCTGCGCCCAGAACGAGCCGTTGAGCTCGCCGAAGTTCAGCAGCTTGCGCAGCTTCAGGCCGATCCAGTTGACGTCGATCAGGTGCATGTCGACCGACAGCAGCTTGGCCAGTCCGTCCAGGGCGCGCGGGTAGTCGCCCGACAGCCAGATCGAGTAGGGCCGGCGCGTGCCGTCGGGCAGCTGCAGCTCCTTCACCCCGATGACGAAGTCGTCGTTGGTCGCCGCGTTGGCGACGTCGGCCGTCCACGACAGCGTTCCCAGCGGCCCGGACTTCGGCTCCTTGCGGAACATCATCGCGTCGACCATCGGCGAGGGCTGCTCGTCGAGTGCCTCGAACATGCCGAGCTCCTCGCAGCGGTGCCGGACGATCTCGGCGAAACCGGCGATCAGCCCCGGCGTCCAGCGCACTTCGCCGTTGGGCGGAAAGGGCATCTGCAGCGGTTGCTCGTCACGCGTGCGCGCGAGCGCATCGAGCTTCATCTTCAGCCACGCGCGGTCGTTCGAGCGCATGTCCATCGACAGCGCCTTGGCGATCGCGCCCAGGCCGCGCGGCTGTTCGTTGCCGTTCACCCAGGTCTCGAACGGCACGCTGCGCAGCCCGATGGTGCCGTCGGCCCGCGGGTATGGTTCTTCGGTCTGGCCGATGAAGATGCAGAACGACGCACGCTGGTCGAGCGGTTCGACCATGTACGAATACGCGAGGTTGCCGCCGGGCAGCTTCGGGCGGCTCGGCCAGCGCAGCGACGACAACGCCGGCTGCGGCACGCGCTCGATGCGCAGGCGCCGGTCGGACTCCTCCGGTGCGACCTGGAGATCCTGCGGCTGCTGCGCGCTCGCCGACGGCGCGACGCTGAGCACCGAGCCGATGACGCTGTTCGGCCGGTACGTGGTGATGCCTTTCAGCCCCGCGCGCCACGCTTCGAAGTACAGCGTCTTGAATTCCTCGTACGGATACTCCTCGTCGACGTTGACCGTCTTGCTGATCGCCGAGTCGATGTACGGTTGCACGGCCGCGCTCATGCGCATGTGGTCGAGCGCCGAGATCTGCATCGCCGAGACGAAGTAGTCGGGCAGTGCGTTCGTGTCGTGTCCGAGGTGGCGCCACATGCGATAGGCGAAATCCTCGACCTGGTATTCCTGCTTGCTGCCGTCCGGCATGCGCTTGCGTCGCGTGTAGGTCCACGAGAACGCCGGCTCGATGCCGCCTGACGCGTTGCCCGCGAAGGCGATCGAGATCGTTCCGGTGGGGGCGATCGACAACAGGTGCGAATTGCGGATGCCGTGCTCGCGCACGCGCTTCTTCAGCGCTTCGGGCAGTCGCGCGGCCGCGTGCGGCTCGGCAAGCCACTTGTCGGCCTCGAACAACGGGAATGCGCCGCGCTCGATGGCCAGTTCCACCGACGCCTCGTAGGCGACGTCGCGCATCGATTGCGCGATGCGCGCAGCGAAGGCGCGCGCTTCGTCGGTGTCGTAGCGCAACTTCAGCATCGTGAGCGCGTTGCCCAGTCCGGTGAAACCCAGGCCGATGCGACGCTTGGCCTGCGCTTCGCGCTCCTGCGCCTCGAGCGGCCACAACGTGAGGTCCAGAACGTTGTCGAGCGCGCGCACCGAAATCGCCACCGTGCGGCGGAAGCGTTCGAAGTCGAAGCCCGGCTTCTCGCCGAAGGGATCGACGATGAAGCGAGTGAGGTTCAGGCTGCCCAGGTCGCAACAGCCGTAGGGCGGCAGGAACTGCTCGCCGCAGGGGTTGCTCGCCTCGATTCGCTCGCAGTACGACAGGTTGTTGTCGCGGTTGACGCGGTCGATGAAGATGACGCCGGGCTCGGCGTGATCGTAGGTGGAGGCCATGATCTGGTCCCACAGCTCGCGCGCCTGCAGCCTGCGATAGATCCATTTGCCCTCGGCATTGCGGCCCAGCCCGTTCTCGTCGAAGGGCTGCACGTCGTGCACGAGCTCGAATTCGCCGTCGGCCTCCACGGCGCGCATGAACGCGTCGGTGACGGCCACCGACATGTTGAAGTTCGACAGCGAGCCGTCGTTCTTCGCGCCGATGAACTCCTCGACGTCGGGGTGGTCGACGCGCATCACGCCCATCTGCGCGCCGCGCCGCGACCCGGCCGACTCGAGCGTCTCGCACGACTTGTCGAACACGCGCATGTACGACACCGGACCCGAGGCGCGCGACAGCGTTCCCTTGACCAGCGCGCCGCGCGGCCGGATCGACGAGAAGTCGTAGCCGACGCCGCCGCCTCGGCGCATCGTCTCCGCGGCTTCCTGAAGCGCGGCGTAGATGCCCGGCGTACCGCTCTCGCTATAGCCCCAGACCGCGTCGCCGATCGGTTGCACGAAGCAGTTGATCAGCGTTGCGCGGATGTCGGTGCCGGCCGCCGAGTTGATGCGCCCGGCGGGAACGAACCCGTGCTCCATCGCCCACAGGAACTCGCCTTCCCAGTGCTCGCGAAGTGCCTGCGGTTCGACCGAGGCGAGCGCGCGCGCCACGCGTTGGCGCACCTCGTGCGCGGTCGATTCGTCTCCCTTGGCGTACTTCTCGCGCAGGACGTCGATCGTGACTTCCTGCTCGGGCAGGGCGGCGAGGATGTCTTCGATTTTCATGCGTGGGTTCCGTTGTTTTGGCTTTCGCAGATGATGGGAAGTTGCGAGGGCAAAGAGCGAGGAACGCCGCAGCGATGCGGGCGGGGCGATCGGCGTGCGATCGGGCGTGCGATCCCGGATTCGATCGGGCATCCGCCGGTCGTCATTCTAGCTTCGGCCTGCGCTTTCCGCGCGGCGTTTTCGTGCCAAAATCCGCACTGGCCGACGAGGTGGCGCGCGCTGCGCTTGCTCAGCGATCGAAGCGCTCGCCTGCCGGGAAATCGCGGTCGCGACGGTCGCGATCGTAGCGGTCGGCCAGCTCGGCCAGGGCGGCGGAAAGCGAGTTTCCCTGCAGTTCGACGCTCGCCTTGACCTGCGACTCGAGCGCGTCGAGCCGCGCCTGCACGGCGCGCTCGATCTCGTCGCGCCGATCGTCGCTGCGCGAGAAACGCGACTCCAGGTACGCACGCAGCTCCGTGAAGCGCGACGACTCCGCCTGGTCGGCGAGCTCGCGCTGCACCTGCAGCTCCTTGCCGTGGCGACGCGTCTCGAGCAGCCCCGACATCTGCAGATAAACGATGTAGCCGAGCAGCAGCACGGTGACGAGCACGATGAACGCGAGCATCACGAGGCCGAGCGGCGCCTGGACCTCGGTGAAGGCCAGCGACAGCACGGTCGGTGCGTTCAGCACCTGCCAGTTGACGAGGACGAACGCGACGAGCGCGCCGAAGACGACCAGGAAGAGCAGGGAACGCAGCGTCACGATTCGGCTCCCGGAGGGCGGGGATCCAACGGATTCAACGCGATGCGCACGGCGTTGTCAAAGCCGGGTTGCCGCGAACGCTCGGACGCTCGACGGCGATCAGAAGTTCAGCGCCCTCGGCAGCCAAAGCGACAGTTCCGGCACCGCGATCAGTGCCGCCAGCACCGCGAGCATCGCGAACACGAACCAGATCACCCAAGGCACCGTCTGCTCGATGCGCACGCCGGCCAGGCGCGACGACACCATCAGGTTCACCGCCAGCGGCGGCGTGAACTGACCGATCGCGACCATGTACGTGAGCAGCACCCCGAACCAGACGGTATCCCAGCCGAAGCCCTGCACCAGCGGCAGAAGCAGCGGTACGAAGATCAGGAAGATCGAAATGCCGTCGAGCACCATGCCGGTGACGAGCAGCACGGCGACGATCGCCGCGAGTGCCCACCACGGGCCCATCCCGCTTTCGAGGATCGCGCGCGTGAGCGGATCGGCGATGCCGAGCGTACTGACCGCATACGCGAAGATGCTCGCCAGCGCGACGACGATCATGATGACGCCGGAGACCTCGGCCGATTCGATCAGCGAATCGAGGATCTCCTTCACGCCCATCGTGCGATAGACGAAGATCCCGACGAACAGGCCGTAGAAGACGGCGACGACGGCCGCCTCGGTGGGCGTGAACCACCCCATGCGCATCCCGCCGAGAATCAGCACCGGCGCGAACAGCCCCCAGGCGGCCTCGCGCAGCGCACGCAGGAACGGCGGACGCGCGATGTTCGTTTCGCCCGCGCCGAAGCCGTGACGCCTGGCCAGCCAGATCGCCGGGACGATCAGCGCGCAGCCGGCGAGCACGCCCGGTACGAGTCCGGCAGCGAACAGCGCGGGAACCGATGCGCCCGGCACCATCACCGAGTAGACGATGAACGCGATCGACGGCGGGATCAGGATGTCCGTGGCAGCGGCGGCGCCGATCACGCTGGCCGAATAGGCGGGCGGATAGCCGGCGCGCGCCATCGACGCGAGCATGACGCCCCCGACGGCGGCGGCGCTCGCCGGGCCCGAACCGGAGATCCCGCCCATGAACATCGCCACGCCGATCGCGACCATCGGCAGCATGCCCGGGCCGCGGCCGACGAGGGCGAGCGCAAACTGGACCAGACGGCCCGCCACCCCCGAGCGGTCGAAGACCGAGCCGACGAGCACGAACATCGGCAGCGCGAGCAGCGGGTATTTCGCGATGCCGGCGTAGAAGTTGTTCGGGATCGACAGCCAGCCGAGGTCGGCCGCGCCGATCGCAAGCGCTCCCCCGAGCATCAGCGCGACGCCGATCGGCACGCCGGCGAGCGTGAGCGCGATGAAGAGCGCGAAGATCGCGAAGTCGATCATGCCGGGAGCAGGAAGCGGAACCGATTCATCGTTCGACGCTTCGGGCGTTCAGTGCGCGTTGCGCTTGCGCGCCAGGCGTACGAGCCGCTGCACGGAGCGCGCGGCGATCAGCAGCGCAAGCACCGGCAGCCACACGGTGTACCACCACTGCGGCACGCCGATCCCGGGCGAGGTGACCTCGTAGCGGTAGTCGTCCCACAGCAATCGCAGCGACAGGCCGAAGAGCATCAGGAACGCGACGATCGACGCGACCTCCGCGAACATCGCCAACGCGCGTCGGCGTCGTGCCGAGCCGGCGTCGTAGAGGAATTCGATGCGGATGTGCCGGTTGCGTGCGGCGGCGGCGGCGCTCGCGACCATCGTCAGCACCACCATCAGCGAGATCGAGATCTCCTCGGTCCACGCGAAGGACTCGTTGGTGAAATAACGCGCGACGACGTTGGCGAAGGTGATCGACGCGAGCACCGCCATGGCCGCGGCGCCGATCCAGTCTTCGGGCAGGCGCCGCGCAGAAGGAGCGACGCGCGGATCGACGTCGCTGGCCGCTTGCTTCGAGTCGGTCATGACCGGAAAAGAGAACGGGCCGGCCGGAGGCGAAGCTCGCGCCCGGTCGGCCCGATCGCGCGTGCGTGCGTCAGGTGGACTCGGCCACGGCGGCTTCGGCGCGCTTGACGAGGTCGGGGCCGATCTGTTTCGTCCACTTCTCGTAGACCGGGTGGACTGCCTTCTCGAAAGCCTTCTTCTCGTCGTCGGACAGGCGCGTGACCTTCACGCCGAGCGCCTCGACCTCCTTGACCAGCGACTGGTCGTCCTTGGTCAGGCCCTTGCGCGCGATCGCGACCTCCTGCTCGCCGGCCTCGAGCGCCGCAGCGCGCACGATGTCCCGGTCGGCCGGCGTCCACGAGTTCCAGACGTCGCGGTTGACGACGTAGATCAGCGGGTCGGCGACGTAGTCCCACATCGTGACGTACTTCTGCCCGAGCGTGTGCAGCTTGGCGGCCGTGAAGATGTGCAGCGGGTTCTCCTGGCCCTCCACCGCGCCGGAGGCGAGCGCCGGTTGCGCGTCGGCCCAGCTCATCTGCGTGGGGTTCGCGCCCAGTGCCGTGAAGGTGTCGTTGAAGATCGGCGAGCCGACGACGCGGAACTTCAGCCCCTTCATGTCGGCGGGGGTGCGGATCTCGTGCTTGGAGTTGGTGAGCTCGCGGAAGCCGTTCTCGCCCCAGGCGAGCGGGACGACGCCGGCTTTCTCGACGATCTGCAGGATGCGCTTGCCGACTTCGCCGCGCGTCATCGCGTCGAGCCCCGCGTGGTTGCGCGCGAGGAACGGCAGCGAGAACAGGTTCAGCTCCTTGACCTGCGGCGACCAGTTGATCGTCGAACCGACCGCCACGTCGATGACGCCCTGGCGGATCGCCGAGAATTCACGAGTCTGGTCGCCGTTGATCAGCGAGACGTTCGGATACAGCTTCATGTTGATCCGGCCCTGCGTGCGCTCGCGCACGAGGTCGATCCAGATCTGCGCACCCTTGCCCCATGGGAAGGCGGTGCCGACGACCGTCGAAAGCCGGTATTCGGAGCGGTAGTTCTGCGCATGCGCGGCGCGCGTGACGACGAACGGGGCGGCCAGCGCGGCCGAACCGGCTGCGCCGGCTTTCAGCAGGGAACGGCGATCCATCGTGGGTCTCCTCCGGTTTCGAACAGGTTGCTGCGGGGCCGAGCATTCTAAACCCGCACGGGCCGGCGCTTCAGCGCTCCGCCGGCAGGTATTGCACCGAGAGCACTCCGTCGATGTGCACGATCGACGCGATCGCCTCGTCGGAGACCGGGCTGTCGACGTCGACGATCGTGTATGCCATGTCGCCGCGCGACTTGTTCAGCATGTTGTTGATGTTCAGGTCGGCATGCGCCATTGCCGTCGAGATCTGCCCGAGCATGTTCGGCACGTTGGCGTTCGCGATGACGACGCGAAACGCCGACTCGCGTGGTGCGAAGGTGTCGGGGAAATTCACCGCGTTGCGCACGTTGCCGTTCTCGAGGTAGTCGCGCAACTGGTCGGCGACCATGCGAGCGCAGTTCTCCTCGGCCTCGCGCGTGGAGGCGCCCAGGTGCGGCAGCGCGATCGCTCGCTCGTGGGCGTCGACTGCGGCACTCGGGAAGTCGCACACATAGCGCAGCAGCCGCCCCTCGTCGAGTGCTGCGAGCACTGCGGGCTCGTCGACGACGCCCTCGCGCGAGAAGTTCAGCAGCACCGTGCCGGGCTGCACGTTGCGCAGGCTTTCGGCGGCGATCAATCTGCGCGTGGCGGCGAGCAGCGGCACGTGCAGCGAGACGAAGCGGGCTGCGCGCAGCGCTTCGCCCACCGAATGTGCCTTGCGCACCTGCGAGGGCAGGCTCCAGGCCGCATCGACGGTGATCTCGGGGTCGTAGCCGATGACGTCCATGCCGAGGCGGATCGCCGCGTCGGCGACCAGGCAGCCGATGCGCCCCAGGCCGATCACGGCAAGCGTCTGGCCGGCGAGTTCGAAACCGGAGAACGCCTTCTTGCGCTGCTCGACGAGCGTCTCGATGTCGGCGCAATCGGCGTCGATTCCGTCGACGAAGCGCAGCGCCTCGGGCAGGTTGCGCGCGGCGAGCAGCATGCCGGCGAGCACGAGTTCCTTGACCGCGTTCGCGTTTGCGCCGGGTGCGTTGAACACCGGCACGCCGCGCGCGCTCATCTGCGCCACCGGGATGTTGTTCGTTCCGGCGCCGGCGCGCGCAATCGCGCGAACCGACCTCGGAATCGTCGCGCCGTGCAGGTCGGCCGAGCGCAACAGGATCGCATCGGGCGAGTCGACGTCGGAGCCGACGAGGTAGGCGGGCGCAGGCAGCCGCGCGAGCCCGCTTTCGGAGATCTGGTTCAGCACCAGCACGCGGGTCGGGTTGCGCATTTCGTGCTCCCCCGCTTCAGCCGTGGCTCTTCTCGAACTCGCGCATCCAGTCGACGAGCGCGCGAACGCCCTCGATCGGCATTGCGTTGTAGATCGACGCGCGCATCCCGCCCACCGAGCGGTGGCCTTTCAACTGCAGCAATCCGCGCTGCTTCGCGCCCTTCAGGAACGGCTCGTCGAGCGCGGCGTCGGGCATCCGGAACGGAATGTTCATCCGCGAACGGTCGGAACGATCGACCGGGTTCGTGTAGAAGGCCGTGGAGTCCAGGTAGTCGTAGAGCAGGGCCGCTTTCTCGACGTTGCGTTTCTCGATGGCCGGCACGCCGCCCTGGCGCTTCAGCCACTGGAAGACGAGCCCGGCGATGTACACGGCCCAGGTCGGCGGCGTGTTCAGCATCGAGTCGGCGTCGGCGTGCACCTTGTAGTCGAGCATCGTCGCGATGCCGGCGCGCGCGCGCCCGAGCAGTTCCTTGCGCACGACGACGATGGTCAGTCCTGCCGGACCGATGTTCTTCTGCGCGCCGCCGTACATCAGCGCGTGCCTGGCGACGTCCACCGGACGCGACAGGAAGTTCGACGAGATGTCGGCAACGAGCGGCACGTCGCCGGAGTCGGGCGTGAAGGGGAACTCGACGCCGCCGATCGTTTCGTTCGCGCAGTAATGCAGATACGCCGCGTCGGGAGATCGCTTCCAGGCCGACTGCATCGGAACGTAGGTGAACTTCCGGTCTTCCGACGAGGCGACGACATTCACCTGGCCGAAGCGGCGCGCTTCCTTGATCGCCTTGGTCGACCATTCGCCGGTATTCACGTAGTCGGCGTGGCCGCGTTCACCGAGCAGGTTCAGCGGCACCATCGCGAATTGCAGCGTGGCGCCGCCCTGCAGGAACAGCACGGCGTGCGACTCGGGAATCCCCATCAGCTCGCGCAGGTCGCGCTCGGCCTGCTCGTGGATGCTCATGTACTCCTTGCCGCGATGGCTCATCTCCATCACGGACTGTCCGCTGCCGTGCCAGTCGAGCATCTCGGCGGCGGCCTGGGCGAGCACCTCCTCGGGCAGCACCGCAGGCCCGGCGCTGAAGTTGAACACCTGTCGCATCGCGTCTTCCCGGTTGGCGAAAGGCGGATTCTAGCGCGCCGTTCCGGGGTCGTTTTGGGGGTATCGTCGCGCGATGAACGCCGAATCCGCCGCTGCAGATGCCGACGAAGGCGGCGTGAGCATCGACGCACTGCGCGCGCACCTCGAGACGACGCTGGGACGTCGCGTCGCGCTCATCGAGACGCATATCTCGTGGGTGCTGCTCGACGGGGAGCACGCGTGGAAGATCAAGAAGCCGGTAACGCTGGGCTTTCTCGATTTCGCGCGTCTCGATGCGCGGCGCGCGTGCTGCGAGGAGGAGTTGCGGTTGAACCGCCGCATGGCACCCGAGCTGTACCTGGAGGTCGTGCCGATCCGCGGCGAGGCGCAGTCTCCGCGCCTGGACGGCGAGGGTCCGGCGATCGAGTACGCGGTGCGGATGCGCCAGTTCGCGCCGGGAGCGCTCTTCTCCGAGCGGCTCGAGGCGGGCACGCTCGATGCGCAGGCCGTCGAGCGCTTCGCGGTGCGTCTCGCGGCTTTCCAGCTCGAAGCGCCGTCGGCCGGCGCGAGCGAGCCCTGGGGCAGCGCCGAGCGCGTGCGCGCAGATACGGCACTTGCGCTCGACGGCATCGCGGCGGCGGCGCGGTCGTCCTCGGCGTGGGTGGGCGTGATGCGCGAGCGCTTCGAGGCGAAGGCCTCGCGGCTGGCTCGCGTGTTCGAGATGCGCAAGCGCCAGGGGTGGGTCCGCGAAGGCCACGGCGACCTGCACCTGGCCAACGTCGTCGTGCTCGGTTCGCAGGTCACCGCCTTCGACTGCATCGAGTTCGATCCCGGCTTGCGCTGGATCGACGTGCAGAACGACGCCGCCTTTCTCGCGATGGACCTGCTCGCGCACGATCGGGCGGACCTCGCATTCCGCTTCCTCGACGCCTGGCTCGGTGCGCTCGGCGACTACGAGGGCCTGGCGGTGCTGCGCTACTACCTGGCCTATCGCGCGGTCGTGCGCGAGCTCGTCGCGTCGATCCGGCGCGGGCAGCGCGAGCCTTCGTCTGCCGTCCCGCGCTATGCCGGACTTGCGTCGCAACTGCTCGAGTCGCGCCAGCCGCGGCTGCTGATCACGCACGGCGTCTCGGGATCGGGCAAGAGCCATGCGGCGGGTCGGCTGCTCGAACGAAGCGGAGCGATCCGCATCCGTTCCGACCTCGAGCGAAAGCGGCTGCACGGGCTCGGCGCGCTCGCGCGATCGCACGCGGCAATCGGCGAGAGCCTGTACGCGGCTGACGCCTCCGCAAGCACGTACGCGCGACTGCTCGAGCTGGCGGAAGTCTCGCTGCGGGCCGGCTGGCCGACGATCGTCGACGCGACTTTCCTGCGCATGGCCGATCGCGATCGGTTCCGCGAACTCGCCGAACGACTCGACGTGCCGTTCTCGATCCTGGCCTGCGAGGCCGACGAAGCGGTCCTTCGCGAGCGAGTCGACGCGAGGCTCGCGCGCGGCGCCGATCCTTCCGAGGCGGACGTGAAGGTGCTCGAACGGCAGCTGTCCTGTCGCGAACCGCTGCGAAGCGTCGAGCGCGCGAGCGCGATCTTCGTCGACACGTCACGCGGGGCGCTGGACGTCGCCGCGATCGCCCGCGCCTGGCGAGGCGCGGATCGCGGGTGAACGCGCAGAAACACGCGCGGCAGCGCACTCAGTAGGGGGACCCGGCGTCGACCTCGGCGCGCGGTCGGGGCGGCGGGTTCGATGCAGTGTTCCCTGAACGAACGCACATCGCGCGTAGGTCCGCTCCGGCGCGCGACCCACGGTTTCGGCCAGCCAGGCGAAACGATCGATCGCGTCGCGCGGCTCGACTCGCCGCTTGCCTCAGTGCGGCGCTGCGACTTGGCGTGCGGCGCGCCCCGCGGCACGATGTCGGAATGAAGCCGCAAGACACGACGGGATCGACCGGCGCACGCTTCGACGTCTGCAACGGCGACGCCGACGGACTGTGTGCCGTCGTGCAGTGGCGGCTTCGCTACCCGGCGCCGTCGACGCTCGTCACCGGCCTGAAGCGCGAGATCGCCCTGCTCGAGCGGGTCGATGCCGGCGATGGCGACGAGGTGCTCGTTTGCGACCTGTCGATGCAGCGCAACCGCGACGCGTTGTTGCGCCTGCTCGAGCGTGGCGCGCGCGTTCGTTATTTCGACCATCACACGGTGTCGGACATACCCCGCCATCCGCGGCTCGATGCACACATCGACGTTTGCGCCGGCGTGTGCACCAGCGAGATCGTCGATCGCCACCTCGGCGGCGCCTTTCGCGCCTGGGCCGCGGTCGGCGCCTACGGCGACAACCTGCACGCACTCGGCGAGCGACTGGCGGGCGGCGCCGGCGTCGACGCGACGGATCGCGTGCGGCTGCGCAGGCTCGGCGAGGCGATCAACTACAACGCCTACGGCGAGCACGAGTCGGACGTACGCATCGCGCCGTCGCAGCTGTATGCACTGCTCGTGCGCTATCGCGATCCGCTGCAGTTCGTCGACGACGAGCCTGTCGCAGCCGAGCTGGTGGCGTTGCGCGCAGCCGACCTCGAGCGCGCACTCGGGATCCCCGCCTACTGGAGCGGTGCCGCAGGCAGCGTCCATGTGCTGCCCGACACCTGCTGGAGCCGGCGCGTGATCGGAAGCGCGGCGAACGCCTGGGCACTCGCTGCGCCGTCGCGCGCGCACGCGGTGCTGCGTCGTCGAGGCGACGGCTCTCTCGTTGCCAGCGTTCGAGCGCCGATTGCAACACCTTCGGGCGCCGGGGAACTGTGCGCGCGTTTCGGCGGAAGCGGGCGCAAGGGCGCGGGTGGCATCGATCGGCTCCCGATCGACGACCTCGATCGCTTCGTGCAGGCGTTCGCCAGTATGCACTGGGGCAGGCCACCGCCCGCCGTCGACTTCG
This sequence comes from Pseudomonadota bacterium, assembly GCA_023389055.1. Taxonomy (GTDB): domain Bacteria; phylum Pseudomonadota; class Gammaproteobacteria; order Burkholderiales; family Burkholderiaceae_E; genus Zeimonas. Next base: position 67,965 of record JAEWFA010000038.1, on the reverse strand, counting down.
ATCGGGACGCCGGGGCCACATCGTGATGCTCTTCTGCCTCGAAGCGGCAGACAGCGCGCTCGCGCCCGCGCTGTCCGCGGCGCTCGGCGTGCCGATCGCCGCACGAGGAGCGTCGCTTTGTCGATGGCGAGTGCAAGTTGCGCCCGCTGGTCGACGTGCGCGGCGCCGACGCCCTCGTGCTGCTCGGCCTGCACGGTGGACCGGTGGACAGTCCGCACGACAAGCTGTGGCGCCTGCTCGCGTTCGTGGCGACGCTGCGCGATCACGGTGTCTCGCGCGTGACGGCGCTCGTGCCGTACCTCGCCTATGCGAGGAAGGGTTCGGCGTTGCAGCCAGCGTCGCAACGCGCTTGCGAATGACCTCCACGGCGCGCGCCTCCCCTTGCAGGCTATCGCGGCCGGCCGTGCGCATCTTGCGCCGGGTCAGGCGAGCATGGATGGGCTCCGCGGTGCTACGGTGGAGACCCCGAGCACGCGCCTTGGTACCTTGCCGTTCATGAAACCGAAACTTCAGTCGATCATCTGCAGCACGCGGCCCGGCCGCGTCGGACCTGCCGTCGGGCAATGGTTTCACCAGTGCGCACAGCGCCATGCCCGATTCGACGCGCAGCTGACCGATCTGGCCGACTTCGCGCTGCCGGTCTACGACGAGCCGCATCACCCGACGCTGCAGCGCTACGAGCACGAGCACACCAGGCGCTGGGCTGCGAGCGTGGCGAGCGCCGATGCCTACATCTTCGTGCTGCCCGAATACAACTACTCGCCGCCGCCTTCATTCGTCAACGCGCTCGACTTCGTCTACCGCGAGTGGAACTACAAGCCGTGCGGCTTCGTCAGCTACGGCGGCATCTCGGGCGGGCTGCGCGCCGCGCAGCAGGCGAAGCTGCAGGCCACCACGCTGAAGATGATGCCGATGGTCGAGGGCGTCATGATTCCCTACGTCGCCCGCCACATCGAGAACGGGCGGCTGAAACCCTCGGAGGCGATCGACCAGGCCGCCGCGGTGATGCTCGACGAACTGTTCAAGTGGGCGCAGGCGCTCGCGCCGATGCGGGCCGCCCCCGGCTGAATCGCTCGAGCGCGAGCGCACTCCCGCCACCCGAACAGGGCGAAGGCCGGCGCGCGCGGACGGTGCCGGCACGCCGGTTGCGGAAAGCGCCGATGGCGCAGGAATCGAGAACGGCCGTCGTCGCGGCGATCGCGGGAAACCTCGCCATCGCCGTGGCGAAGTTCGTTGCGGCCGCTTTCTCCGGCAGCGCAGCGATGCTCTCCGAGGCGATCCACTCGCTCGTCGACACCGGCAACGGCGCGTTGATGCTCCATGGAATGCGGCGCAGCCGGCGACCGCCCGACGCCCAGCACCCGTTCGGCTACGGCCACGAGCTGTATTTCTGGGCGCTGATCGTCGGCGTGCTCGTGTTCGCGCTGGGCGGCGGGATGTCGATCGTCTCGGGCGTTGCGCACATGCGCGCGGGCGAGGCGCCCGGGGATCTCGTCTGGAGCTACGGCGTGTTGGCGGTGGCCGCGGTCTTCGAGAGCGTCTCCTGGTACTACGGATTGAAGGCGTTCCGCGCCGAACAACGCGGCCGCGGATTCGTCGAGACGATCCGCAAGACGAAGGACCCGACGAGCTTCACCGTGCTGCTCGAGGATTCCGCGGCGCTGCTGGGTCTCGTCTTCGCGTTCGTCGGCATCACGCTCGCGGTGCGGCTCGGGATGCCGTGGCTCGACGGCGCAGCGTCGGTGGCGATCGGCGTGCTGCTGTGCGCCGTCGCGTTGCTGATGGTCTACGAAAGCAAGGGGTTGCTGGTCGGCGAGGGCGTCGAGAAGCAGACGCTCGACGAGATCCGACGCATTGCCTGTGCCGAGCCGCAGGTCGAGCGCGTGTTCCGCGTGCTGACGATGTTTCTCGGCCCCGACGAAGTCATGGTCGTGCTCGAGCTGCGTTTGCGACACGGCCCTGCGGGCGAGTTCGACACGCGAGCGACTTTCGAGCGGATTTCGCGGACGATTCGAGCGCGCTTTCCCCGCATGCGGCACGTGTTCGTCGACATTACCTCGGACGGGTCACCGACGCGCGGAGCGGGCGCGGGCTCGCCCGAGGCAGAACCGGCGTACGGACTCTCCCGGACGCCCGCCACCGGACGACAACGATGAATCCCACACTTGAAAGACGGCACGCCGAACGCGACCGCGTGCAGCGGTTGCCCGACGCGGTGCGCAGGCATTCGCGCGAGATCGGCGAGCACGCAGCCGATGACGACACGCTCGTCGCGCTTCTCTCGTCGCGGCGCTTCGCGCTGATCGGTGAAGCATCGCACGGGACGCACGAGTTCTATCTGCAGCGTGCCGAGCTCACCAAGCGTCTCGTCATCGACCACGGGCTCGATGCGGTGGCGGTGGAGGCCGACTGGCCCGATGCGCATCGCGTCGACCGGTACGTGCGTGGCGTCTCCGACGATCGCAACGCCGAAGAGGCACTGCGCGGCTTTCGGCGCTTTCCCCACTGGATGTGGCGCAACACCGTCGTGCGCGATTTCGTCGATTGGCTCCGCGAGTGGAACGACGTGCAGCCGCCCGATCGTCGCGTCGGCTTCTACGGTCTCGACCTGTACAGCCTTTCGGCGTCGATCGAAGCGGTGCTCGTCTACCTGGACGACGTGGATGTCGAGGCGGCGAAGCGCGCGCGCGCCCGTTATGGCTGCTTCGACCACTTTCGCGAGGATGCGCAGGCCTACGGATACTCGGTTGCCTTCGACCTCGCGCCCGGCTGCGAGCAGGCCGTCGTGCAGCAACTGGTCGAGATGCGCGGCCGCTCGATCGAAGCAATCGAGCGCGAAGGGCACGAGAGCGACGCGCTGTTCGACGCCGAGCAGAACGCGCGACTCGTGCGCAATGCCGAGGCGTACTACCGGGCGATGTTCGGGCGTCGCGTATCGTCGTGGAACCTGCGCGACCGGCACATGCTCGAGACCCTCGAGGCGCTCGATGAGCATCTGGGGCGGCAGTCGGGTCGCGCGCCGCGCATCGCGCTATGGGCGCACAACTCGCATCTGGGCGATGCGAGCGCGACCGAGATGGGACAGGACGGCCAGTGGAACGTCGGCCAGCTCGCGCGCGAGCGCTACGGCGAGCAGCGGTGCACGCTCGTCGGCTTCACCACCTACGAAGGGAGCGTCACCGCCGCCTCCGAGTGGGGCGCAACGGAGCAGCGCAAGCGCGTGCGTCCGGGCCTGGCCGGCAGTTTCGAGGCGCTCTTCCACGACGCGGGCCCCGAGCGATTCGTCGTGCATCCGAACGAACCGCGTTTTGCCAGGGCCTTCGCCGAGCCGATGCTCGAGCGCGCGATCGGCGTGATCTACCTGCCGGAGTCCGAACGAACCAGCCACTATTTCCACGCGCGGCTGCCGGCGCAGTTCGACGCCGTGCTGCACCTCGATGTCACGACGGCGCTCGAGCCGCTGGACCCCGGTGCGCATTGGCGCGTGGACGAGGTGCCGGAGACTTTCCCGAGCGGTGTCTGAAGAGGGCGACCGCGATCGGCATCGCGTCATGCCGGACGACCCGCAACTGTCGTTGTTCGATGCGGCCGCGCCGGTCGCGACGCGCCTGCCCGAAGGGATGCGCTACGAGCCGGAGTTCCTCGAAATCGACGAGGAACGTGCGCTGATCGGGTGCATCCGCACGCTCCCGCTCGAGGCGGCGAAATACAAGGGCTACACCGCGCGGCGCCGCGTCGCGAGCTTCGGCGGCAGCTTCGACTACGACACCAACCGGCTCTTGCCGTCCGCGGAACTCGTCGAGGAACTGCATCCGCTGCGCGACCGCGTCGCGCAGTGGCTCGGTGTCGTCGCCGCCGATCTGGTGCACGTGCTCGTCGCCGAATACGCGCCGGGAACGCCGTTGGGGTGGCATCGCGACGTCCCCGATTTCGAGGATGTCGTCGGCGTTTCGCTCGGCGGCCAGGCGACGATGCGCTTTCGGCCGTATCCGCCGCTGCAGCCGAAGCGGGCCGACGTAGTGCGACTGACGCTCGAGCCGCGCTCGATCTATGCGCTGCGCGGCGAGGCCCGGTGGAATTGGCAGCACAGCGTCGCGCCGACGAAGGGGCTGCGCTGGTCGGTAACGTTCCGCACGGCGAGGAGAGCGCGTGTGACGGCAGGCGCATCGCGAGTGGTGTAGCGGCGCGATACAGCGTCGGTGTCGGCGCACTTGACATCTGGTTCAGTGCAGGCGCCGCAAAAAGGCGAGGAGCGCTTGATTCTTCGGCCCTTTTTGTTCAGTGGCGCGTCGCCGTACTGCCGGGCCCGACTTTTTTGAGCGAACGCAGCCAGTCGCGGCAAGAAACGACGAAGCCCGCTTCAAGCGGGCTTCGTCACTCAGGATGGCTCCCCGACCTGGGCTCGAACCAGGGACCTGCGGATTACAAGTGCCCGAACGTTTCCGCTCGGCTTGGACTTTCTCTTCGCCGTAGCGACCCGCTTCGATCGCCGTAGGCGCACCCCGTAAAGTCTCTACACATGCCCAGCGACGATCGCTCGCGCCTGCTTGCTCGGGATTGCCTTAGCGCCCGTGTGGAGCGCCTTAGGGTTCCCCGAATTAGGGGTGTTATTCACCGCACGGTTTCCCGTGCGGGCTGCCATCAGTTAACAGTCCGTCGCTCTACCGACTGAGCTATCGGGGAATAGCCGAGCAGTATAGCAGGGATCGACCCCTTGCTATCCAAGCACCAGTCGCCGAAGGGAAGCGATACCGCATAGCCGCATTCGAGAAGCTTGGCCAGCGTCTGGGCAGCGCTCGGATCGCCGATCCACTTCGTGTTTTTCTGCCGCTGCATGCTGTAACTATATACAGCATAATCGGCGCTGCGTCAGTCCTTGATCACCCCCGCCATCGCCTTCGCCACTGCATCGATGTTCCGGCTGTTCAACGCCGCCAGGCAGATGCGACCCGTGCCCACCGCGTAGATCCCGAATTCGTCGCGCAGCCGCTCGACCTGCTTCGGGTTCAGTCCCGAATACGAGAACATCCCGCGCTGGCGCTCGACGAAGGAGAAGTCCTGGTCGATGCCGTTCCGGCGCAGCCGCTGCACGAGCCCGGTGCGCATCGAGCGGATGCGATCGCGCATCCCGGACAGCTCGCGCTCCCAGAGCTCGCGCAGCTCGGGCGTCGTCAGCACCGCGGCGACGATCGCTGCGCCGTGCGTCGGCGGATTCGAATAGTTGGTGCGGATCACGCGCTTGACCTGGCTGGTGACGCGCGCCGCCTCGTCGCGGTCCGCGGTGACGATCGACAACGCGCCGACGCGTTCGCCGTACAACGAGAACGACTTCGAGAACGAGCTCGAGACGAAGAAGGGCAGGCCCGAATCGGCGAACTTGCGCACCGCGATCGCATCGGGGTCGATGCCCTCGGCGAAGCCCTGGTACGCCAGGTCGAGGAAGGCGACGAGGTCCCGCTCGCGCACGGTAGCGACCACGGCGTCCCACTGCGCGGCGTTCAGGTCTACGCCGGTGGGGTTGTGGCAGCAGGCGTGCAGCACGACGATCGAGCGCGGGGCAAGCCCGCGCAGCGCCTCGAGCATCGCGTCGAAGCGCAGGCCGTGCGTGGCCGGGTCGTAGTAGGGGTAGGCCTGGACGGCGAAGCCGGCCGCCTCGAACAGCGCGCGGTGGTTCTCCCAGCTCGGGTCGCTGATCCAGACGCCCGCCTGCGGGTAGAGCCGTCGCAGGAAGTCGGCGCCGACGCGCAGCGCGCCGGTGCCGCCCAGCGCTTCGAAGGTCGCCACCCGCCCGTCGGCGAGCAGCGGCGAGTCCGGGCCGAACAGCAACTTCTGCACCGCCTGGTTGTAGGCGCCGAATCCTTCGATCGGAAGGTACCCGCGAGCCGGCGCGGCGTCGACGCGGGCGCGCTCGGCCCGGCGCACGGCTTCCAGCAACGGGATGCGGCCGCTGTCGTCGTAATAGATGCCCACGCCGAGGTTCACCTTGCTGGCGCGCGGGTCGGCATTGAAGGCTTCGGTCAACCCGAGAATAGGATCTCTCGGCGCCATTTCGACGGCGGCAAACATCGACGAAATCATTGGGGCGGGGCTCTTCGGCTGGGAGAATCGAGCACTAGGTGCGCTGCAGCATCAACCGCGCGCAATGCTGGATTTTTAGGGACGTGGAGGCGATAATGACGGTTTTGCCGCCGGCGCCCCAAGGCTCCGGTACAGGTGGGTTTTCGTGACGCTCGTCTGTGCGATGCGCTGCCGGGGAATCCGGCGGGCCGCGTATTGTGCGATGCAACGAAAAACCGCCTTGCCAGCCTTGCGCGGCACTGCGGGACAACCCTGAAAAAGAGTTTAGCACGCTGCCGACGCGCGCTGATCCGGACCTTTTGCGCATGACCGAACCCGCGCCCGCACCGGCGCTCCACCGCTTTCCCGGCAGCCCGTTCCAGCTGCACCAACCGTTTCCGCCGGCCGGCGACCAGCCCGAGGCGATCGAGCGGTTGGTGGAGGGCGTGCGCGACGGGCTGAGCTTCCAGACGCTGCTGGGCGTCACCGGCTCGGGCAAGACGTACACGATGGCCAACGTCATCGCCCGGATGGGCCGGCCCGCGCTCGTGCTCGCGCCGAACAAGACGCTCGCCGCCCAGCTGTACGCCGAGATGCGCGAGTTCTTCCCGAACAACGCGGTCGAGTACTTCGTCTCCTACTACGACTACTACCAGCCCGAGGCCTACGTCCCGCAGCGCGACCTGTACATCGAGAAGGATTCGTCGATCAACGAGCACATCGAGCAGATGCGGCTGTCGACGACGAAGTCGCTGCTCGAGCGACGCGACACCGTGATCGTGGCCACCGTCTCGTGCATCTACGGGATCGGCAATCCGCGCGACTATCACGAGATGATCCTCGTGCTTCGCGTGAAGGACCGCATCGCGCAACGCGAGGTGCTGCAACGGCTGGTCGCGATGCAGTACAAGAGGAGCGAAACCGACTTCACGCGCGGTACCTTCCGGGTGCGCGGCGACACGATCGACATCTTCCCGGCCGAGCACGCCGAGCTCGCCGTGCGCGTGGCGATGTTCGACGACGAGATCGAGAGCATCCAGCTGTTCGATCCGCTCACCGGGCGCGTGCGTCAGAAGATCCCGCGCTTCACCGTCTATCCGTCGTCGCATTACGTGACTCCGCGCGCGACGGTCCTGCGTGCGCTGGAGACCATCCGTGCCGAGCTTCGCGAGCGGCTCGAGTTCTTCCACGAGCAGGGCAAGCTCGTCGAGGCGCAGCGCCTCGAACAGCGCACCCGCTTCGACATGGAGATGCTCCAGGAGCTGGGCTTCTGCAAGGGCATCGAGAACTACACGCGGCACCTGTCGGGTGCGCGTCCGGGCGACCCGCCGCCGACGCTGGTCGACTACCTGCCGTCCGACTCGCTGATGTTCATCGATGAGAGCCACGTGACGATCGGGCAGCTCGGCGGAATGTTTCGCGGCGACCGCTCGCGCAAGGAGACGCTCGTCGAATACGGCTTCCGGCTGCCGTCGGCGCTGGACAACCGGCCGCTGCAGTTCGAGGAGTTCGAGCGCAAGATCGGCCAGTGCGTGTTCGTCTCGGCCACGCCTGCCGACTACGAGAAGACGCACGCGGGGCAGGTCGTCGAGCAGGTCGTGCGGCCCACCGGGCTCGTCGACCCGCAGGTCATCGTCCGCCCCGCGGCCACGCAGGTCGACGACCTGCTCTCGGAGATCCACGACCGGGTGGCGGCGAACGATCGCGTGCTCGTCACCACGCTCACCAAGCGCATGGCCGAGGAGCTCACCGACCACCTGGCCGAGAACGGCGTGCGGGTGCGCTATCTGCACTCGGATATCGACACGGTGGAGCGCGTCGAGATCATCCGCGATCTGCGGCTGGGCGCCTTCGACGTGCTGGTGGGCATCAACCTGCTGCGCGAGGGGCTCGACATTCCCGAGGTATCGCTGGTGGCGATCCTCGATGCGGACAAGGAAGGCTTCCTGCGCAGCGAGCGCAGCCTGATCCAGACGGTGGGACGTGCCGCGCGCAACCTGAACGGCTGCGCGATCCTGTATGCCGACCGGATGACCGACTCGATGCGCCGTGCGATCGACGAGACCGAGCGGCGGCGCGTGAAGCAACTGGCTTTCAATGCGAGTCGCGGCATCGTTCCGCGCGGCGTGCGCAAGCAGGTGCGCGAGATGATCGATGGCGTCTATGACGCCACGCAGTCGCGGATCGAATTGCGCGCCGCCGAGGAGCAATCGAAATACGAAGCGCTCGGCGAGAAGGGCCTCGCTCGCGAGATCCGCCGGCTCGAAAAGGCAATGCTCGAGCAGGCGCAGAACCTCGAGTTCGAGAAGGCCGCGCAGACGCGCGACCAGCTCGCCGCGCTCAAGCAAAGATTCTTCGGTTCGGACGGGGGGAGCAATGTGGTTCCGTTCGTTGCAGATCCGACTCCGGCAGGCGATCGGGCTGCGGCGCGGCGCAGGAGCGCCTGAACAGATTTCTTCGACTCACGCGGTTACGGATACGACAATGGCAAAGAGAGAACCGGTATCGCTCGCGATGAATACGCGCGTGCTGTTCGTGTGCATGGGCAACATCTGCCGCTCGCCGATGGCGGAGGGCGTGTTCCGGCACCTGGTGCGCCAGGCCGGACTCGACGAGGTCGTGCGCGTCGCCTCGGCGGGAACGCACGCGTTCCATCTTGGCGAGGCGCCCGATCGCCGCGCGCAGGCGGCGGTTTCGCGACGCGGATACGACATCGCCGACCTGCGCGCCACGCGCGTGCGCGAGAAGGATTTCGACGAGTACGACCTCGTCCTCGCGATGGACTGGGACAACCTTTCGGCACTGCAGCAGCTGGCGCCGAAGGCGTCGCACCACAAACTGCAGTTGCTGATGCGCTTCGCCACCGAGCACGAGACGGCGACGATTCCGGATCCGTACTACGGCAACGTCCAGGGCTTCGACCAGACGCTCGACTACATCGAGGACGCCTGCAACGGCCTGCTGGAGCTGGCGAAGCGGCGCGCGACGCAGGTCGCGGCCGCCTGAGGAGGCAGGCAGCGCACGCCGCCGCGGCGTGCGCTGCCGAGGGGCCGCCCGGGTGGCCCCGGCTTCGCGCTCACTCGAGCTTGCCGTCGGGCTCCACGTGGATGGCAGTCCCGCTCGGGCTCGCGTCGAACACCATCGCCGCGGGCCAGGTCGGCCATTGCGGCACGGCCGGATTATTCGGGTCGCCGTTGCGCGCGAATGCCGCGATGCTGGCCATCATCGCCTTCGACAGTGCCAGGCGTCCGGGCTCGTTCGCCTTGCTGTTCGCCGCGTTGGAGAACAGCGACGGGCCGAAGTTGCCGAAGAGGAAGGGCAGGTCGAACGCGTGTGCGGCACCGTACACGTCGTTCCACGGCGCCGGTTCCTCGTCCCAGTCGAAGCGGTAGAACCAGACGTTCTGCTGGCGCGACTTCACCGCTTCGAGCGCGTCAATGCGGTTCACCGTCATGAAGATGTCGTCGAGCAGTTCGGTGCGCGCCGTCCATCCCGTTCCCGGCGCATCGACCGGCAGGTACGCCGCGTTGATGATGTCGGCGTCGGTGAGTTGCGGCGCCGCATTCGGGTCGTAGTTCGCCATCATCCGGAAGCGCGTCGCGTCGTCGACGATGAAGCCCGGCGGGCTGCCCGCCGGCGGCAGCAGCGCCAGGAACGGAGCGAAGAGCTTGCCTTCGTCGCGCGTATTGCCGGCGAGCACCGGAACCGCTCGATACTGCCCGGCGCGAATGGCGGCAATCGGATCGGCCGGCAGCACGTTGCCGTCCGGAATCGGACCCGAACCGGCCAGCCCCTTCGGGCCGAGCTTTGTCAGCACGGTCGTGAGGATCGTCGAAGCGCTCTTCGAGCGCACGTACTCGGCGACCTGGGCATCCGTCATACCGGCGACGACCGCCTGCGCACTCGTTGCGTCGGTGGCGCGCCCGTCGGCGATCAGCAACTCGTACAGGAGCTGGTTCGCCTGGGTCGTATACGTGGCGGCCGGGCTGATGATCGGAATCGAACCGGCGGGCAGCGTCGCCGTCGTCGAGATCCCCCCGCTGAGCGGCACTGCCTTGTGGAACAGGGAATCGGCGAGCGGCGAAGTCATCAGTGCCCACACGTCGATCGCGCCGGCCGACTGGCCCATCAGCGTGACGTTCGATGCATCTCCGCCGAAACGCCCGATGTCGCGCTGGATGAACTTCAGCGCCTGCGTGATGTCGAGCAGCGCGAAGTTGCCCGAGTCGGCGGGGTCGTCGTTGCCCGCCTCCAGTTGCGGCAGCCGGAAGAAGCCCAGCACGCCGACCCGGTAGTTCATCGTGACGACGACGGCATTGGCCGCCTTCGCGAGCGCTGCGCCGTCGTAGGTGGGGTCGGCCGTATAGCCGGAGATGTTGCTGCCGCCGTAGACGAAGGCGATGACGGGAAGGTTCTTCTCGTTGCCACGCGGGCGCCAGATGTTCAGCGTCAGGCAGTCTTCGCTGCCCACCGGCTGGTTCAGCGTCTGCGCAATGGTGTCGTCGTAGCGGTTGTTCTGCCCCGGCCCGTAGATGCGACCGTTCTGCAGGCAAGCGGCGCCGAACTGCGTTGCGTCGAGCGTCGACGTCCACGGAGCCGGATCGACCGGTGCCTTCCAGCGCAGCTCGCCCAGCGGCGCCTTCGCGAACGGAATTCCCTTCCAGGACAGCGTATCGGTGGCGCGGTCGTCCACCCCCCTGACCACCCCCAGCGAGGTGCTTCGCACCTCGGGATCATCGGAGTCGCTTCCGCATCCCGACAGCCCGAGGGCCACCATCGCAGCGGCACAAGCCGCCGCCCATCGTGAGCGCGTCATTCGTCACTCCTGGTTTCGGGCCGCGGGCCGACGTTCCGGTCTCGGAGCGGACCGGGTCCCGCGGCGGATTTTTTTGTCGTGCTGCCAGCGAGATCCTAGGCAACGCCGGTCGCGTCGCGAGAAATGCCCCGGCGCCGCAAGGCCCTTCGTCGGCCAGGGTTCCTGTCTAGGGATTTCCCTGCCCGGGACGCTGGAATGCTAGGGGTTAAGGCGACCCTATCGCCCTTGGGGGTTGCGACCCGGACTTCCGGCGGGGAAAGTGGCCGAAGAACGGCGTCGCAGCGTCGGGTGAATCGTCGATGGCGACAGGAAAGTAGGAAAAGCGGAAATCCTTTCCGACTTTTCGGAAAGATTTCCCAGCCACGAAGTAGACAATTCTCAATATCAGACTAAACTAGTCCACTAATCGGAGTTCTCCATGCGACTCACCACGAAGGGACGCTTTGCGGTCACCGCGATGATCGACCTGGCGATGCGCCAGCATCACGGCCCGGTCACGCTGGCCGGCATCAGCCAGCGGCAGAAGATCTCGCTGTCGTACCTGGAGCAGTTGTTCGGCAAGCTGCGGCGTCACGAACTGGTCGAGAGCACGCGGGGCCCCGGCGGCGGCTACACGCTGGCGCGCCCGATGAAGGACGTCACCGTCGCCGACATGATCTTCGCGGTCGACGAGCCGCTCGACGCCACGCAGTGCGGCGGCAAGGAGAATTGCCAGGACGACGACGGCCCGTGCATGACGCACGAGCTGTGGACCAACCTGAACAAGCGGATGATCGAGTTCCTCGACTCGGTTTCGCTCGCCGACCTCGTCGAGCAGCAGAAAGGTCGCGAGACCAAATCGCATCCGAGGGAGATCTCGGTGCTCAAGGAGCATCGTGCTGCACTGGAATTTCCGACCTCGACGCTGCAGCCGATCAAGCTGGAGAAGGGTCGCATCACTACGCTCTGAAGGCGCACGCCGCGCAGGCGCTCGACGACCGGACGCCTGCCGGCCGCTCGCGACGAACCCCGCCGGGTTCGCGGCGAGGCGCGCACGAGCATCTGGGGAGTCGAATGGCAGAACCGGCGAAAGGAATCCGTCTTACTGAATCTGCGGCGCGGCACGTGTCGCGCTCGCTCGAGCGTCGCGGCAAGGGCGTCGGCCTGCGCGTCGGCGTGAAGGCGTCCGGATGCTCGGGGTTGTCGTACCAGCTCGAGTTCGCCGACGAGCGCCGCGACGACGACGTCGAGTACGAATCGAACGGCGTGCGTGTGTTGATCGATCCGAAGAGCCTGCCGTACCTCGACGGCATCGAACTCGACTTCGTGCGCGAAGGGTTGAACGAAGGGTTCCGCTTCCACAACCCGAACGTGAAGGCCACCTGCGGCTGCGGCGAGTCCTTCGCCGCCTGACGTTCAGGCAGGCAGCAGGCTGCGGCGCGCGAGGCCCGTGAGCGCGACGATCGCCGCCAGCGCGCCGAGCGCGAGCACGCCCAGCAGCGCAAGCCCGGTGCTTGCACCGGCCTGCTCGAGCGCAGCCGAGAACAGCACCGGGGCGGCGGCTGCGGCGACGAAACCCGGGCCCGCAATGCGCCCCAGCCTTTCCGCGTAGCCGTCGCTTCCGAACACGGCCAGCGGCAGCGCTCCGCGCACGATCGTCATCAGTCCGTTCGCGCAGCCGTACAGCAGCACGAACAGTGCGGCGGTTTCGACGCTCGCCGGCAGCGCGACTGCGGCGACGAACGCGAGGGGCAATAGCGCAACCGAAGGCACCGCGACGGCGACCGCGCTCAGCCGCCGCTGCAGCGCCATCTCGGCCACGCGAGCGATCACCTGCGCCACGCCCATCAGCGAGGCGGCCGATACCGCGACTGCGGCGCCCAGGCCGAATCCGCCGAGCAGTTGCACGAGGTGCGCCGCCATTGCCGACTGGACGAAGGCGTGCAGCGTGAACGCGAGGGCCGCCAGGCGCAGCGCCGTGCGCGTGCGGGTCGTCTCGACGACGGGCGGCGCAGGGTGCGCTTCTTCGCGAACGGCGGCGATCTGTCGCCGGCCACCGGCAAACCGGGCGTGAAGCAGTGCACAGGGCACGAGATTGAGCAGCGCGTAGACCTGCAGCGTCGCGCGCCAGCCGAACTTGGCGTCGAGCCAGCCGCCCAGCGGCCAGAACACCGTCGACGCAAGGCCGCCGAACAATGTGAGCAGCGAGATCGCGCGTCGCGCCTGCGGGCCGGCAAGCGCCGCCATCGCGGCGAACGCGCCGTCGTAGAGGATCGAGCGCATCGCCAGCCCGATCAGCGTCCACCCGACGAACAGCAGCGCGGCATCGCGCGCGAACGACAGCGCCAGCAGGCCGAGCGCGACGAGCACGGAGGCGATCGTCATCACGAGGCGCGCGCCGTGGCGGTCCATCAGTCGGCCGCTGGTCCGCGCGCTCGCGCCGGCGACGAGCAGCCCCCACGAGAACGAGCCGAGCACGAGCGTCGGGCTCACACCCAGCCCTTGCGCCATCGAATCGGCGAGAATCGCCGGCAGGTAGTGCGTCGTGCCCCAGCCGACGATCTGCGTGACGCCGAGAGCCGCGATCGCGGCACCGACCGAGGGAACGGGCACGGGGTAGCTGGAGTTCAGTCTTCGCGCTTGAGCGCGGGGAACAGCACGACGTCGCGGATGCTCGCGCTGTCGGTCAGCAGCATCATCAGGCGGTCGATGCCGACGCCGCAGCCGCCGGTGGGCGGCATCGCGTATTCCAGCGCGCGGATGTAGTCGGCGTCGAAATACATCGCCTCGTCGTCGCCGGCGTCTTTCGCCTCGACCTGCGCGAGGAAGCGCTTCGCCTGGTCCTCGGGGTCGTTCAGCTCCGAGAAGCCGTTGGCGATCTCCCGTCCGGTGATGAACAGCTCGAAGCGCTCGGCGACGCCGGCGCGCGTGTCGGAGCCCCGCGCGAGCGGCGACACCTCGACCGGATAGTCGACGATGAAGGTCGGCTCCCACAATGCATGCTCGACGACCTCGTCGAAGAGGGCGAGTTGCAGCGCGCCGAGCCCCGCCGACTTCAGCGCCGTCGCACCGATGTCCTCGCCGAGTCGCGCCAGTTCCGCGCGCAGGAAGCCTTCGTCGTCGATCTGCGCCGACGTGTACCTCGGTGCATGCCGTGCGATCGCCTCGGTGATCGTCATCCGCGCGAAGGGTCGCCCCAGTTCGATGCTTCGGCCCTGGTAGGAAACGGTGGTCGAGCCGGTGGCGGCACGCGCCGCCTCGCGCAGCAGTTCCTCGGTGAACGGCATCAGCCACTGGTAGTCGGTGTAGGCCGCGTAGAACTCGAGCATCGTGAACTCGGGGTTGTGGCGCGGGCTGATGCCTTCGTTGCGGAAGTTGCGGTTGATTTCGTAGACGCGCTCGAAGCCGCCGACGATCAGGCGCTTCAGGTACAGCTCGGGCGCCACGCGCAGGAACATCTGCTGGTCGAGCGCGTTGTGGTGCGTCACGAAGGGCCGCGCCGACGCGCCGCCCGGGATCGGGTGCAGCATCGGGGTCTCGACTTCGAGGAAGCCCGTACCGTCCATGAAGCGACGGATCGCCGCGATCGTGCGGCTGCGCGCGACGAAGGTGTCGCGCGTCTCGCCGGTGACGATCAGGTCGACGTACCGCTGGCGGTAGCGAAGCTCCTGGTCGGCGATGCCGTGGAACTTGTCGGGCAGCGGACGCAGCGACTTCGCGAGCAGGCGGATTTCACCGCAGTTCACCGTCAGCTCGCCCTTCATCGTGCGGAACAGCACCCCGCGGCAGCCGACGATGTCGCCGAGATCCCAGTGCTTGAACGCCGCATGCACGTCTGCGCCGACGCCCTGGTCGTTCAGATACAGCTGGATTCGGCCGGTGGCGTCCTGGATCGTCGCGAAGCTCGCCTTGCCCTGCACGCGCTTGAGCACGATGCGCCCGGCGAGCGTGATTTCGACGTTCTCGTGCTCGAGCTGCTCGCGCGTTTTGAAGCCGTAGTGCTCGGCGACCGCGGCGGCGCGGTGCGCGGGAACGAAGTCGTTCGGAAAGGCGACGCCCTCGTCGCGCAGCCGCCCGAGCTTGGCGCGGCGCTCGGCGACGATCGCGTTCTCGTCGCGCGCGCGGATCTCCTCGATCGACGCGGGCGCGTCGTGCTCGCTGTCGCGTTCGTTCACCGGTCAGACTCCCTGTTTCAGGCTTGCGGAGATGAACTCGTCGAGGTCGCCGTCGAGAACCGAGCGCGTGTCGCTGATCTCGACGCCGGTGCGAAGGTCCTTGATGCGCGAATTGTCGAGTACGTACGAGCGGATCTGGTGACCCCAGCCGATGTCGGTCTTGCCTGCCTCGACCTTGTCCTGCTCGGCCTGGCGTTTGCGCAATTCCAGTTCGTACAGGCGCGCGCGCAACATGCCCATCGCCTCGTCGCGGTTGCGGTGCTGCGAGCGGTCGTTCTGGCACTGCACGACGATGCCGGTGGGGTTGTGCGTGATGCGAACCGCCGATTCGGTCTTGTTCACGTGCTGTCCGCCGGCGCCCGAGGCGCGGTAGACGTCGATGCGCAGGTCGGCCGGGTTGATCTCGACGGCGATCGAGTCGTCGACCTTCGGATAGACGAACACCGATGCGAACGACGTGTGCCGACCGCCGCTGGAGTCGAACGGCGACTTGCGCACCAGCCGATGGATTCCCGTCTCGGTGCGCAGGTACCCGTAGGCATAGTCGCCGTCGACGCGAAGGGTAGCGCCCTTGATCCCGGCGACGTCGCCGGGCGACTCCTCGAGCACTTCGGTCTCGAAGCCCTTGCGTTCGCAGTAGCGCAGGTACTGGCGCAGCAGCATCGCCGCCCAGTCCTGCGCCTCGGTGCCGCCGGCGCCGGCCTGGATCTCGACGAAGCAGGGGTTCGGGTCGGCGGGGTTGGAGAACATGCGACGGAATTCGAGGTCTTCGACTTCGCCTTGCACTTCGCGCACATCGGACTCGACCGCGATGAGCGTGTCGTCGTCTTCCTCCGCGGCGGCCATTTCGAAGAGATCGGCGGCGTCGCCGATGCGGGCGTCGATCGACGAAATGCGCTCGACCACCCCTTCGAGCGACTTCTTCTCGCGCCCCAGTGCCTGCGCGTGCTGCGCGTCGTTCCAGACGTCGGGCGCTTCCAGCTCTCGCTGGACTACCTCCAGGCGCGTCTTCTTCTCGTCGTAGTCAAAGGTACCTCCGAAGCTCGCCCACGCGCGCGCGCAGGTCGTCGATCAAAGATTCGAGTTGATTCTGGCGCTCGGCTTCCATGAGGGGCGACGCATTGCGGAGAACCCGCCATTATAGAGGCAGGCTGCTATCTTCGGCGCGCCTCGGCGTCGTCGAGCGGCTCGACCGCCTCGATCACCAGTTGCGCCGAGGCGATGCCGCGGTAGTCGTTGCGCGCGAGGCGATAGGCGACGCGCGAACGGGCGGGCAGGGGCTCGGTGCGGCCGAACGCGATCGCCTCGAGCCGGCGTCCGCACCGCGTGCGCAGTTCGATGCGCAGATGGCGTTCGCCGACCACCACCTGCCGCGCCACCTCGAACTCGTCGTGAAAGAGCGGCGCCGGAAATGCCTGGCCCCACACTTCCGCGTCCAGGCGGGCGACGAGCGAGACGTCGATCGATGCCGGGTCGAGCGGGCCGTCGGTGAGTACCGATTGGGCGAAGCACGCGGGATCGGCGAAGACCTGCACCGCGCTTTCGAGAAGCTCGGCGAGCTCGCCCACGTGCTGCACGCGGATCGTCAGGCCGGCCGCCATCGCGTGGCCGCCGAAGCGCAGCAGCAGGCCGGGCGCCTTCTTGTCGATCCAGTCGAGCGCGTCGCGCAGGTGCACGCCGGGAATCGAGCGGCCCGAGCCGCGCAGCAACGCGGCGTCGTTCGCCGATGGAGCGAGCGCGATCACCGGCCGGTGGACGCGATCCTTCAGCCGTCCGGCTACCAGCCCTACCAGGCCTTCGTGCCATTGCTCGCGGTACAGGACGAAGGCGTGGGGCGACGTGCGCGTCGCCTGCCCTCGGCCCTGCGCAAGCGCGTCGCCGGCGCCCAACCCGGGGAGCGCGTCGAGGGCAGCGAGCGCCTCCTCGCGCATCGTCTTCTCGATTCCCCGTCGTTCCCGGTTCATCGCATCGAGTGCCAGCGCCAGTTCGTGCGCGCGCGTCTCGTCGTCGGCGAGCAGGCATTCGATGCCCAGCGAGATGTCCGCCAGCCGCCCGGCTGCGTTGATCCGCGGTCCGAGCGCGAAGCCGAGGTCGGCGCTCGTCGCGCGCTTCGAATCGCGTCCCGCTACGTGCAGCAGCGCGCGCACGCCTGCGTGCGCACGCCCGGCGCGAATTCGCTGCAGCCCCGCGGCGACCAGGCGGCGGTTGTTCTCGTCGAGCGGCACGAGGTCGGCGACGGTGCCGAGCGCAACGAGATCGAGCAGCGACTGCAACGGCGCACGCGCCGCCGGCGAGTCGGGGTTTCGCGCGCGCAGCTCTGCGCGCAGCGCGAGCAGCAGGTAGAAGGCGACGCCGACGCCGGCGAGGTTGCGGCTGCCGAAGTCGCAACCGCGCTGGTTCGGGTTCACGATCGCGTCGGCGGCGGGCAGCTGCTCGCCGGGCAGATGATGGTCCGTGACGATCACGCGCATGCCGAGCGCCAGCGCGGCCTGCACGCCGTCGACGCTGGCCACGCCGCTGTCGACGGTGATCAGCCAGTCGGGACGGCCGAGTCGCGGGTGTGCAGCGGCAAGCTCGACGATCGGCACCGAAAGACCGTAGCCGTGCTCGAAGCGGTTCGGCACCAGGTAATCTACCCGGTCGGCCTGCGCCCCGAGCAGGCGCAACCCGCGCACGACGACCGCGCAGGCGGTCGCGCCGTCGCAGTCGTAGTCGGCAACGACGCACAGTCGCTGGCCTGCCGCGAGCGCATCGGCGAGCAGACGGGCCGCTTCGCCGATTCCCTTCATCGGCTGTGGCGGCAGCAGCTTGGCCAGGTCGCGCGAAAGCGCCGCCACGTCGGCGATGCCTCGGGCTGCGTACAGGCGCGCGAGCACCGGCGCGATGCCGGCGTCGAGCAGGCTCTTCTGCGCTTCGTCGGGCACGGCGCGCGCGACGATGCGCGGCCCGGGTGCCGTGTCCGGCGAAGGTGCGATCACGGCGCGCGCTCGAGCAGCGCTTCGCGTGTGAGCGAGCGCCAGGGCCGGAAGCGGTCGCCCGGCGAAAAGGCGAGCTCCACGCATTCGCGTTCGCCGGTCAGCACGACCCGCATCGGCGCGAGCTCTCTCGCAAGCGGCTCGAACCAGCGATCGAAGGCGAGCCATGCGCGGTTCCATCCTTCGACGTCGCCCTCGGCGAGCGACTCCTTCCAGAAGCCCGCATCGACCAGCGAGCGTTCGGCGGGGAGGGTGGCGCCATCGAAGGCGAGCACCTGCAATCCTGCGCGTTGCGCAAGCCCGGCCACCGCGGGATCGTCGGTGTGTACCGATTCGAAGTCGCGCGTCGCTGCCTTGCCTGCGCGTCCCTCCAGCCACAGGCCGCTCACCGGCAGGCGGCCCGCCTGCGCACGGCGCTCGTTCAGCGGATGCTCGAACCAGGCCATCTGCACGAGATTCTCGAATGCTCGCCAACGCGGCGCAGCCTCGCCTCGCGGCAGCCACGCCGAGACGTTGCGCCCGCTCGCCACGCGAGCGCTCGGCGCGCGCAACGCGGCGAACGCGGCGAGTGTCGTTCGCGCAGCATCGTCGTGCGCATCGACTCGCCAGGCGTCCGGGCGGGTCGGGACGAGTTCGAGTCCGTCCTCTGCCAGCCAGCGGTTCGCGGCGTCGGCGAGCGCGCGAGCTTCGTCGTCGTCCGGAGCGGCGCGCCCGGGCGGCGCGAGCACCAGATGATCGAGCCCCAGGTGCAGGTGCACCGGCCGAACGACCACGGGAGCGTCACCTTCGCTGTCGGCGGCAAGCGCGCAGGCGGCGACCGGGCCGTCGAGGGCGAAGCGCTCGCGCAGCCATCGTTCGTCGGGTAGTTCTGCCGGCGCGGCTTCGTCGATGCGCGTGCGCGCGGCCACGCGCGCGCGTCGCAGCCGGCGCGAGAAGGCCGAAGCGCCGGGAAGCGCAACGATGCCCGCCGGCGAGGCGTCGCGGATCTGGTCGCGCAATTGCGTTGCGGCGAGCCCCGCCGGTGGCGCACCGGCCGGGTCGGCCTCGAGCGAGGCTCGCTGCGCGCCGGGAGGCGCCAGTGCGCCTGCGCACAGGATCATGAGGGTCACCGCGGGATTCTATGGCAAATTTCTGTGGCAAACTGCGCCGTCCGCCGAATCGCGAATCGAGGTCGCGGCCCTGCCGCCACCCCGGCGGCGCCTTCGCCGATGTCCCTGCCATACGAACTCTTCATCGGCCTGCGTTACACCCGTGCGAGCCGCCGGGCAGGCCGACGCAACGGCTTCATCTCGTTCATCTCCACGTTGTCGATCGCCGGCATCGCGCTGGGCGTCGCGGCGCTGATCATCGTGCTGTCGGTGATGAACGGCTTCCAGAAGGAAGTGCGCGACCGCATGTTGTCGGTGCTGGCGCACGTGGAGATCTTCGCGGCCGGCACGCCGATGCTCGACTGGCACTCGGTGCTCGAGCAGGCCGAGCGCAACCCGCGCGTCGTCGCCGGCGCCCCCTACGTATCGGGCCAGGCGATGCTCACGCACGACGACAGCGTGCGCGGCGTGCTCGTGCGCGGCATCGACCCGGCGATCGAACCGCGCGTCGCCGACTTCGCGCAGCACATGCTGCGCGGAAACCTCGACGACCTTCGGCCGGGCTCCTTCGGCGTCGCCGTGGGGCGTGAGCTGGCGAACCAGCTGCTGCTCGAGCCCGGATCGAAGATCACGCTGGTTGCCCCGCAGGGCACCGCCACGCCGGCCGGGCTGGTGCCGCGGCTGCGCCAGCTCACCGTCGTCGCCGTCTTCGCCTCCGGCCACTACGAATACGACACCAGCCTGCTGCTGATGAATCTCGAGGACGCCGCGAAGCTCTTTCGCGTGCAGGGCGTCACCGGCGTGCGGCTGAAGACCACCGACATGTTGCAGGCGCCGCAGATCGCCCGGGAGCTGGCCTCCACGCTCGGCGCCGACGTCTACGTGCGCGACTGGTCGTCCGAGAACCGCAACTGGTTCGCCGCCGTGCAGATCGAGAAGCGGATGATGTTCATCATCCTCACGCTGATCATGGCGGTGGCCGCGTTCAACCTCGTCTCGATGCTGGTGATGACGGTGACCGACAAGCAGTCGGACATCGCCATCCTGCGAACGCTCGGCGCAGCGCCCTCGGGCGTCATGCGCATCTTCGTCGTGCAGGGCGCCTCGGTGGGGCTGCTGGGCACGCTGCTCGGCGTCGTCTTCGGCGTCGCCGTCGCGTTGAACATCGGCGGCGTCGTCGGGTTCCTCGAAAACCTGTTCGGCTTCCAGGTGCTGCCGAAGGGCATCTACTTCATCGACCACCTGCCCAGCGACCTGCGCTGGCACGATGTCCTGACGATCGGCCTGACCGCCTGCGTGCTCGCCTTCGTCTCGACGCTGTATCCGAGCTGGCGCGCCTCGCGCGTGCGGCCCGCCGAGGCGCTGCGCTACGAATGACGAATTCCGGCGACGCGGTCGTGCGTGCGCGCGACGTGCACAAGGTCTACGGTCACGGCGATCTGGTCGTGCCGGTGCTGCACGGCGTAGACCTGGCGGTACATCGCGGCGAACGCGTGGCGATCATCGGCGCATCGGGGTCGGGCAAGAGCACGCTGCTGCACCTGCTGGGCGGACTCGACAGCTGCACCGCCGGCGAGGTGTTCTGGGCGGGAGAGCCGATCGGCGCGCTGTCGCAGTCCGAACTCGGCGCCCGGCGCAACCGCCTGCTCGGCTTCGTCTACCAGTTCCATCACCTGTTGCCCGAGTTCTCCGCACTGGAGAACGTCGCAATGCCGCTGCGCATCCGGCGCAACTCGCCGGCCAGCGCGCACCGGGAGGCAGCGGCGATGCTCGCGCGCGTCGGGCTCGCTGCGCGCGTCGAGCACAAGCCCGGCGAGCTCTCGGGCGGCGAGCGCCAGCGCGTTGCACTGGCGCGCGCGCTCGTCACGCAGCCGCGCTGCGTGCTCGCCGACGAGCCCACCGGCAATCTCGACAGTCAGACCGCGCGCCAGGTGTATGCCCTGATCGAAACGCTGTCGCAGGAACTGGGCATCGCTTTCGTCATCGTCACGCACGACCTCGATCTCGCCTCCAGGGCCGATCGCACATTGCAGTTGCACGACGGGAGATTCGTTGCGCAGGAACCTGTCGCGCGCGCCGATACCTTCGCCAGCCGTGGCGTCGGCGTGGCGCGCTGAATCGCGGCCTGGTCTGCGGACGACCCGCGCGATTCGACCGCATGCTGATCGACACGCATTGCCATCTCGATGCGTCCGAATTCGATGCGGACCGCGACCAGGTGCTCGCGCGTGCCTTCGCCGCCGGCGTCGATGCGATCGTCGTTCCGGCGGTGGCAACGTCGAACCATGAAGCGGTGCGCGCGCTGGCGGCCGCCGACCGGCGCATCGCGTATGCGCTCGGCATTCATCCGTTGTTCGTCGGGCAGGCGGACGACGATGAGCTCGAGCAGTTGCGCGCGCGCGTCGACGCGTCGATGCGCGACGAACGCTTCGTCGCGATTGGCGAGATCGGGCTCGATTTTTTCGTGCAGGGGGCCGATCGCCAACGTCAACAGCGGTTTCTCGCGGCGCAGTTGCGCATCGCGCGCGACTTCGATCTTCCGGTGCTGCTGCACGTGCGACGCGCGCACGACCTCGTGCTCGCGCAACTGCGTCAGCTTCGGCCGTTGACGGGCATCGCGCACGCGTTCAATGCGAGCGCGCAGCAGGCCGCGCAATACCTCGCGCTGGGATTCGCGCTCGGCTTCGGCGGTGCGATGACCTACGATCGCGCGCTGCGCATCCGGCGCCTCGCGCTCGAACTGCCCGAGCACGCGCACGTGCTCGAGACCGACGCGCCGGACATCGCGCCCGAGTGGATCGCGCACTCGCGCAACGAGCCGGCGCAGGTAGCGCGCATTGCCGACGCGTTCGCCGGGTTGCGAGCAACCCCGCGCGATCGCGCGATCGCGCAGACCTCGGCCAATGCATTGCGCGTGTTGCCGCGGCTCGCTGCCGCGATCGCCGCGCCAGGCGAGATGAAACCTGATTCGCGCGAGCGCGGACTGCACCGATCTTCCTAGGCGTTCGGGCCGATGCCGCGCGCGCGAACGCGCGCCTAGCATCCCACGATGCGCCTGCTGGCCCAGGCTCTCGCAGCCGTCCCGCTTCCGGCGGCGATCGTCGTCGCCGCGCTCGTCGTGCATCGCTTGCCGGCGCTACCGCCTGTGGCCGTTGCGCTCGCGCTGCTCGCGGCGGGGACGGTGGCGGCGGTCGCGCTGCCGGTGCGCACCGGTGTGCTGCGCTGGATCGCGATCCTGGTGACGGCGGCAGGCGCGACGCTCGTCGTCGCCGATACGGCGCTGTCCAGGCGCATCGGCGCAGCACAGGAAGGGCGCGATTTCGTCGTTACGGGACGCGTCGCTTCGATGCCGCTGGTCGACGCGCGCTCGACGCGCTTCGTCTTCGACATCGACGAGTGCGCGGATGCGATCGCCGAGTGCCCGCGCGGTGCTCGCATCCGTCTCGGATGGCACGCCTTCGACGAACGCTCCAGGCCGATGCCGGTGCAGCCGGGCGAACGATGGCGATTCACCGTGCGCCTCAAGCGCGTGCACGCGCTGCACAACCCGAACGCCTTCGACGCCGAACTGCGCTCGCTCGAGGAGGGAATAGCCGCGCACGGCACCGTGCGCGGTGCACGCAAGGGAGCCGTCCCCAACGAGCGGTTCGACGGCATCGAATGGAGCGTTGCGATCGCCTTCGAGCGCGCGCGGATGCGCCTGCGAGACGCAATGCGTGCGGCGCTCGCCGGTGCGCGCCCCGAGGCGGCCGACGTGCTCGTCGCGCTCGTCGTCGGCGACCAGGCGGCGATCGCCGCGCGCTGGTGGGAGGCTTTCAACCGCACGGGCATCGGGCATCTGATGTCGATCTCCGGGCTGCACATCACGATGCTCGCCGGCATCGCCGTCGCCGTCGCGCGCCGGCTGTTGCACACGCGCGCTGCGGCGTCCAGCGGCGTGCTGCTGCGCTGGCCGGCGCGCCGGATCGCGTGGCTGTGCGGCGTGCTCGTCGCCTTCGTCTACGCCGGCATTGCGGGCTGGGGAATCCCCGCGCAGCGTACCTGCTGGATGCTCGCCGTTGCCGGCGTTTCGCTGTTCACCGGACGCACCCGTTCGATCTCGCGCGTCCTGGCACTGGCAGCCGGTGTCGTGACCGCGTTCGATCCGTGGGCGCCGCTGGCGGCCGGATTCTGGCTGTCGTTCGCCTCGGTGGCCGCCATCGCCTGGTGCGCCGCCGGCGGTCGCATGCGCGAACGCACCGACACCCCGAGGCGACGCCTTTCGCGCACGCTCGCCGAGGCGTTGCGCACGCAGTGGGCTGCCTCGCTCGCCCTCGTGCCGCTCGGCGCGGTGTTCTTCGCGAGCGTCTCACTGGTCGGGCCCATCGCCAACGCGTTCGCGATTCCGCTCGTGTCGGCGCTGATCACGCCGCTGGCGATCGCCGCTGCGGCGATGCTTGCCTGGTTGCCGGCAGCGGGCGAGCCGATGCTCGTCGTCGCCGCGACCGCTACCGCGTGGCTGCTCGACGCGATCGCGCTGCTGTCGGATTCGACCTGGGCGATCGCGGTCGTCGCGTCTCCGTCGCCGGCGGCGCTCGTCGCCTGCGTCGTCGCGATCGCGCTGTTGCTCGCGCCGGTGCGCATCGCGTCCCGGGAGCTCGCCTTCGCCGGATTGCTGCCGATGCTCGGCGCTTCGACGAACGCCCCGCCCGCGGGCGTCCTGCGCATCGTCGCGCTCGACGTCGGGCAGGGCAGCGCGGTGCTCGTCGAGGCGGCCGGCCGCCGCCTGCTGTACGACGCGGGCCCGAGCTGGGGCGGCGATTCGGAGGCCGGAGCGCGCGTGATCCTGCCGTACCTGCGCGCCCGCGGCATCGACCGTGTCGACGCGCTCGTCGTGTCGCACCTCGATTCCGACCACTCCGGCGGGCTGCCCAGCCTGCTGCGCGGACTGCGCTTCGACTGGATCGCCGGGTCGCTGCCTGCCGGCCACGCCGCGCGAAGCGCGGGAAGACCGTTCCACGACTGCCTCCGGGGGCAGGCGTGGCGATGGGGCGACGTCGACTTCGAGGTGCTGCATCCGGGAGACGAAAAGCCCCGGGGCGTGCGCTCGCCGACGAACGCCTCGAGTTGCGTGTTGCGCGTCTCGGCGCCGGCGGCAACGGTGCTGCTCACCGGCGACATCGAAGCAGGGCAGGAGCGCGCGCTCGTCGAGCGCTTCGGCGCCGACGGGCTGCGCGCCGACCTGCTGTTCGCGCCGCACCACGGCAGCAACTCGTCGTCGAGCGCGGCATTCCTCGCCGCGACCGCGGCCCGCCACGCGATCGTGCAGAACGGCTATCGCAATCGCTTCGGCCACCCGGCCGCTCGCGTCGTCGCCCGCTACCGGGCGGCGGGCATCGAGATCCTGCGCAGCGACCGCGACGGCGCGATCACGATCGAATACGCCAGCGGACGAGCGCCGCGCATCGCGCGCTCGCGCGTCGACGACAGTCGCTACTGGCGCGTGCGCGTCGCCGACGAGGATCTCATTGCGCCGTCCAGCCCCCGTCGATCGACCAGGCCGCGCCGCGCACCTGCTCGGCGGCAGGCGAGCACAGGAACGCCGCGAGCTCGCCGATCTGCTCGGGCGTGACGAATTCTCCCGAGGGCTGCTTCTCGAGCAGCAGGCTCTTGCGTTCCTGCTCCACCGGCCGGCCGCTCGCCTCGGCGCGCGCGTCGATCTGCTTCGCAACGAGCGGGGTGAGCACCCAGCCGGGGCAGATCGCATTGCAGGTGATGCCGGTGCCCGCGGTTTCGAGCGCGACGACCTTGGTGAGCCCGACCAGGCCGTGCTTGGCGGCGACGTATGCCGATTTCTCGACGGAAGCGACGAGCCCGTGCGCGGACGCGATGTTGACGATGCGTCCCCAGTTGCGCTGCTTCATCGCCGGCAGCGCGATGCGGGTAGTGTGAAACGCCGCCGAGAGATTCAACGCGATCACGGCGTCCCAGCGATCGACCGGAAAACGCTCGACCGGCGCGACGTACTGGATGCCGGCATTGTTCACGAGGATGTCGACGCCGCCGTGGCGCGAATCGATGTGCGAGATCATCGCCTCGATCTCCTCGTGCTTCGACAGATCGGCGCCTTCGTAATCGACGTCGACGCGAGCCTCGGCGGCGAGCTGCGAACGCAACCGTTCGATCTCCGCCGGGTCGCCGAAACCGTTGAGCACGATCCGCGCGCCCTTGGCCGCGAGCGCCCGGGCGATGCCCAGTCCGATGCCGCTGGTAGATCCGGTCACGAGAGCGAGCTTGCCTTCGAGCATGATTGGGGTCCCTGTACAATCGACCGCCTAGTTTAGGGCCTGTACCGCGATGAACGAACCACAGTTGCGAAGCGTCGGTTGCATCAGCGTGCGCGGTCTGCACAAGCTCGCGTACTGGGAGTGGTCGTCGCAGGCCGGCCCTTCGGCGCCCACCGTCGTCTGCGTGCACGGTCTCACGCGCAACGGACGCGACTTCGATGCGCTCGCGGACCGGCTGTCGCGCCGCTGGCGCGTCGTTTGTCCGGACATGATCGGGCGCGGCCGCTCCGACCGTGCCGCCGATCCGATGCTCTATGTGCTGCCGCAGTACATCGCCGACTGCGTCACGCTGATCGCTCGGCTCGACGTCGAGCGGCTCGCGTGGGTCGGTACCTCGATGGGCGGCCTGATGGGAATGATGCTCGCGTCGATGCCCGGCAACCCGATCGAGCGTCTCGTGCTGAACGACATCGGCCCGGTGCTCGAGGTGGCCGGCCGCACCCGGATCGCCGAGTACGTCGGCGACGATCCGCAGTACGCCACGCGCGCCGCCGGGGTTGCCGACCTGCGCGAGCGCATGCGCAGCTTCGGCCCGCACACCGACGAGCAGTTCGAGTTGCTCGTGCGTCATTACCTCGTTCAGCGCGGCGACGGCTGGTCCTTTCACTACGATCCAGCGATCGCCGTGCCGTTCCGGAACATGCAGTTCGAGCCGCCAGACCTGTGGCCGGCCTACGATGCCATTCGCGCGCCCACGCTCGTGATGCGCGGCGCCGACTCCGACCTGCTCAGCGCCGCCACGGCCGCCGAGATGACGCGACGCGGCCCGCGCGCGCGCGAAGTCGTCTTCGCCGGCGTCGGTCATGCGCCGTCGATGATCGATCCTGCGCAGATCGACGCCGTCGAGCGTTTCCTCGACGAAGGGCGAACATGACGGGGCCGGCGTCCGGCGGCATCGCTCGGCTGCGGGTCGGCTTGCGCATGTCGCAGGCCGTCTGCTACGGGGGCATCGCCTGGCTGGCAGGCCAGGTTGCGGAGGACGTCTCGCTGGACGTCTCCGGGCAGACGCGCCAGGTGCTCGCGGCCATCGATGGCCTGCTCGCCGAAGCGGGCATCGACAAGAGTCGAATCGTGCAGGCGACCGTCTACCTAGCCGACATCTCCGAGTTCGCCGCGATGAACGCGGTGTGGGATGCGTGGGTGCCGCAGGGGCACACGCCGGCGCGTGCCACGATCGAGGCGAAGCTCGCAGCGCCCGAGTATCGCGTCGAGATCCAGGTAGTCGCCGCGCTGGCCGACGCCTGAGCGCGGCGATCGGCGCTCAACGCCAGCCCACGCGGTCGATGATCGTCGTCGCCGTCACCTGGGCGCGGCCGATCGAGGCCACCGGCAGCTTGTCGGCCTTGAACTCGCCGAGCGCCTCGAGCGCCGGATTCGTCTCGTTCACCGACGCCACCACCGGCCACTCGTTGTTCGCATCGACGAAGTGACGCTGCGCCTCGTCGCTGGCGAGGTATTCGAGGAAGCGCACGGCGTCGGCCCGATGCGGCGCGTGCTTCGCCACGCCGGCTCCCGATACGTTCACGTGCGTGCCGTAGCCCGACTGGTTCGGCCAGACGGCGCCGATCTTCGCGACCGCGTCCCGATCCTCGGGCTTGTCCGAGCGCATCAACCGCGCGAGGTAGTAGCTGTTGGTCAAGGCCACGCCGCATTCGCCCGAGGCCACCGCCCGGATCTGGTCGGTGTCGCCCCCGCGCGGCTTGCGAGCGAAGTTCGAGACGACGCGCGCAGCCCATTCTTCGGCCTTCTGCTTGCCGTCGTGCTCGGACACCGCGCCGATCAGCGACAGCATGTACGGATGCGCGCCCGAGCGCGTGCACACCTTGCCCTTGAGTTCGGGCCGGGCGAGATCCTCGTAGTTCTGCACGAGCGCCGGGTTCACGTGCGCCTTGTTGTAGACGATCATCCGTGCGCGCATCGAGAAGCCGAACCATTCGCTGCCCGCGCCGTCGTCCTTGCCGCGCAGGTTCTCGGGGATGCGCTTCTCGAGCGCGGCCGACTTCACCGGCTGGAACAGTCCTTCGACCTGCGCCTTCCACAACCGCGCCGCGTCGGCGAGCAGCACGACGTCGGCGGGGCTGTTCGCTCCCTCGTTGCGCAGCCGCTCGAGCAGCGCCTCGTCGCCGGCCTCTATGCGCTGGATGCGGATCCCGGTCTGCTTCGTGAACGCGTCGTACAGCTGCTGGTCGCTCGCGTAATGGCGCGCCGAATACAGGTTCAGGACCTTTTCCTGCGCGAACGCCGTTGGGATGGCGCAGGAGACGAATACACAGGCGGCGAGCGCAAGGAGGCGGTTTCGATTCATTCGCGGAGTCTTTCGGTTTCGGTTGCGGCGCAGCGCGGCCCGATCAGGGCGCGCGGAATGCGAGACACTAATCTAAACGAGAAGAGTTCGCAATGAGCAGCGAGGCTCAGTGCGCGTAGGCCGGATCGGCACCGATGATCGGCAACGCGAACACGCGCTCGGCGAGCGTCGGCGCTGCGTCGGACCGCGCGGGAAGCACGCTGCCAGCCACAGGGAGCCAGCCGGCGCCGGCGGCCGGTGTTGGCGGGGCGATTCGTCGCGCGCCGTTGAAGCGCCGGGCCCAGTAGCGCGAGGCGATCGACTCGACGCGCACCCGTCCGCCGGCGGAGGGCGCGTGCACGAAGCGGTTCTCGCCGATGTAGATGCCCACGTGCGAGAACGCACGCCGCAACGTGTTGAAGAAGACGAGGTCGCCGGGTTGCAGTCCGTCGAGCGAAACCGCCGTGCCCTCGCGGCTCATCTCCTCCGAGCGGCGCGGCAGCGGGAAGCCGAGCGCGGCGTCGAAGACGTGCTGGACGAGACCGCTGCAATCGAGGCCGGTCTTGGGCGACGTGCCGCCGAAGCGATATCGAACGCCGATCAGCGACAGCGAGCGGCGCACGAGTTGCTGGCCGGGGCTCATCTCGTCGGCGGCGCCCGCCTGCTCGACGACGGCCTCGACGGTCGGCTGCGCCGCCCGGGCAGGGGAGCCGGCATCGATTCCTGCGGCGACGATCGCGATGAGAAAGAGCGCAATGACGGCAGGGCGGCTCTCTGGCATGCGCGGCAGGGTAGAGAAGACCCCAAGCGCTGTCAAAACCGACGATCGGATGGCGGGAAGTAGAATGGACCGGACACCGGTCCGGAGGAGGGTTTCATGGCTTTACATGAGGCAACGCCGTCGCTGAAGGAGGTTCACGAAAGGTCGATCCGCGACCGCGAGTCCTTTTGGGCCGAGCAGGCCCAGCTGATCGACTGGCACGAGCCCTTCGGACAAGTGCTCGACTACTCGCGCCCGCCTTTCACCCGGTGGTTCGTCGGCGGGCGCACGAACCTGTGCCACAACGCGGTGGACCGTCACCTGGCGCAGCGCGCCGAGCAGCCGGCGCTGATCTACGAATCCACCGAGGTCGACGTCTCGCGGGTCTACACCTTCGCCGAATTGCACCGCGAGGTCGTCCGGATGGCGGCGGTGATGCGCGCGCTGGGCGTCGGACGCGGCGATCGCGTCATCATCTACATGCCGATGGTCCCCGAAGCGGTGTTCGCGATGCTCGCCTGCGCGCGCATCGGTGCGATCCATTCGGTCGTCTTCGGCGGCTTCGCTTCGCACAGCCTGGCGAGCCGCATCGACGACGCCGAGCCCGCGCTCGTCGTCAGCGCCGACGCCGGCTCGCGCGCCGGCAAGGTCATCGAGTACAAGCCGCTGCTCGACGCCGCGCTGAAGCTGGCCAGCCGCGTGCCCGACAAGGTGCTGATCGTCGATCGCGGGCTCGCGCCGTTCGAGCGCGTTGCGGGGCGCGACGAAGACTACGCGACGCTGCGCAAGCGGCACCTCGACGACGAAGTCCCGATCGAGTGGCTCGAGTCGAACGAGGTCAGCTACACGCTGTACACCTCGGGCACCACCGGCACGCCGAAGGGCGTGCAACGCGACGTCGGCGGGCACGCGGTCGCGCTGGCCGCCTCGATGAAGTACATCTTCTGCGGCAACGCCGGGGAAACCTATTTCTCCACCAGCGACATCGGCTGGGTGGTGGGGCACTCGTACATCGTCTACGGTCCGCTGATCGCCGGCATGGCGACGATCCTCTACGAAGGCACGCCGCTGCGCCCCGACCCGGGCATCCTCTGGCGACTCGTCGAGAAGCACCGCGTCAGCGTGATGTTCTCGGCGCCCACCGCGATTCGCGTACTGAAGAAGCAGGATCCGTCGTGGCTCGCGAAGTACGACCTGTCTTCGCTGCGCGCGCTCTTCCTGGCCGGCGAGCCGCTCGACGAACCGACGGCGCGCTGGATCGCCGAGGCGATCGGCAAGCCCGTGATCGACAACTACTGGCAGACCGAGACGGGCTGGCCGATCCTCACCGTCGCGCACGGCATCGAGAAGACCGAGCCGCGCCTGGGCTCGCCGGGAATGGCGATGTACGGCTACGACCTGCGCCTGCTCGACGAACGCACCGGCGAGGAGGTAGGCAACAACGAGAAGGGGGTCGTCGCGATCATCCCGCCGCTGCCGCCCGGGTGCATGCAGACCGTGTGGCGCAACGACGACCGTTTCGTGCAGACCTATTTCTCGACGGTGCCCGGGCGCCTGGCGTACTCCACCTTCGACTGGGGAATTCGTGACGACGACGGCTACTACTTCATCCTCGGGCGCACCGACGACGTCATCAACGTCGCCGGTCACCGCTTGGGCACGCGCGAAATCGAGGAGACGCTGTCGAGTCATGCGGCGGTAGCCGAGTGCGCCGTGGTCGGCGTTGCCGATTCGCTGAAAGGGCAGGTGGCCACCGCCTTCGTCGTGCTCAAGGATCCGTCGAAGGCGGGCGATGCGAACGCGCGGCTCGCGCTCGAGGGTGAGATGATGGCCACCGTCGACAAGCGGCTCGGTGCGATCGCTCGGCCCAACCGCGTGCACTTCGTCACGATGCTGCCCAAGACCCGATCCGGCAAGGTGCTGCGGCGCTCGATCCAGGCGTTGTGCGAACGCCGCGACCCGGGCGACCTGACGACGATCGAGGATCCGGGCGCGCTCGACCAGGTACGACAGGCGGTGGGCGCTGCGGCCTGATCGCGCTTCTCGCGCATGCCGCTCGACGAGCTAGCCTTCGCCGCCCGGCGCGGCGTGGAGTTCGTTCTGCTGCCGCCGGCCTTGCCGCTGCTGCTGATCGCCCTCGGGCTCGTGGCGTCGCCGCGTCGGCCGCGCGCCGGGCGCATCGTCGCGTCGATCGGGCTCGTGCTGGCGCTGCTCACGTCGTCGCAGGTCATCGGCCAGTGGCTGATCGGCCTGATTGAGCAAGGCGCCGGCGAAGCGCGCGACGAACGCGCACTGCGCGCGATGCTCACGCGTCCCGACGCGCCGACGGCAATCGTCATTCTCGCCGGCGGAACGCGCTTCGATACGCGCGAGCGTCCCGATCCCGAACGGCCGAATTCCCGAACGACCGAGCGTGTGCTGTACGGCGCGTGGGTCGCGCAGATCACGCGGCTGCCGGTGCTCGTCAGCGGCGGCAAGCCATATCCGGATCGAAGCGCCGAGGCGGTGCTGATGAAGCGCATGCTCGAACGGCGGCTCGCCACGCCGGTGCGCTGGGTGGAGGACGCATCGCGCGACACCGAAGGCAACGCGCGCGAATCGGCGAAACTGCTGCTGCCGGCGCATCGGCGCATCCTGCTCGTCACGCACGCGTATCACATGCCGCGCGCGCTGCGCGCTTTCGAGCGTCACGGCTTGCAGCCGATTGCCGCGCCGCACGGTTTTCTCGGCACGCCGAGTCCCGACAGCGTCTTCGGGTGGCTGCCGAGTGCCTCGGGCTCGGACGTGAACTGGCTCGCCGCGCACGAGGGGATCGGCGGCCTCTGGTATCGGTGGCGTGCCCAATGGGCCGACGTCACGCCCACACTGCTCGAAACGCTCGAAAAGGGGAGGAATCTTCTGCCGTGAACACGAAAAGGATGCTCGAAGCCGCCGACGCGAAGGCGATCGGCGAGGCCGCACAGGTCGAAGCCCGGCAGAACGGCTGGGCGGTGTCGATCGCCGTCGTCGACGATGGTGGCCATCTGCTGTGGCTTCACAGACTGGACGGCGCAGCGCCGATCTCGGCTCGCATCTGCCAGCAGAAGGCGCGCACCGCCGCGCTCGGGCGGCGCGAATCGCGCCTCTACGAGGAGAGCATCAACGGCGGGCGTTATTCGTTCCTGTCGGCGCCGCTCGAAGGCATGCTCGAGGGCGGCGTGCCGATCGTCGTCGACGGGCAGTGCGTGGGGGCGGTGGGCGTCTCGGGTGTGAAGTCGAGCGACGACGCTCGCATCGCGCGTGCGGGCATCGCGGCGCTGCAGGAGGCCGGTTAGCTCGTTCTCGTCAGCGACTCGGCGATCTGGTACAGGCCTTCGAGCACCAGGTGCTCGTGGTAGATGAAATCGATCGTCAGTCGCGGTCCGAGCGTGCGCGCCGCTCCGCCCGAGAGGATGCAGCGCAGGTCGGGGTGATGGCGCTTGTGCAGGAAGAACAGCCGTTCCACGGCGCCGGCCTGCGCGTGCATGCAACCCGAGGCGATCGCATCGACCGTCTGGCGCGGGTAATCGACGTAGTCGCCGTGCGCATCGGGCAGCGTGGCGGTGTTCTGGTGTAGCGCACGCACCATCAGCCCGAGCCCCGGCATGATGCCGCCGCCGAGGAAGTGCCCGTCGGCGGTGAGCAGGTCCATCGTCGTTGCCGTGCCGCAGACGACGACGAGCGCCGCCCGCTCGCCGAGCAGCGCGTGCGCGCCGATCATCGCCGCCCAGCGGTCGCAGCCCAGCGCCGCCGGGTTCAGGTAGCCGTTCTTCACGCCGCACTGCTCGGCGCGCGAGACGATCCAGTGCGCCTCGGGGGCGTCGGGCCAGACCTCGAGCGCGCGCAGCACCGGGTTGACGACGGCGGTGCCGGCCACGTTCGAGATGACGACGGCGTCGGGCAACGGCTGGCGTCGCCACTCCTTCGTCACCGTCGAGATCTCCTCGAGCAGCACGCGTCCCGATGCGATCGTCCTCTCGTGGGCGAGCGCGCGCGCGCCGGCGGTGCCGCGCGAATACGTTCCCCACTTCAGGAACGTGTTGCCGATGTCGATGAGCAGGTGGGCCATGGGGGCGGGCGCGCGGGGCGCGGCGCGACCGGGCCGAGGCCCGGCGGCCGAGTCAGTCGACGCGCACGGGAATCTTGCCGATCCGCGCCTGCCATTCGCGCGGACCGGTCTCGTGCACCGAGGTGCCGCTGGCGTCGACCGCCACCGTCACCGGCATGTCCTGCACCTCGAATTCGTAGATGGCCTCCATGCCCAGGTCTTCGAAGGCGAGCACGCGAGCCTTGCGGATCGATTTCGACACGAGATACGCGGCGCCGCCCACCGCCATCAGGTACGCCGCCCGGTAGCGGCGGATGGCGTCGATCGCCGCCGGTCCGCGCTCGGCCTTGCCGATCATCGCGATGAGCCCGGTCTTCGCCAACATCGTCTCGGTGAACGGGTCCATCCGGGTCGACGTCGTCGGACCGGCCGGGCCGACGGCCTCGTCGCGTACCGGATCAACGGGGCCGACGTAATAGATGGCCCGATTCATGAAATCGACCGGCAGCTTTTCGCCGCGTTCGAGCATCTCGGCGATGCGCTTGTGCGCGGCGTCCCGCCCGGTGAGCATGCGGCCCGACAGCAGCAGCATCTGCCCGGGCTTCCACGAAGCGACTTCTGCGGGCGTGAGCGCATCGAGGTTCACGCGGCGCGATTTCTCGACGTTCGGCGTCCAGTTCACTTCCGGCCAGGCCGACAGCGGCGGAGGCTCGCAGTACGCAGGTCCCGAACCGTCGAGCACGAAGTGCGCGTGACGGGTGGCGGCGCAGTTGGGGATCATCGCCACCGGCTTGGAGGCGGCGTGCGTCGGGAAGGTCGCGATCTTCACGTCGAGCACGGTGGTCAGCCCGCCCAGGCCCTGCGCGCCGATGCCCAGCGCGTTGACCTTCTCGTAGAGCTCGATGCGCATCTCCTCGAGTCGGCTCGACGGCCCGCGCGCGAGGAGCTCGTACATGTCGATCGGCGCCATCAGCGATTCCTTCGCCATCAGCATCGCCTTTTCGGCAGTGCCGCCGATGCCGATGCCAAGCATGCCCGGCGGACACCAGCCGGCGCCCATCGTCGGAACGGTCTTCAGCACCCAGTCGACGATCGAGTCCGACGGGTTGAGCATCACGAACTTCGACTTGTTCTCGGAACCGCCGCCCTTGGCGGCCACCGTGACCTCGACCGTGTCGCCGGGAACGACGTCGAAGTGCACCACGGCCGGCGTGTTGTCGCGGGTGTTCTTGCGCTCGAACTGCGGATCGGCGACGACCGAGGCGCGCAGCGTGTTCGACGGCTCCAGGTAGCCGCGGCGCACGCCTTCGTTCACCGCGTCGGCGATCGAACCGGTGAAGCCCTCGAAGCGGACGTCCATGCCGATCTTCAGGAACACGTTGACGATGCCGGTGTCCTGGCAGATCGGCCGGTGGCCTTCGGCGCACATCCTCGAGTTGGTGAGGATCTGCTCGATCGCGTCGCGCGCGGCGGGGCTCTGTTCGGCGTGCCAGGCACGCGCGAGATGCTCGATGAAGTCGCGCGGGTGGTAGTAGCTGATGAACTGCAGCGCGGCGGCGATCGATTCGATCAGATCGCCCTGTCGGATGGCGCGCATCGGGGAGGGACCTCGCTGGAGACTCGATTCTCGGCGCTCGAACAGGGCCGGCGCCCACGAATTCTAGCGGATCGTGGGTATGCGTCGGCGCCCCCACAGGGCGGAATAAGCTCGGACCGGTGGCATCATTACGCCGGGACAGGAAAACGAGGAGGGAACGCCCCCATGTCGGCACAGATTGATTCGATACTTCAGGAGCAGCGCCTGTTTCCGCCGCCGGAGTCGTTCGTGCGGCAGGCAACGATCTCCGGAATGGAGCAGTACCAGGCGCTGTGCGCCGAGGCGGCGCGCGACCATGCCGGCTTCTGGGCGCGGCTCGCCCGCGAGCACCTGCGATGGCAGGAGCCGTTCACGCAGGCGCTCGATGAATCGGACATTCCGTTCTACCGCTGGTTCGCCGACGGCAAGCTGAACGTCTCGTACAACTGCCTCGATCGCCATCTGGGCACGCCGGTCGAGAACAAGGCGGCGATCCTCTTCGAGGCCGACGACGGCAAGGTCACCAGGGTCACGTACCGCGAACTCTACGAACGCGTGTGCCGAATGGCCAACGCGATCAAGGCGCTCGGCTATCGCAAGGGCGACCGCGCGATCATCTACCTGCCGATGTCGATCGAAGGTGTCGTCGCGATGCAGGCGTGCGCGCGACTCGGCGTCATCCATTCGGTGGTATTCGGCGGCTTCTCGGCCAAGAGCCTGCAGGAGCGCATCGTCGACGTCGGCGCCACGCTCGTCATCACCGCCGACGAACAGGTGCGCGGCGGCAAGAAGGTGCCGCTGAAGTCGGCGGTCGACGACGCCTTCGCGATGGGCGGCTGCGACGCCGTGCGCAAAGTCATCGTCTACCAGCGCACGGGCGCGAGCGTCGCGATGAAACCGGGCCGCGACCTCACATGGGGCGAGGCGACCGAGGGCCAGTCGGCCGAGTGCCCGCCCGAATGGGTCGAGGCCGACCATCCGCTCTTCGTCCTCTACACGTCGGGCTCCACCGGCAAGCCCAAGGGCGTGCAGCATTCGTCGGCGGGTTTCCTGCTCGGCGCGGCGATCACCGTCAAGTGGGTCTTCGACCTCAAGCCCGACGACGTCTACTGGTGCACCGCCGACATCGGCTGGGTCACCGGCCACACCTATATCGTCTACGGCCCGACGGCGTGCGGCGCGACGCAGGTCGTCTTCGAAGGCATTCCCACCTTCCCGCACTCGGGCCGCTTCTGGGAAATGATCGACCGCCACAAGGTCAGCATCTTCTACACGGCTCCCACGGCGATCCGCGCGCTGGTGCGCGCCGGGCAGACGTCGCCCGAGCATCACCCGAAGAAATACGACCTGTCGTCGCTGCGCGTGCTCGGTTCGGTCGGCGAGCCGATCAATCCGGAAGCGTGGATGTGGTACTACGAGAACGTCGGACGCGGCCGCTGCCCGATCGTCGATACGTGGTGGCAGACCGAGACGGGCGCCACGATGATCTCGCCGCTGCCGGGCGTGCATGCGTTGAAGCCCGGTTCCTGCACGATGCCGTTGCCCGGCATCTCGGCCGCGGTCATCGATGAGGCCGGGGGCGAGGTGCCACCGGGCAAGGGCGGGTTCCTGGCGATGACGAAGCCGTGGCCGTCGATGATTCGCACGATCTGGGGTGATCCGGAGCGCTTCAAGAAGACGTATTTCCCGTCCGAGATCCACGGCGGGCGCTACTACGTCGCCGGCGACGGCGCGACCATCGACGAGGACGGTTACTTCCGCGTGATGGGCCGCATCGACGACGTGCTCAACGTCTCCGGCCACCGCCTGGGCACGATGGAGATCGAGTCCGCGCTCGTCGCACACCCGCTGGTCGCGGAAGCGGCGGTCGTCGGCCGCCCCGACGATCTCACCGGCGAGGCGATCTCCGCCTTCGTCGTGCTCAAGCAGTCGCGGCCCACCGGCAGCGAAGCGACGAAAGTCGCCAAGGAACTGCGCGACTGGGTCGGCAAGGAGATCGGGCCGATCGCCAAGCCGAAGGAGATCCGCTTCGGCGAGAACCTGCCCAAGACCCGCTCGGGCAAGATCATGCGTCGATTGCTGCGCTCGCTCGCACGCGGCGAGGCGATCACGCAGGACGTCTCCACGCTCGAGAACCCGGCCATTCTCGATCAGTTGAAAGAGACGGCCTGAGGCCGTCCTGCCGGGGGCCGCGGGGTATACTGCGGCCCCCGGAGAGATGGATGAGCGGTCGAAGTCGCACGCCTGGAAAGCGTGTAGGGGTCCAAAGCCCCTCGGGGGTTCGAATCCCCCTCTCTCCGCCAGAAGACGCTCCCGCACGCTCCGGGGACGCCGCCTGGATCTGCGCCCCTCGGCGTCAGCGCGCTGGAAGGACCACGGACATGGCTGAACACGCCTCGATTTCCGTTGCGACGCTGCAGGCAATCACCGATGCGTTCAATGCGCACGACCTGGACGCCGTCATGGCGTTCTTCGCCGACGAGTGCTCTCTGGACCTGCCTCGCGGACCGGATCCCTGGGGCAGGCGCTATACGGGCAAGTCGGCCGTACGCGAAGGTCTTGCGACGCGCTTCAAGGGCCTGCCCGACGTCCACTACGCCGACGCCCGCCACTGGGTCAGCGGCGACAAGGGCGTTTCCGAATGGCTGTTGACCGGCACGACGCCCGAAGGCGTCCGCGTCCAGGTGCGCGGATGCGATCACCTGGAGTTCCGGGACGGGAAAGTCATCCGGAAGGATTCGTACTGGAAGATCGTCGATCGCTCTTCGTGAGCCGGGGGAGACGGTCATGGAACGGTCTCGGCGCAACGACGTGTGGGCAGCGGGAGATCGGTACGAGCCGTATGTCGGGCGGTGGAGCCGCCTGGTGGCACGCGAGTTTCTCGAATGGCTTGCGGCGCCGAAGGCGCGAGACTGGCTCGACGTCGGCTGCGGAACCGGAGCGCTGACGCAGTCGATCCTCGATCACGCCGATCCCTGCGCGGTAAAGGGCGTGGATGCCTCGCCGGCATTTCTCGAACACGCGAAGGCGCGCGTGAGCGACGCGCGCGTGCACTTCGAAGTGGGCGACGCGCAGTCGCTTGCGCTCGATGCCGCCAGCGTCGACGCCGCAGTCTCGGGCCTCGTCCTGAACTTCGTGCCGCAGCCGCTGCGCGCCGCCAGCGAGATGGCTCGCGTCGTGCGCCCGGGTGGCATCGTGGCCGCCTACGTCTGGGACTACGCCGGAAGAATGGAGATGATGCGTTACTTCTGGGACGCCGCCGTGGCAATGGACCCCGCGGCGTACGATCTCGACGAAGGCCTTCGCTTCCCGATCTGCAGCCCCGGGCCGCTGGCCGAGCTCTTCGAGCAGGCCGGTCTGCGCGACGTCCGGACGCGCGCGATCGACATTTCCTGCGCCTTCCGCGACTTCGACGACTACTGGTCTCCTTTCCTCGGGGGCCAGGGGCCGGCGCCCGGCTACCTGATGTCGCTGAATGACGAACGTCGCGCTGCGCTGAGAGAGCTCATCGGCGTCCGGTTGCCGGTCAACGATGACGGTTCGATCCGGCTGATCGCGCGTGCGTGGTCGGTGAAGGGTCTCGCGCAATAGTGAGGCGCCGACCTCGTGCGTCGGTGACGTCGACGAGCCGTCCGATCAGAGCCGTTCGAGAATCCGGTTGACCGAGTCGAGGTCCACCGGCTTCACGAGGTGGAAATCGAAGCCGGCATTGCGCGCACGACGCCTGACTTCGTCGGTGCCCCAGCCGCTGATCGCAACCAGCACGGTGGAGACGAACTGCGGGTCGGCGCGCAATCGCGACGCCACGGTGTAGCCGTCGACGCGGGGCAGTCCGATGTCGCACAGCACGACGTCGGGGCGGAACTGCCCGGCGACTCGCAGTGCTGCGTCGCCGTTGTACGCGGTACGCATCTCGTGCCCCGACGCTTCGAGCAGCATGACGAGGGTATCGGCGGCATCGCGGTTGTCGTCGACGACGAGCATGCGAAGGCGCCGCATCGCGCGCGCGCCGTCTTCGGCTACGACGGCCGCCGACTGGGCCGGTTCCGCCTCGATCGCCGGAAGCCGTACGGTGAACGTGCTGCCGCGCCCGAGACCCGGACTTTCGGCGGTGACCGAACCGCCGTGAAGAATCATCATCTTGCGCACCAGCGAGAGTCCGATGCCCAGGCCGCCCTGTGCGCGGTCCAGCGTGCTGTCTACCTGCGCGAAGAGGTCGAAGACCCGCTCGAGCATCTCGCCCGGAATGCCCGCTCCGTTGTCCGAAACGCGCACGACAGCGTCCGAACCCTCGGCGCCGAGGATCACCCGGATCGATCCGCCGGCAGGCGTGTACTTGGCCGCATTCGTCAACAGGTTGCTGACGACCTGCGAGAGCCGTGGCGGATCGCCGAGAACCCAGACCGGCGCGCCGGGCAGCTCCACGCGCAGGTCGAGCGATGACGCCTCGAGGGCCGGGCCGCTGCTTTCCAGTGCGGCTTCGATGATGCCGCGCATGTCGACGCGTTCGCGCTCCAGGCGCACCTTTCCGGTGGAGATGCGCGAGACGTCGAGCAGGTCGTCGATGAGCTTCACGAGCAGCCGCAGCTGGCGTTCCATCATCTGGCGCACCCGGTTCGCCTGGTCGTCCTCGCCCGGGGGCAATCGCGCGAGCGCCTGCAGGCCCGTGCGAACGGGCGCAAGCGGGTTGCGCAGTTCATGTGCGAGCGTGGCGAGGAACTCGTCCTTGCGACGATCGGCATCGCGCAGCGCCTGC
The DNA here is from genome assembly GCA_023389055.1 of Pseudomonadota bacterium. Lineage (GTDB taxonomy): Bacteria > Pseudomonadota > Gammaproteobacteria > Burkholderiales > Burkholderiaceae_E > Zeimonas. The sequence goes on along the minus strand of JAEWFA010000038.1, from coordinate 29,107 downwards.
TCGGCCTCGAGCTGCGCGACCAGCTGGTCGCGGATGTCGTACTGTCGCCGGCGCGCACGCAGCGCTGCAAGCACCGCGCTCACCATCGAAGCCGTGGAGACCGGCAGATCGAGCAGCGTGAGGTTCGTCAGCGCGCGGGTCATGCGCGCTGCCGAGGGCGAGCGCTGGCGGTCGCCGGTCAGGAGCACCACCGGCACGTCCGACCAGGCCGGTTGTTCGGCGAGTCCGGCGAGCAGCGCGTCCATGCGTCGACCGTCGAGGGCTGCGTCGGCGAGCAGGACCGCACCGAAGTCGGTGCGCAACTGTCCCAGCATCGCCTCGCAGTCGCGCTCCAGCGGAACCGAGCGTACGCCCGCTTTCCGCAGTAGCTGGCCGGTGACCTCCACGTCGCGCCGCGTCGGCGCGGCAATCAGCACGTCCAGTGCGTCGACGCGGGTCGGTTCAGACATCATTCGCGAGCTCGGGTTGGCTCGAGCCTTCATCGTGCGGCCGGCCGCTCTCCATGGGCACGCCGGTCAGGATGCCGCGCAAGTGCATGAGCGGCTCGCTGAGGTGCACGCCGTCCGCGTCGAACCAGATGCGTCGGATCGTTTCCTCGTGCGGGCCGCTGCGCTTCTTGAGCACGGAGATGGCCTTGTGCACCGCGCCTCGGTGCTCGAACATGCGCAGGGTGATGACGGTATCCGCGAGGTAGCTCGAATCGATCACCGAGTTGGTCATCGCGAAACCGCGCTGCGCGAGCACGAGGAAGGTGGCCACGCCTTGCCCGTTCAAGTACGCGAGCAATTCGTGCAATTGCGCGGTGAGGAAGTTGGTATTCGGCATCGCGTTGAGGTAGCCGTTGAGGCTGTCGATGACCACGACACGCGCGCCGTCGCGCTCCACGCATCGACGAACGACGTCCGCGAACTCGCCCGGCGTGATGTCGGCCGGGTCGACCTGTCGCACCTCGACCTCGCCCGCTCTCGTGCCCTCTCGAACCCGGATGCCGAGGGCGGCCGCACGATGCAGCAGCAGGGCGCGCGCTTCGTCGAATGCGAAGACGGTCGCGTGGTCGCCGCGTTGCGCCGCCGTAGCGGCGTATTGCAGCGCGACTGTCGACTTGCCGGTCCCCGGTGTTCCGTAGATGAGCGTGCAGGTGCCTCGATCGATGCCAACGCCGAGCAACTCGTCCAGTGCAGCGACGCCGCTGGCGACCGTCTCGCGCTCGAAGTCCACGCCATGCTCGGCCGACACGAGCCGCGGGTACACCTCGATGCCGCCGGGAAGAATGCGGAAATCGTGGAAGCCGCTGCGGAAGTCGCTGCCGCGGAACTTGATCACCTGCAGTTGCCGAGCGATCGAACCGTAGATCGGGGCGCGCTGGTCCAGCGACACAACGCCATGCGCGATGCTGTGCAACTGCATGTCGGGTCCTTCCGACGTCCGATCATCCACCAGCAGCACGGTGCACTTGCGCCTTGCGAAGAACTGCTTCAACGCGAGGATCTGCCGACGGTAGCGCAGCGAGCCTTGCGCGAGCAGGCGCAGTTCGGACAGCGAGTCGAAGACCATGCGCTCCGGGTTGAACTGCTCGACGAAGTCGAGCACGCGCCGCGTCGTCTCGGTGAGTTCCACCTCCGAAGGGTGGTAGAGCGTGAGTTGCGAATCGACGTTCAATTCCTCGTCGTCGGCCGCCAGTTCGGCGATCTCCAGGCCCTCCAGCGACCAGCCGTGCGATTGCGCGCCCGCCACCAGCTCCTCCCGGGTCTCCGAAAGCGTCACGTACAGGCAGCGCTCGCCGTGGCGCAGCCCTTCGAGCAGGAACTGCAGCGCGAGCGTGGTCTTGCCGGCCCCCGGATTGCCGTCGACGAGATAGAGTCGATAGGGGATCAGCCCGCCGTTCAATATGTCGTCCAGTCCCGCGATCCCCGTCGTACAGCGCAACGCGTGTGCCTTCTTGTTCATGTGGTGACCTCCCGCGGAAGCGGCGGCGCCGGCGGGGTAGCCTAAGCCGAGAGCAAACGACGGGCCATCGTAGGGTGGATGAATGCGTCTGTGGTCACTGCACCCGCGCTATCTGGACCCGCAGGGACTGGTCGCCCTGTGGCGTGAGGCGTTGCTGGCAAGGGCGGTCCTGCGGGGCCAGACCCGCGGCTATCGGGATCATCCGCAGCTGGAACGATTCAAGGTACATCCCCATCCGCGCCTGGCCATAAGCGCGTATCTGGCGGTGGTCCACGACGAGGCGACGCAACGCGGTTACCGCTTCGATCGCACGAAGGTGGGCCCGGTCAGGAACGTGCAGTCGATCCCGGTTTCGTCGGGCCAGCTGGCGCTCGAGTGGCGGCACTTGCAGCGCAAGCTCGCCGCGCGCAGTCCCGCCGCGCTCTGCCGATGGGAAGGCGTGACCCTCCCCGCGTGCCATCCGCTGTTCCGCCGCAGACCCGGGCCGGTAGCGTCGTGGGAGCGGGCGACGGACCCCGGGCAGGCAAGCCCGGGCGGCTGACGCCGGTTGGCATTTCGCCTTTGCCGTCGGGGGGTTTGGCGCTACTCTGGTTCGCTGCAATTGCGGAGAAGCGCCATGTTGCAGCCAGCGAAAAACACGATCTGCCTTTGGTACGACGGCGACGCAGAGGACGCGGCGCGTTTCTACGCCGCGACCTTTCCCGATTCGTCCGTCGGGGCGGTGTTCCGCGCGCCGGGTGACTTTCCGTCCGGCAAGGCAGGCGATGTATTGACCGTCTTGTTCACCGTGATGGGGGTCCCGTGCCTGGGGCTCAACGGCGGACCGGAGTTCAAGCACAGCGAAGCGTTTTCGTTCCAGGTGGCGACGGTCGACCAGGCCGAAACGGACCGTTACTGGAATGCGATCGTCGGCAACGGCGGCCAGGCGAGCGTGTGCGGCTGGTGCAAGGACAAATGGGGGTTGTCGTGGCAGATCACGCCGGTCGCGCTGACGCAGGCCATCGCCGATTCCGATCACGCCGCCGCCAAACGCGCGTTCGACGCGATGATGCAGATGACGAAGATCGACATCGCAGCGATCGAGGCGGCGCGGCGCGGTGACGGTGTGCGCCGCAACGGTTGATTCTCCGAAACACCCATGCGCATCACCGCCATCCGCGAACGCACCGTCTCGATCGCGTCGCCGATCGCGAACGCCTACATCGACTTCTCGAAGATGACCTGCTCGGTCGTCGCCGTCGTCACCGACGTCGTGCGCAACGGCAAGCCGGTCGTCGGCTTCGGCTTCAATTCGAACGGCCGCTACGGTCAGGGCTCGCTGATGCGCGAGCGTTTCATCGACCGCGTTCTCTCGGCGCCGCCCGATTCGCTCGTCGACGCCGCGCGGAAGAACCTCGATCCGTTCGCGATCTGGAAGGCGCTGATGACCAACGAGAAGCCCGGCGGCCACGGCGAACGATCGGTGGCCGTCGGCACGATCGACATGGCGGTCTGGGATGCGGTGGCGAAGATCGAAGGCAAGCCGCTATACCGGCTGCTGGCCGAGCGGTATCGCGGTGGCGTCTTCGACGAGAAGGTCTGGGTGTACGCCGCCGGCGGCTACTACTATCCGGGCAAGGACCACGCGAAGCTGCAGGACGAGATGCGCGGCTATCTCGATCGCGGCTACAAGGTGGTGAAGATGAAGATCGGCGGCGCCAGCCTCGATGAGGACCTGCGGCGCATCGACGCCGTGCTCGAAGTCGTCGGCGAGGGGAAGTACCTCGCAGTGGACGCCAACGGGCGCTTCGATCTGCCGACCGCGCTCGCTTATGCGAAGGCGCTCGAGCCCTACGGTCTGTTCTGGTACGAAGAGGCGGGCGATCCGCTCGACTACGCGCTGCAGGCCGAACTCGCGCAACACTATGCCGGGCCGCTCGCCACCGGCGAGAATCTCTTCAGCCACCAGGACGCGCGCAACCTGCTGCGCTACGCAGGCATGCGGCCCGCGCGCGACTGGTTGCAGTTCGACTGCGCGCTCTCGTATGGCCTCGTCGAATACCTGCGCACGCTCGACGCGATGAAGGACCTCGGTTGGTCGTCGAGGCGGCTCGTGCCGCACGGTGGGCACCAGATGTCGCTGAACATCGCGGCCGGCCTGCACCTGGGCGGCAACGAGTCGTACCCCGACGTCTTCCAACCGTTCGGCGGGTTCGCCGACGGCATCCGCGTCGAGGACGGCCATGTCTGCCTTCCCGACATCCCGGGGGTGGGCTTCGAAGCGAAGTCGGCGCTCTACGAGGTGATGCGCCCGTTGGCGGGCTGACGAGGTTCGTCGTACGTCTTCGGCCTCAGGGAACGTCGAGCCGGTGCCGTTCATCCAACACGCATGAACGTCACCACACGACGCCGAGGTGTCCGCATGAAGAACGCAACTTCGCAGCCTGCGGCGCCGTCGCCGCGAATCGCGCAACGGCAACGACCGGCATCGCCGCGCATGGCTCGCGCGATGTGCGCGACGACGCTCGTCATGCTGCTGGCGGGCTGCGGCGGCGGCAGCGACGGCGCGGAGGGCGACTCGGCCGCCGCGCTCGATCCGCAACTCGTCGAGCAGGGGAAGTCGATCTTCCGTTTCGATACGTTCGGCGACGAGACGAAATGGACCGACACGCTGCGCATGCACGAGGTGATCGCCGCCGCCGTCGATCCCGTTACGGCGTTGTCGGTCGGTTTGAAGGTCGATGCGCAGGCGTTGCCGGCGGCAGTGGTGCAGGGCATCCAGGGCGGCACGATCGACCTGAAGAGTCCGGACACGACGATCGCGCTGCTGAAGCTCGACGCGGTTGTGGGCCTGAAGGGCACGGTGCAGACCATCGGCGGCAAGGACCGGCTGGTGCGCGTCGGCGTCACCTGCGCGCTGTGCCACTCGACCGTCGACGACTCGTTCGCGCCCGGCATCGGCAAGCGGCTGGACGGCTGGCCGAATCGCGATCTCGATCCCGGCGCGATCATCGCGCTGTCGCCGGCGATCGATGCGGCGAGTAAGACGGTGTTCAACTCGTGGGGCAAAGGAAAGTACGACCCGCGCTTCAACCAGGACCGCCTCAATGGGCCGCAGGTGATCCCGCCCGCCTTCGGCCTGCTCGGCATCCATCGAATCACCGTGACCGGTGACGGCAACGAGCTTGCCTACTGGAACCGCTACGTGGGCGTGACGCAGATGGGCGGTCACGGCACGTTTTCCGACGCGCGCATCGGCGTCAACGTGAAGAACGGCGACGACGACCTCGTGACGTCGAAGCTGCCGGCGTTGCAGGCTTACCAGCTCTCGCTGCCCGCGCCTTTGCCGCCCGCCGGCAGTTTCGACGCCGCCGCCGCGCAGCGCGGCAAGGTGGTGTTCGATGGCGCAGGCCGATGCGCGCAGTGTCATTCCGGGCCGGAATTCACCGACGCGAACCTGCGCCTGCATTCTCCGAGCGAAGTGGTGAGCGAGCCGGAGGCGCCAGGCGTACCGAGCTACGCTTCGCGCAGCGCAACGAAGCAGTACCGCACCGCGCCGCTGAAGGGCGTCTGGCAGCACCCGCCGTACTTCCACAACGGAAGCGCCCCGACGCTGGAAGCGGTGGTACGAACCTACGACGCGCGCAAGGGGCTCCGGTTGACGGAGGCCCAGGTGCAGGACCTCGTCGAGTACTTGAAGTCGCTGTAAGCATCTTCAGGGAGCGCCTGAGCGGCGGCTGGAGTCCGCTGTCCGGCGCTCCTCGCGTGTGCATCGCGCAACAATCGTGCGAAAAGTCCCTCTCGCGCGGAGGGACGGCGGCTACACTGCGCGCGCAATTCCGCAGCACGCAGTTCGCAGGCCTTGCCGATGCACTCCCGCTTTTCGTCACTTTCAATCGCCACGCTTCTCGCCGTCACGTCCGCCGCCGTGGCGGCGCCCGTCGCGCTCGACCCCACGATGGCCGGCGCGTGGGCGAGCGGCAGCGGCGCGCGCGCCGAATTCCGGGCGATCGATCCGGACTGGCACGATTCCTCGGTGTGGTGGAACGAGACGACGCGGACGTATTCGGCCGTGCAGGCGTCGGGCTATGAGCGGATCGGAACGCTCGCCTGGGGCACCGGCATCTGGGGCCTGAACGACTGGGCGCGGGTGCTTTCGAACGACGTAGCGTCTGTCGCGAGCTGGAGCGGAACGGTCGCGCGGATCGAGCAGGCGAACCAGCGATATCGCGACGACTGGGGGAACTCCTGGGGCGACGTCGCACGGATGCCCGACGCCATTCCGGCGGAGAACTGGACCGCGCAATACACCGGCTACCTGCGCATCAGCGATGCCGGCCTGTACAACTTCGGCGTCCTCTACGACGACGGGTTCTTCCTGCGCATCCACGGCGCAGACGGGCAGTTCGTCGAGATCTCGTCGGATTTCGTTCGCACCGCGCGCGATCGACTCGGCTTCGACGAGGACCTGCTGCTTTCGGAAGGCCTGTATCGCTTCGAGCTGGGTGCGTACAACCGCCTCGAAGCCGGCGTCGTGCAGCTCGCGTGGCAGCGCGGCGATCGGGGCTGGGAATCGGTTCCCACCGAGCATCTCGTCACCGACCCGACCCGGATTCCGCTGCCCGGCACGCTTGCGATGGTTGCCCTGGGCGGCATCGGCTTCGTCGCCTTCCGCAAACGCAGCGGTCGGTAAGCGCGATGGCGGTAACCGGTCCCACGCCGCTCGGGACGAGCGGGCGGTCCGTGGTGCACGTCGTCGGGATCGCGCTCGGCTGGGCGCTCTTCGTCTTCGGCTGGATTCGGGTCGCGGCCCGACCCTGGGAGGCGCACGAGCTCTGGGTGCTGATCGTGGCATCGGCGATCGTGCTGCCGACGCTGACGGCGCTCTGGATCGTGCACAACGTCGTGCTGTACCGCGGCCGGCATCGCCGGCGAGCGGCTGCGATTGCCGAGGCACGCTACGCCGTCGACTGGTCCGGCCATGCCGTCGAGGCCGACTGGGATGCGCTGAAGAACGCAGAACGGATCTGGATCGACGTGGACGCCGGCGTGAAGCGGTACCGCACGATCGTGACGGTGCCGGTCCCCTGTCCGCAGGGCGCGTCGCCTGCGCCCGACGCCATCGGCGCGCCTGCCGGCGCAGGGCGGGCATCGTGATCGCCGCCTTCGAACCGTTCCTTCAATGGCTGCAGGGCACCGACGGCTACCGCTGGGCGCTCGTCTACTTCGCGGCGTATCCGATCGCCACCAGCATTCTGTGGGTGACGACGTCGATCATGTTCCGCCTGCGCTGGGAGCAGCGACGTGCGCCGCCGCGCGACGAGGGCCCGCTGCCCTTCGTCAGCGTATTGATTCCGGCGCACAACGAGGCAGCCGTGATCGGCCGCGCGGTGAGCAGCGTGCTTGGGCTCGACTACCCCGACTTCGAGGTCATCGCGATCGACGACGGCTCCACCGACGCGACCTACGAGACGCTGCGCGCCATCGCCGACCGGCGGCTTCGCGTGGTGCGCAAGTCGGTGAACGAAGGCAAGGCGCTGGCCCTGAACGATGCGCTGCCGCTGGCCCGCGGCGAGATCGTGCTGATCCTCGACGCCGACGCGGAGCCGCAGCCCGAGTTGCTGCGCACGATGGTTCCGCACTTCGACTCCGCGCGCGTCGCAGCGGTCACCGGCAATCCGCGCGTTCGCAACACCGAAACCTTCCTCGCGCGGCTGCAGTCGATCGAGTTCTCGTCGATCGTGAGCCTGCTGCGCCGCTCGCAGCGGATCTGGGGCCGCGTCGTCACCGTCTCGGGTGTCGTCGCCGCGTTTCGCCGCAGCGCGATGCTCGACGTCGGCGGCTTCAGCCCCGACATGCCGACCGAGGACATCGACCTCACGTGGAAGCTGCAGAAGCGCTTCTACGACGTGCGCTACGAGCCGCGCGCCGTGTGCTGGATGACGGTGCCGGCGACCTTCCGCGGACTGTGGAAGCAGCGCCTGCGCTGGGCGCGTGGATTGATGCAGGTGCTGCGCCGCCACCGCGACGTGATGATGCACTGGAAGTTCCGCCGCATGTGGCCGGTGTTCGCGGAGTCGTCGCTGTCGACGCTGTGGGCGCTGTGCTTCGTCGCGCTCACGACGATCTGGATCGCCTCGTACGCGATCGGCTTGCCGCCGGTGGGTGCGTCGCCGATCCCGAACCTCTGGGGCATGACGATCGGCACGATGTGCGTGCTGCAACTGGCGGTGGGCGCGTGGATCGACCGTCGCTACGACCCGTCGATCGTTCGCATGGCGCCGTATGCGATCTGGTATCCGATCGTCTACTGGATGCTGCTCGCGCTCGCCGCGGTGGTCTCGCTACCGTGGCTGCTGCGACGTCCGCAACGACGCTCGGTGCGCTGGGATACGCGTCGCGTCGGAGCCGGCGCTTGAGCGGCACGGCGTTGCGCCGCCTGGCGGCGGCCGTGGCGGGGGCGAGCCTTTGCCTTGCCGGCGGCGCTGCAGCGGCGCAGCAGGCGGAGCCGGCCCCGGAAGCCCAGGAGACGGCGCCGAACGGGTCCGCGCCTGACTTCGAGCTCGCCCGCGCGCGCGAGCAGGTCCAGCGCGGCGAGTACGCCCCGGCGCTCTCGCATTACGAACGGCTGCTCGCGCAGCGGCCCGACGACGACGACCTGTTGATCGAGGTCGCGCGGGTGCTCGGCTTTGCCGACCGCAATGGCGAATCGGCCGAGACGTACCGGCGCGTTCTGGTCGTCGCGCCGCAGCGCCGCCCCGATGTGCGCCGCTCGCTCGCCTGGCAGACGCTGTGGTCGGGCGAAGCGGCGTGTGCCGAAGCGTGGTTCCTCGAGTCGGCCGCGCTCGATGCGCATCCGGCCGATGCGTGGCGCGGCGTGGCCGAAGCGCGCCAGCAGCGGGAAGACCTGCGCGGCGCGCTCGACGCCTATGGCGAGGCGCTGCGCATCGACCCGAACGATGCGACCAACGCGCGGCGCTCCGCGCAGATCCTCGTCTGGCTCGGACGCACCGACGAGGGCATTGCCGCTTTCGAGGCGCTGCTCGCGCGCGATCCGCAGGACCGGCGCAGTCGCCTGGGCCTCGCCCGCGCGCTGAACGACGCCGGTCGCCATCGCGACGCGGTGCGGATGTACCGCGAGGCGCAGGTCTGGTCGCTCGACGACGACACGCGCTTCGACTATGCGCGTGCGCTGCGTTGGGGCGGCTTCGACGATCTCGCCGACCGGGAGCTGGCGGCGATCGACAAGCCCGATGCGCAGTGGCTACGACGTTTTCGTACGTCGCGCGAACGCTCTCGCTGGTGGGCGCTCGGATTCGATGCGTCGACCGACCGGGACGACCTGGACACGCGCGCGGTGCAGGCGTCCACCGGCTGGCATTTCGAAGGCGCACGCGCGCTCGAGACCTCGTTGCGCCACGTCCGCTTCGACGATCCGAACGGTCGCGTCGACGGCCTTCGCTGGCAGACGCAGGCGAGCACGCGGCTGGGTGACGTCGACTCGCGATGGGGCGTTGCCTGGCCGAGCGTCGCGCTCGGATTCAACGACTACGACGGCTGGCATCCGTTGACCGGCGCGGCGCGCCTGCGCTGGCTGCCGGTGGACGCCGTTCGCGTCGATGCGGAGCTCGGGCGCGAAACGATCGAGACGCCTAAAGCCGTCGACGAACGCGTGCACGTCGACGTCGCGTCGATCGGCGTGGATTTCCGGCCGGCGCCCGCCTGGACGATCGCCGGGGCGCTCGCGCACCTGCGTTTCGACGACGCCAACCACCGCGACCGCGTCTACGGGCGGCTCGAGCGCACGATCGTCGCCGCGCCGCGCGTGCGCGTCGGCGTCGAGGCGCTCGCGTTTCGCAGTTCGGATCCGATCGGCCCGGTGGTTGCGTGGCGCGGCTACTGGAATCCGAAGGAGTATCGCGAGGCGCGCGCCTTCGTCTCGGTCTCGCGCGACTGGCGCGAATGGCAGGTGTACGCGCGAGCCGGGATCGGCACCGCGCGCGAGGTCGACGGCTGGGACACGCGAACGAGCGGCACGCCGCATCTGTGGGAGCTCGTCGTCGTGCGCGATCTGTCGCCGACGCTGCAGTTGCGCGCCCAGCTCGGCGGCTCGGGAAGCGGAATGGGATTGTCGGGCGGCGGGTCGGGCTACTGGCGCCGCTACGCGGGCATCGCGCTGACCGGCTGGTTCTGAAGAAATCGGGACCGACCGTCGGGTGGTAGCGAGGCGGGCCCGTCGCTCGCTCGCGGCGCTGTGCATGGGAACGAGCACCGACGGGCGGGCTGCGCAGGGGCGCATCCGCATCGGCATCTCCGGCTGGACGTACGCGCCGTGGCGTGGCGTCTTCTATCCGGAAAAGCTCTCGCAGGACGAGGAACTGCCGTACGCGGCCAGCATCTTCGACTCGATCGAAATCAACGGCACCTTCTACCGGCTTCAGCAGCCGTCGAGCTTCCTGCGCTGGCGCGACGAGACGCCCGGCGATTTCGTGTTCTCGGTGAAAGCGCCGCGCTACATCACGCACGTGCGGCGTCTGCGCGAGATCGAGACGCCGGTGGCGAACTTTCTCGCCTCCGGCGTGCTTCGGCTGGGCGAGAAGCTCGGGCCCCTGCTATGGCAGTTCCCGCCGTTCCTGCGCTACGACGCGCCGCGCTTCGAAGACTTCTTCTCGATGCTGCCGCACGACACGGCGGAGGCGGCGAAGCTCGCCCGCGCGCACGACGAGCGCATCCGGAGCGACGACGGCATCCCGGATGCGCCGGCACGCCCGCTGCGGCATGCGATCGAGGTGCGGCACGAGAGCTTTCGCGATCCCGCGTTCATCGAGTCGCTGCGTCGACATCGCGTTGCGCTCGTCTGTGCGGACACGGTGAGCTGGCCGCGGCTGATGGATCTCACCGCCGACTTCGTCTACTGCCGCCTGCACGGCTCGGAGGAGCTGTACGTCAGCGGTTACGACGATGCGTCGCTCGATGCGTGGGCGCGGCGCGTCCTCGCGTGGGCCGCCGGAGACGAGCCCGCCGACGCCGAGCGCGTGCTGCCTGCGCTCGACGGCACGCGCGACGGGGCGATCGCGCGCGACGTCTTCGTCTACTTCGACAACGACGCAAAAGTGCGGGCGCCCGCGGATGCAGCATCGCTCGCTGACCGCATCGCGCAGGCGCGCGGCGAAGGCTGCGATGCGACCGCGGACGGCGGTGCCGACGAGCAAAGCTGACGGATTTGCAGGCATCCCGATTGCAGCCCTGCCGCGCTTGGGCGCCGTCGGGGGAGTGCAGTGGATGCGTTGATGCTTTCGCGGCTGCAGTTCGCGTGGGTGATCGCCTTCCACATCCTGCTGCCCGCGTTCACGGTCGGTCTTTCCTGCTACGTCGCCACGCTCGAGACGCTCTGGTGGCTGCGCAAGGACGACGTCTACCGGCGCCTGTCGGCGTTCTGGACGAAGATCTTCGCGGTCTCCTTCGGGATGGGCGTCGTCTCGGGAATCGTCATGCCGTTCCAGTTCGGCACGAACTGGAGTCGGTTCATCGACGCCACGGGCAGCGTCATCGGACCGCTGCTCGGCTACGAGGTGATCACCGCGTTCTTCCTCGAAGCCGCGTTTCTCGGCGTGCTGCTCTTCGGCCGCAAGCTGGTCCCGCGATGGATGCACGTGCTGTCGGCGTACCTCGTCGCGCTCGGCACGCTGCTGTCGTCGTTCTGGATCCTCGCGGCGAACAGCTGGATGCAGACGCCGGTCGGACACGAGATCGTCGACGGCCGTTTCGTTCCGGCCGACCTCGCGCAACTGATCTTCAATCCGTCGTTCCCGTATCGGTTCGTGCACACGGTCTCGGCGTTCGTGATCACGACCGGACTCGTCGTGCTCGGCGTCGGCGCGCACTACCTGCTGCGGCGGCGGCACCCGGACGAGGCGCGCATCATGGTTCGGATGTCGCTCGTCTTCCTCAGCGCGATGGTGCCGTTCCAGGTCATCGTCGGCGACCTGCACGGCATCAACACGCTCGAACACCAGCCGGCGAAGCTCGCGGCGATCGAAGGGCTGTGGGAGAGCACCACGCACGTTCCGCTGTCGCTGTTCGCCGTCCCCGACGAGCAGGCCGAGCGCAATCGCTTCGAGATCGCGATTCCCGCGCTGGGCAGCCTCTATCTGACGCACGGATTCTCCACCGAAGTGCAGGGCCTGAAGGCGTTTGCGCGCGAGGACCGGCCGCCGGTGGCAATACCGTATTTCGCGTTCCGGATCATGGTCGGTCTCGGGCTGCTGATGCTGGCGATCGTGATCTCCGGCTGGGTCGCGTATCGTCGGGGACGACTCTACGAGTCGAGCGCGTTCCTGCGCTTCGCGCGCCTGGGCATCCCGCTCGGCTTCCCCGCCGTGCTCGCCGGGTGGTTCGTCACCGAGGTCGGACGCCAGCCCTGGGTCGTCTACGGGTTGATGCGTACCGCCGACGCGGTCACGCCGTCGCTCTCGCCGAGTGACGTCGCGCTGTCCTTCGCCGCGTACATCGTCGCGTATCTCGTGATGTTCGGTGGCGGCTTCGTCCTGCTGCGACGCATGGTGCTGATCGGTCCGGAAGCGGCGACCGAGAAGGAGGTCGAGGAAGCCGACGACCGGCGCAAGCGCTCGGCGCGGCCGCTTTCGGCGGCTACCGACGAGCGCGACTGGGGCGCTCCGCGCGCGGCGGGCGCGACGCGCGGGCCGCAAAGGGAGCTCGACGATGGCACCGCTTGACCTCGTTCCGCTGTGGGCGGCGATCCTCGCCCTGGCGGTGTTCATGTACGTGTTGCTCGACGGCTTCGACCTCGGCGTTGCGATGCTGTTCCCGTTTCGTCGCCACGCCGAGGACCGCGAGCGGATGATCGCTTCGGTCTCGCCCGTCTGGGATTTCAACGAGACCTGGCTCGTGCTCGGCGGCGGCGCGATGCTCGCCGTGTTCCCGCTCGCCTTCGCGATCGTCATCCCCGCGATGTACTTCCCGATCCTCGTGATGCTGCTCGGTCTCGTTTTTCGCGGCGTCGCGTTCGAGTTCCGCGAGGTGCACGGCGCACGCAAATGGTTCTGGGACACCGGCTTCGTCGTCGGCTCGTACGCGGCCACCTTCGCACAAGGGATCGTGCTGGGCAATTTCATCCAGGGCTTCGAGATCGCCGGCCGCCACTTCGTCGGCACGAGCTGGGACTGGGTCTCGCCGTTCCCGCTGCTCACCGGCCTGGGTCTGGTGTTCGGCTACCTGCTGCTGGGCGCCTGCTGGCTGGTGTTGAAGACCGTCGGCGAGCTGCAGCAGTGGTCGCGCCGGATGGCGCGCCTGATGTTGTGGGGCACGCTCGCGTTCATTGCGCTGATGAGCATCTGGACGCCGCTGGTCCACGAGGGCATCGCCCAGCGCTGGTTCAGCTTTCCGAACGTGGTGTACTTCTCGCCGGTTCCGCTGCTGACGATCGCGCTCGCGGCGCTACTGTTGCGCGCTTTGCGGCAGGGTCCCGACCTCGCGCCCTTCCTGTATGCGTTCGGGTTGTTCTTCCTCGCATTCACCGGCCTGGTGATCAGCCTGTGGCCGCTCATCGCCCCGCCGTCGGTCACGCTGTGGGATGCCGCCGCTTCGCCGAAGGCGCTCGGCTTCCTGATGGTGGGCACGCTGTTCCTGCTGCCGGTGCTCGTGCTGTACGTCGCCTGGTCGTACTGGGTGTTCCGCGGCAAGGTGCGCAGCGACATCGGCTACCACGCCTGACGCGCGCAGTCGCCATCGCGGACGATCGATCCGTTCGGCGCCGCTGATACACTGCGCCCGCCATGCGCCCGGTCGCCTCCCGCACGCCTCTGCCCGCTGCCGTCGTCGGCGCGCTCGGCGTCGTCTTCGGCGACATCGGAACGAGCCCCCTCTACGCGTTCAAGGTCGCCTTCGATCCCGATCGCGGGCTCGACCTCGTACCGTCGAACGTGTTCGCGCTGCTGTCGATGATCGTCTGGTCGGTGATGATCATCGTCTCGCTGAAGTACGTGACGATCATGCTGCGCTTCGACAATCGCGGCGAGGGCGGCGTGCTCGCGCTGCTGTCGCATTGCGTGAACGCGCTGCGCGGACGGCCACGGCTGGCCTGGCTCGTCACCATCCTCGGCGCCTTCGCCGTGTCGTTGTTCTACGGCGACGCGGTGATCACCCCGGCAATCTCGGTACTGTCGGCGGTCGAGGGGCTTGCCGTCGTCGAGCCCGAGCTCCAGGTGGTCGTGCTGCCGATCGCGATCGGGATCCTCGTCGCGCTGTTCGCGATCCAGCGCCGCGGAAGCGGGCGGGTCGGCGCGAACTTCGGACCCGTGATGGCGCTGTGGTTCATTGCGATCGCTGCCGCGGGCCTGCACAACATCGTGCGCAATCCGCAGGTGCTGCTGGCGCTGGACCCACGCTTCGCGTGGACGTTCATCGTCGAGCAGCCGCAACTCGCATTCGTCGCGGCCGGCGCCGTCTTCCTTTGCATGACCGGAGCCGAAGCGCTGTATGCCGACATGGGTCATTTCGGCCCGCGCCCGATCCGCGTCGGCTGGTTCCTGATCGTTCTGCCGGCGCTCGTGCTGAACTATTTCGGCCAGGGCGCGCTCGTGCTGCTCGACCCGCAGGCGATCCGCAATCCGTTCTACCTGCTCGCGCCCGAGGGCCTGCTGCTGCCGATGGTCGTGCTCGCCACTGCTGCCACGGTGATCGCTTCGCAGGCGACGATCGTCGGCGCCTTCTCGGCGACGCAGCAGGCGTCGCGGCTGAACTTCCTGCCGCGCCTGCGCGTGCTGCACACCTCCGACGTCGAGCAGGGGCAGGTCTACATTCCGGCGGTGAACTGGCTGCTGCTCGCACTGGTGCTCGCACTCGTCGTCGGCTTTCGCAGCTCCGACGCACTGGCGGCGGCCTACGGAATCGCCGTCGCCGGCGACCTCACCCTCACGAGCATCATGATGCTGATCGCGCTGCCGGGGTTCGCCGAGCCGCGCGTGCGCGCGTTGTGGCCACTGTTCGCGCTCTTCGTCGCGCTGGAGCTGAGCTTCTTTGCCGCCAATGCGACGAAGATCGAGTCGGGCGGGTGGTTCCCGCTGCTGCTTGCCGCGGTGATGTTCACGGTGCTCACGACGTGGCGCCGTGGAATGGAGATCCTGCGGCTGCGCAAGGACATGCAGCCGAAGGCGACCGACGAGTATCCGCTCGACCTGAGCGAAATCCGGCGGGTGCCCGGGTCGGCGCTGTTCTTCTCGTCGTCGCCGCACGGATGGCCGAGCTCGTTCCTGCACAACCTCAAGCACAACAAGGTGCTGCACGAGCAGACGATCTTCCTGACGGTCGTCTTCGACGATGCGCCTCGCGTATTCGACGACGAACGCGTCGAGGTGATGCGCACCGGCGACGGAATCGCTCGCGTCATCGCGCATTTCGGCTTCCGCGAGGACCCGCGCATCGACGGCGTGCTGCGACTGGTCGCGCGCAAGGGCGTCGTCTGCACGCTGCACGACACGTCGTTCTTCACGAGCAAGCCCACGCTGGTCTCGGTGAGCCGCCGCGGCCTGTTCGGCTGGCGTCGCTCGCTGTTCGGCTGGCTGCTGAGGAACAGCACGAGCGTGGCGAACTACTTCGGGCTGCCGCCGAACCGGGTGGTGGAACTGGGCACGCAGGTGGGAATCTAGCATTTCGTGGCGCCGCTCTTTCGCGGCGCGTCCCGTCCAGAAGGTACGGTTGGCCGATGCCTGGGCCCTCGTAGAGTTGCGACGTCTTCACGACGATCTGGCGGCGATCGCAAGCGTGCCGCCGGCAAGCGGCCGCCTGCCGCCTGACTGAATCCGGGGCGTGGGCGGCGCGGCCCGGGATGCGTCGCTCATCGCGCCCGGGGCGCGACAAAACTCGCATCGATCGACCAGCCGCCGTCTTCGCGCCTCAGATGCGCCAATCCGACGGCCGAGGCGGGAACGGTCGAAGAGGCCGCGAGGATCGACGCTTCCTCGATGCCCGTCGCTTCGGGCCCGCTCGCTCCGGGTACCGGGTTGCACGGCCGGTCCCAATGACGCAGCGATACGAAGACGTCGTTCGCGTCGGACGGCAGCGGCACGGTGACGCGTTCGACGATCGCAATGTCCTCGCCGCACCCGTCGAGCGCATGCCCGGGTTCGACGACGACACGGTCAGCGCCCTCGGCCGCGTCGATCCGCACGTCCAGGCCCGAGACGATCCCGAAGCCGTGCAGCGCGCGGTTGTGACGCCGAAGCTTCTCGCGCAGATAGTCCTGTTCCATCGTAAGCATCGCGGCGTCGAGCAGCTGCCCGGTGAAGAATCGCGGTCGCACGAGCGGCGCGTTCATCGAACGGCACGGGGGTTGCAGCAGCAGCCGGGCGAATGCACGGCGCATCGTCGCGCGTCGACCCTCCGAGGCACCGCCTTGCGCATGCAAAAGCGACTCGGCCAGCTGCGCGAACAGCTCGATCAGCGTGATGCCCGGGTCCGACTCGTTCGTGTCCGTCCAGTCCGGCACGTCGACGACGCGTCGCACGCTCTCGACGAGCATTCGAGCGGTGGCGTCGTCGATCGACGTGGACACGCCCGGAATCGGAGTCGGGGCGGAATCGGTTTCCTCGATGTAGACACCCGGCGCCAGGTACTCGGCCATCTCTCCAGCCTCCTGCGAAATGTCCCGAGAATCGATCAGCGCAGCGCCTGCTCCAGGTCGGAGAGCAGATCGTCCGCCGCCTCGATCCCGCATGCGAGCCGCACCAGGTTCGGCGCGATGCCGGCGGCGCGCATCTGCTCGTCGTTCAACGTGCCGGCCACCATCGCCGCGGCGTGCACGGCGAGCGATTCGATCCCGCCGAGACTGACTGCGTGCGTGAAGCGCGACAGCCGCGAGACGAAGCGCGCGGTGTGCGCGTAGTCGCCGGCGATGCGCACCGAGAGCACGCCGCCGAAGCCGCGCATCTGCGCGCGCGCGAGCGCGTGCTGCGGATGGCTCTCGAGCCCCGGGTAGTGCACGGCTTCGACGCCGGGATGCGACTCGAGGAAGCGGGCTACCTGCATCGCGTTGTCGTTCGCGCGCTCGACGCGCAGCGCGAGCGTTCGTAGTCCGCGCAGCAGCAGCCACGCGTCGAAGGCGCCGAGCGTCGCGCCGAGCGCGATCGTGCCGCGCCAGATGCGCTCGAGGATTTCGTCGCGCGAGACGATCACGCCGGCGATCAGGTCGTGGTGTCCGCCGAGGTACTTGGTGGCGCTGTGCACGACGACATCGACGCCGAGCGCGAGCGGCTGCTGGTTCAGCGGCGTGGCGAAAGTGTTGTCGGCGACGGTGATCGCGCCGCACGCGCGCGCGGCTTCGGTGACGGCGCGCAGGTCGGTGAGCGCCATCGTCGGATTCGACGGTGTCTCGAACATCGCGAGCTTCGCGCCGCGGCCGAGCGCTGCGACGATCGCCGCCGTGTCGGTCTGGTCGACGCGCTCGACCGCGACGCCGAAGCGCGGCAGCAGTTCCGTGAACCAGCTCGTGCTGCCCATGTAGTGACTCGTCTGCGCGACGACGCGGTCGCCCGCGCCGAGCAGCCCGAGCAACACCGACGAGATCGCACCCATGCCGCTGGCGGCCAGCAGCGCGCCTTCGCCGCCTTCGAGCTGCGCAACGAGCCGCGCGACGCGCTCGTGCGTCGGGTTACCGTAACGCGTGTAGAAGCGCTGCGGGCGCACGCCGGTGGCCATTCCGGCGAACTCGTCCGCGTCGCGCGCCGACCAGGTCACCGACATGTGGACGGGTGGCGCGAGCTCGGGGTCGAAGACTTCCGGATCGCGGTCGCCGTGCACGACGAGCGTATCGGCGTGCCCGGGGTGGTCGGTGCGTTCGGAGCGGGGGCTTGGGGCGCGAACGTGCGGCGCGCGGGCGGGGTCTTCGGTGGCCATCGGAGACGGGCACCGTCGGGCACCCAGTAGAATGATGCGATGCACGATCATCGCACGATGCGCATCGCCCGCACGGCGCTCGCCCTCGTCGGCGTGGGCGTGCTCGGCTTCGTCCTCGTCTGGTCGTTCCTCGCCTACCGAGACCCGAACCTGGTGGTCAGCTTCGCGTCGCTGCTGCAGGCCTGCGGAATTCCGCTCGGACGCTGACGCGCGTCACTCGTTTCTCCTCACGTCCCCGCAGATGGCAGCCCGTCGCACCGAATACAGCGAAGCGTCGATCCGTGTCCTGAAAGGCCTCGAGCCGGTGCGCCAGCGCCCGGGCATGTACACGCGCACCGAAAACCCGCTGCACATCGTGCAGGAGGCGCTCGACAACGCGGCCGACGAGGCGCTCGCGGGGTTCTGCGACGAAATCGTCGTCACGATGCATGCGGACGGAAGCATCGAGGTCGACGACGACGGGCGCGGCATTCCGGTGGGCAAGCATCCGGAAGAGGGCGTTCCGGTCGTCGAGATCGTGTTCACGCGCCTGCATGCGGGCGGCAAGTTCGACAAGGCCGACGGCGGCGCCTACAGCTTCTCGGGCGGGCTGCACGGCGTCGGCGTGTCGGTGTCGAACGCGTTGTCCAGGCGCTTCGAGGTCACCGTCTGGCGGGACGCCAAGGTGCACCACATCGCCTTCGAGGGCGGCGAGGTCGCCGAGCGGCTGCGCTCGAGGGCACCGGGTCGTGGCGACCGTCGCAGCGGCACCGCGGTTCGCATGTGGCCGGATGCGAAGTATTTCGACACGCTCGCGATCCCGCAGGCCGAGCTCGTGCACCTGTTGCGTTCGAAGGCGGTGCTGCTGCCCGGCGTGAAGGTCACGCTCGCCGAGGAGAAGGCCGGACGCCGCCAGAGCTGGCACTACCAGGAGGGGCTGCGCGGCTATCTCGCCGAAAGCCTCGCGCAGCTGTCCGATTCGCCGCCGATCATTCCGCTGTTCGAGGGCGACCAGTCGGTGCCGGCCGGACACGACAGCTTCGCCGAAGGCGAGGGCGCGCAGTGGGTCGTCGCGTGGACCGAGGACGGACAGCTGCTTCGCGAGTCGTACGTGAACCTGATTCCGACGACGGCCGGCGGCACGCACGAGTCGGGGCTGCGCGAAGGACTGTTCGGTGCCGTGAAGGGCTTCATCGAATTGCACGGCCTGCAGCCCAAGGGCGTGAAGCTGCTCGCCGAGGATGTCGCCGCGCGCGCGAACTGGGTACTGTCGACGAAGGTGCTCGACCCGCAGTTCCAGGGGCAGATCAAGGAGCGACTGAATTCGCGCGACGCCGTGCGCCTGGTATCTTCGCTGGTCAAGCCGCAGCTCGAGCTGTGGCTGAACCAGCACGTCGAGCATGGCCGCAAGCTCGCCGAGCTCGTCATCCGGCAGGCGCAGGCGCGCAGCCGCGCTGCGCAGAAAGTCGGCAAGAAGAAGAGCTCGGGCGTGGCCGTGCTGCCCGGCAAGCTCACCGACTGCGAGTCCGACGACATCGCGCGCAACGAGTTGTTCCTCGTCGAGGGCGACTCGGCCGGCGGCTCGGCGAAGATGGGCCGCGACAAGGAGTTCCAGGCGATCCTGCCGTTGCGCGGCAAGGTGCTCAACACCTGGGAAGCCGAGCGCGATCGACTGTTCGCCAACAACGAGATCCACGACATCGCGGTGGCGATCGGCGTCGATCCGCATTCGATGCGCGACGACCCCGATCTCTCCGGGCTGCGCTACGGGCGCATCGCGATCCTGTCGGACGCCGACGTCGACGGCGCGCACATCCAGGTGCTGCTGCTCACGTTGTTCTTTCGGCACTTCCCGAAGCTGATCGAGCGCGGCCACGTGCACGTCGCGCGGCCGCCGCTGTTTCGCGTCGACGTTCCGGCGCAGGGCAAGCGTCCGTTGCGCAAGCTGTATTGCCTGGACGAGGAGGAACTGCGCCGCGTCGAGGACAAGCTGCGCAAGGAAGGCGTGCGTGAAGGCAGCTGGTCGATCTCGCGCTTCAAGGGGCTGGGCGAGATGAATGCCGAGCAGTTGTGGGAGACGACGATGAATCCCGATACGCGTCGCATGCTCGAGGTGCGCCTGGGCGATCTCGACGTCGCGCACACCGAGGAGCGCTTCACGATGCTGATGGGCAAGGGCGAGGCTTCGGCACGCCGCGCCTGGCTCGAGGAGCGCGGAAACGAGGCCGAGGTCGACATTTGAACGACCAGATCGAACTTCCGATTCGCGAGGATGGCGACGACGGCGACGAGGCGTTGACGCTCGCGCGCTACGCCGAGCGCGCCTACCTCGACTATGCGGTCTCCGTCGTCAAGGGCCGCGCGTTGCCCGACGTCTGCGACGGCCAGAAGCCGGTGCAGCGCCGCATCCTCTACGCGATGAACGAGATGGGCCTGGCGCCCGGCGCCAAGCCCGTGAAGTCGGCGCGCGTCGTCGGCGACGTGCTCGGCAAGTTCCACCCGCACGGCGACGTAGCCGCCTACGACGCGCTGGTGCGCATGGCGCAGTCGTTCACGCTTCGTTATCCGCTGATCGACGGCCACGGCAACTTCGGCTCGCGCGACGGCGATTCGGCGGCGGCGATGCGCTACACCGAGGCGCGGCTGACGCCCTACGCGCGGCTGCTGCTCGACGAAATCGACCAGGGAACGGTCGAGTTCATCGCGAACTACGACGGTTCGACGAAGGAGCCGCGGCTGCTGCCGGGGCGGCTACCGATGCTGCTGCTGAACGGCGCCTCGGGCATCGCGGTGGGCATGGCCACCGAGATTCCGCCGCACAACCTGCGAGAGGTTGCGGCCGCCGCAGTGGCCGTGCTGAAGGACCCCAAGATCGACTCGGCCGCGCTCGCGCAGATCGTTCCCGGACCGGATTTCCCCGGCGGCGGGCACATCATTTCGCCGGCCGCCGACATTCGCGAGATCTACGAGACCGGGCGCGGCTCGATCAAGATGCGCGGGCGGCACACGATCGAAGAACTCGCGCGCGGGCAGTGGCAGCTGGTGGTCACCGAGTTGCCGCAGGGCGTCTCGGCGCAGAAGGTCCTCGAGGAAATCGAGGAGCTCACGAACCCGAAGGTGCGCGCGGGCAAGAAGTCGCTCACGCCCGAGCAACTGCAATTGAAGTCGTCGGTGCTGGCGGTGCTCGATGCCGTGCGCGACGAATCGGGCAAGGAGGCGGCGGTGCGGCTCGTCTTCGAGCCGAAGACCTCGAAGATCGAATCCGACGAGTTGCTGCGCGTGCTGCGCGCGCATACGAGCCTGGAAACGGGCGTCGCGGTCAACCTCGTCATGATCGGCGTGGACGGCCGGCCGCGGCAGAAGAACCTCGCGACGATCCTGGCCGAGTGGTGCGAGTTCCGCGTCGACACGGTCACGCGCCGCAGCCGTCACCGGCTCGCGCAGGTCGACGATCGCATTCACATCCTCGAAGGGCGCCAGCTCGTGCTGCTGCGCATCGACGAGGTGATCCGCATCATCCGCGAGTCCGACGAGCCGAAGCCCGCATTGATCGATGCCTTCGGCCTCACCGATCGACAGGCCGAGGACATCCTCGAGATCCGGCTGCGGCAACTGGCGCGGCTCGAAGCGATCCGCATCGAGAAGGAGCTGGCTTCGCTGCGCGACGAGCGCGAGAAGCTCGACGCATTGCTGAAGAGCCCGGCGAAGATGCGCCGGCAGGTGATCCAGGAGATCGAGGCCGACGCGAAGCAGTACGGCGACGATCGGCGCACGCTGATCGAGGCCGCCGAGCGCACGGTGCTCGACGTGCGCGTGCCCGTGGAGCCGGTCACCGTGATCGTCTCGCAGAAGGGCTGGGTGCGCGCGCGCCAGGGACACGACGCCGACTACGACCCGGCGCAAGCCGGATTCAAGACGGGCGATGCGTTCTACGGCGCCTTCGAGGTGATGACCACCGACAACCTGTACGCGATCGACACGACCGGTCGCGTCTTCACGATCGGCGTATCGCAGCTGCCTTCGGCACGCGGCGACGGCGTTCCGGTGACGAGCTTCGTCGAGTTGGAGCCGGGTGCGCGGATCGAGCACGTGTTCGCCGCGACTGCGGCCACCGGCGTGCTGCTGTCGACGCGCGGCGGCTACGGGCTGATCTGTCAGGCGAGCGACCTCGTCGGACGCACGCGGCAGGGCAAGAGCTTCATTGCGGTGGAGCAGGGCGACGCACCGGCGCGTCCGGCACTCTTCGCGCCCGGAATGGACCGCGTGTTGTGCATTTCGCGTGCAGGGCACGCGCTCGTCTTCGATCTAGCGGAGGTCAAGGCGCTGCGCAACGGCGGACGCGGCGTGACGATGCTCAAGGTCGATGCGTCCGACCCGATGCAGCAGGCGATCGTCTTCGGACGCGACGGCGTGCGCGTGCAGGGCACGGGCCGGGGCGGCAAGGCCGTCGAACGTTTGCTGTCGGGCGCTGTGCTGGAAGGCTGGCGCGGCGCGCGCGCGCGCAAGGGGCGCTACCTCGAGCCGCGCGTGGCAGACGCCACGCTGTCGCTGCCGCATCCGCCGCGGGCCCCTTGAAAACAGGCGCCCGCGCCCCGATCTGTGGCGCGGGCTCCCGGGCGCAGCCGCTGCATCGGGCAAGCGCTCAATTCCGATCGTTCCCTCCGTTTCCGGACTTGTACAGATTCCGATGACTGAAACCAAGCAGACACTGGGATTCCAGACCGAGGTCAGCCGGCTGCTGAACCTCATGATCCATAGCCTGTACAGCAATCGCGAGATCTTCCTGCGAGAGCTGATCTCGAATGCATCCGACGCCTGCGACCGGCTGCGCTTCGAGGCGCTGAACGCCCCCGAATTGCTCGAAGGCGGCGGCGAGCTGCAGATCCGCATCGACGTCGACCCGAAGGCGCGCACGATCACGATCTCCGACAACGGCATCGGCCTGTCGCGCGACGAGGCAGTCGAGCACCTGGGCACGATCGCGCGCTCGGGCACGCGCGAATTCTTCGGCAAGCTCTCCGGCGACCAGGCGAGCGATGCGCAATTGATCGGCCAGTTCGGCGTGGGCTTCTATTCGGCGTTCATCGTCGCCGATCGCGTCACGGTCGTCTCGCGCCGCGCGGGGCTGTCGGCCGACCAGGCGGTGCGCTGGGAGTCCGAGGGCACCGGAGAGTTCTCCGTCGAGACGGTCGAGAAGGCCACGCGAGGTACCGACGTCACGCTGCATTTGCGCAACGCGTCGGCAGGCGAGGTGGCGGCCGAGACCGAGCTCGACGAGACGAGCTTCGAGGACCTGCTATCGCCGTGGAAGCTCAAGTCGATCGTGCGCCGTTATTCGGACCACATCTCGTTGCCGATCCGCATGCGCAAGGAAGAGTGGGACGCCGAAGCGAAGGAAATGCGCCCTACCGACGAATGGGAAACGGTCAACCAGGCGAGCGCATTGTGGGCGCGTTCGAAGAGCGAGATCGACGACGAGCAGTACCGCAACTTCTACAAGCACCTCGCGCACGGCGACGAGAACCCGCTCGCGTGGACGCACGCGCGCGTCGAGGGCCGCACCGAATACACGACGCTGCTGTACATCCCGTCGCGCGCACCATTCGACCTGTGGGACCGCAGTCGTCGCAGCGGCGTGCGCCTGTACGTGCGGCGCGTGTTCATCATGGAAGACGCCGAGCAGTTGCTGCCCGCATGGCTGCGCTTCGTGCGCGGCGTCATCGACTCGAACGACCTGCCGCTGAACGTCTCGCGCGAGATCCTGCAGGAGAGCCGCGACGTGCGGATGATCCGCGAGGGGTCGACCAAGCGCATCCTGTCGCTGCTCGAGGACCTCGCCGAGAACAAGCCCGACGACTACGCGAGCTTCTGGCGCGAGTTCGGCGCGGTGGTCAAGGAAGGCGTCGGCGAGGACTTCGCCAACCGCGACCGCATCGTGAAGCTGCTGCGCTTCGCGACCACCGCTTCCAGCGACGACACGCAGACGGTGTCGCTCGCCGACTACGTCGCGCGGATGAAGGAAGGGCAGGAGAAGATCTACTACATCACTGCCGACACGCCCGCCGCCGCGCGAAACAGCCCGCATCTCGAGGTGTTCCGCAAGAAGGGCGTCGAGGTGCTGCTGCTCACCGATCGCGTCGACGAATGGCTGCTGTCGTTCCTCACCGAGTTCGAAGGCAAGGAGCTCGCATCGGTCGCGCGCGGCGGGCTGGAACTTGGCAAGCTCGAGGACGAGGCCGAGAAGAAGGTCACCGAGCAGGTCGCCGAAGAACTCAAGCCGCTCGTCGAGCGGATGAAGGCCGCGCTCGGCGACGACGTCAGCGAAGTGCGCGTGACGAACCGGCTTACCGACTCGGCGGCATGCCTTGTCTCGGGCGAGCACGAGATCAGCGCGCACCTCGAGAGGCTGCTCAAGCAGACCGGGCAGAACGCGCCGGCGAGAAAGCCGATCCTCGAGATCAACCCCGAGCATCCGCTGCTCGCGCGCGTGCGCGACGACGACGCGCACATCGACGACTGGTCGCGGCTGCTGTTCGAGCAGGCGACGCTCGCCGAGGGCGGTCAGCTGCAGGATCCGGCGGGCTTCGTTCGGCGGATGAATGCGATGTTGCTCGGCGGCGAGTCGACGGGTGCGGGCGCGTCCGCAGCGGGCGACCCGGGCGGCGAAGCGGGCGACCCGTCGAAGACGAGTGAGTGACTGAACCCGCGCCGCTGCGCGGCCTCGCCCCGGTCGTCGCGCCGCACTCGCGGCTGCTCGTGCTCGGCAGCTTTCCCGGCGAGGCGTCGCTGATGGCCGGGCACTACTACGCGCATCCGCGCAATCTCTTCTGGCCGATCCTCGGCGAAGTGCTCGGCGAGCCGCTGCACGAGTGGCCGTTCGAACGCCGCTACGAAGCGGTGCTCGCCGCAGGCCTCGCGATCTGGGACGTCTACGGCGCCTGCCGCCGCGAGGGGAGCCTCGACAGCGAGATCCGCGAAGCGGCGGCGAACGACTTCGCCCATCTGCATCGCATCGCGCCCCATCTGGGCGCCGTGCTCTTCAATGGAAAGGCCGCAGGGCGCTTCGAACCGCGCTTTCGCGACGCCGGCTACCGCACGCGCGTGATGCCTTCCACCAGCCCCGCCTACGCGTCGATGCCGCGCGAGCGCAAGCTCGAGCTGTGGCGCGAAGCGATCGAAACGCTGCGGTGACTCCGCAAACAACGAGTAGAACGCCTTGACCACCGCACGAAAGACCTCCCGCCGCGCCTCTCGCCATCCGGGCGGGCGCTCCGAAGAACCCGTGATCGTGCTCTCCGAGTCCGCGGGCGTTCGCTACCTTCACTTCGACTCGCCGTGGATCCAGGGCGCGATGCGCCTCGCGCGGCCGTACGACCTGGAGTTGGACTACGCGCACGACATGATGGCGTGGCGGCTGTTCCTCGCCGCGCCCGACGAGATGCTGCAGATGGGGCTGGGCGCCGCGGGCCTCGCCCGTCACTGCTGGAAGAAGCTCTCGAAGACGCGCATCACCGTCGTCGAGGCGAGCCGCGCGGTGATCGACGTCTGCCGCAGCGCTTTCGCGCTGCCCGAGGACGAGCGGCTCCAGGTGGTGCGCGCCGACGCCGGCGAGTACGCGTTGCGGCGATCTTCGCGCGGACGCTTCGGCGTGATCCTCGCCGATCTCTACGACACGAAGGCGCGCGGTCCGGTGCTCGACGACGTGCCGTTCTATCGCGATTGCCGTGCGGCGCTCGCGCCGGCGGGGATTCTCGTCGTCAACGTGTTCGGAGACGGGCGGTCGTATGCGAACAGCCTGCGCAACGTGCGGATGGCGTTCGACGATCGGGTGATCGCGTTGCCGCCCGTGGCGGCGGGGAACGTGGCGTTGCTCGCCTTTTCGGGGCCGGAGTTGCGCGTGGAGTGGGGGGCGCTGCGGGAGCGGGCTAGAAGGCTGGAGATGAAGGATCGGCTGCCGGCGGAGCGGTGGGTGCAAGAGATCAAGAGGCAGCGGGGCGGCGGGACGGCGCTCGTAGTTTGAGTCGGGGCAAGGCCTGTCTGTGTCCGGCATGCGCCACGCTGCCGGAGCCATCGGCCGCAAAGGGAGCGAATGCCGGGACGCAGCGTTCGCAAGCGCTTGAGACGTTCAGTCGGGTGATTGGCGCCTGAACCTGTCGACCGCAATGGTCGTCGGGTCCACCGTGGCGTCGGCCCTCGTAGGTGGCGTGTTCTTCGCGTTCTCCGTGTTCGTGATGCGCGCGCTGGCGGATCTGCCCCTCGCTCAGGGCATCCTGGGGATGCGCATTGACTGCGACCGAACCCGGGCCTAACAATTGACTCGAGCCGAGGCCACGAGGCGTGTTCGCGGCGCGACTTGACCTTAGGCGCCCGTGTGCAGACGGCTCAGCCGCTTGCGGAGACGGATCGTGGATCAGGCACCTCGTATGGCGTTCTCTCACATCGGCCTCTATGTCGAGGACATGAGCAGGATGGTCGACTTCTACACGAAAGTGCTTGGTTTCTCGGTCACCGATCGGGCTTGCATTCGTGCAGCCGACGTCGTTTTCCTGTCGCGCAGTCCCGAGGAGCACCATCAGATCGTGCTTGTGCCCGGGCGTGTGCCGGGAAGCCCTTCCACGGTGAATCAGATCTCGTTCCGTGTCATTGCATTTTCGGAGTTGCGCCGCCTTTACTCGCAACTGCTGGCGCTGCAGGTTTCCGCTCTGGATCCGACCAATCACGGTGGCTCCTGGTCGGTGTATTTCTCGGATCCGGAGGAGAATCGGATCGAGTTGTTCGTTCAAACGCCTTGGTACATGCCGCCGGTATCAGTTCCGCTCGACTTCGCGCTGCCGGACGACAGAATCTACGAGCTGACCGAGGCTATGGTGCAGAACGCGCCCGGTCATATGCGGCGTTCCGAATGGCGAGAGCAGCTGGCGCGTCGGCTTGTCGAAGAAGGAACGATCGAGCAGCATTCTCCGGGGCATCCGGGATCATGACTCCTACGCGAGTCGACGGACGTGATGCTTGAGCCGGCGGTCACCCGCACTTGCCTTCGGCAAGCGGTTTGCCTCAACCTTAGTCGCATGCGAGATACCAGCGACCCGGCAGTCTCGACCAGGACGCATCGCTGGATCGGCACGCTTTTCGGCATCTTCTTCATCGCGCTGGCGGTGCTCATCATCGCCACGTCCGAACCGTCCACGAGAGTCGGGGCGATCGCCGCTGCAATCGTCATTGCCGGCCTGGGCCTGGACCTCATTGCGAGCGTGCTGCGCGGCAAGAGGTCGCTGCTTTCGCGAATCGGCCCGCTGCCGTGATCCCGACAGCCTTCTGCTGCCGACGCCGTGCTTCCTACTTGCGACTGATCAGATGCGTAACGGTCGGCTCGCCGAGCAAGAATTCGTGCACCTGTTCCTCCAGCTCGCGATCCGCGTTCGTCACACGCGCATGCTGGCGGAGATGTTCGAGCCACGAGTCGACCAGAAACGTTTCCAGGAACCGACCGGGTTCCGCAGCGTCTTCGAAGACGCCCCACGCGTAGGCGCTATCGCGGCGGCGCTGCGCGGACATGCGCTCGATCGCCGCAAGGAACGTCTTGCAGTGGCGCGGCAGCACCTTGTATTCGACAGTGACCAGAACCGGCCCCGCGTCTTCTTCGATCTGCAGTGAGGTGACGGGTGCCGGCCAGTGCATCGAAGGCGCCAGGTCGACTCCCGCGCTTGCCTGTAACTTCCAGCGCTGCGTCAACGGGATTGCCAGCAGGGCGCCCGCGGCGGCAACGAAATGCGCCATCGACTGCCCGACCACGCTGGCGAGCTGTCCCCACAGTGCACTGCCCAGCGCCAGGGCGCCCGAGAAACACCGTCACGTAGATGGCGAGTCCGCGCCCGCGCACCCATTCCGGCAGCGCGAACTGGGCCGACACGTTGAAGCTGGACACGGCCGCGATCCCGCAAACGCCCGCTCAAGGACGCGACACCGGCCGGCGTCCTCCTGGGCAGCGGCAAGCTCGCGACCGAGCTGGACCGGCTGGATCAGATCGACGAGTACAAGTTCCTCGTCCACCCCAGGATCGCCGGCCACGGCCCGACCCTGTACCAGAGCGGGCTCCCTAGCACGCGACGGCTCGATCTGGTCTCGGCGAAGCCGCTCCGCTGCGGCGCGGTTGCCATGCACTACCGGCGCGCGCACTGACTCGGAGATGGGTTATGTCGCCCAACAATTCATTCAAGCCGACGCCGCTTCGCGGCCCGGCTTAATTCAGACGTTCGCCGACTCAACCCGCTGACCCTCCTTCATGCTTGACGATATGCATGCGATATGCATAATTGTCCGGTGGACATCGAGTTCGATCCGGCGAAAGCAAAGGCCAACCTTGCCAAGCACAAGGTCAGCTTTGCGCACGCCGAGCAAGCGCTTCGTGACCCCTTCGCCGTAACCATTGAGGATCCCGACGCGCAGGGGGAACCGCGATACGTCACGCTTGGTAGGGATGCCTTGGGCCGGATCCTGGTCGTCGTTCACACACCGCGCGGCGATCGCATTCGACTAATCTCCGCACGCCGGTGCAGCAGAAGTGAAGCGGAGCAATACCATGCGTAAGGAATACGACTTTTCGAAGGGAAAGCGAGGTGCGGTCGTTGCCTCGCCGGGTAAGACGAGAATCACCATCATGCTCGACGACGACGTCATCGAACACTTCCGTGAGAAGGCGGAGGCCCAAGGACGGGGCTATCAAACAATGATCAATTCGGCTTTGCGGTTGGCAATGAAAGAAGCCAGTGGCGAATTTCACGAAGACGATCAGCCGGTAACCGTCGGAGTTCTCCGGGACGTCTTGAGGCAAGAGTTGAACCCATCACGGTCGAAGCAGTCGTCGTCTAACACTTCGCCCAAGCGGACAGCCGCCGGCAAGCCGTCGCCTGCCGCTTAGCTCAGACGTTAGGCGCCGGAGTTTCATGAGTCGCTTCAAGCACACGATCAATCTCGGTACACACAGCCGTGGGTCGAACGAGCCGCGAAGCTGATCTTGAACGTCGCAGCGATTGATTGGAATTGATCCTTCTCTCGACTACACGCTGTCGTTGCACGTCGGCGGGATCGCGCGGGTTGCGGCGCGAGACGCCAAGCGGGCGCCGACCACGCGGAAAGCTCGGCTGCGCACTGCTTGGCGCCGCTGTGATCTGCATTGGCGGAACTGGACAGTATCGAGAGCGAGTTTTTCGGCAAACTGAGCCCCGTTCAGGGGCCCAAGGAGTTTGTCGTGAAACGCAAGCGCTTTTCGGTCGAGCAGATCGTGGCCGTG
>JAEWFA010000037.1 GCA_023389055.1 Pseudomonadota bacterium | reverse complement strand
TTTGGTTATCGGGTGGGCTTCGCCGCCGCGGGGGGATGGGGTATGGGGGACGGAATGGGGCGACTGCCTCACGCTCCGGAGTGCGTCCAGAAGGGCGCGATGCAGCGTGGCATAGCGGACGACGCAGCCGAGGCTCGGCGAGGCCAGGTCGGCGGCATGGAAGCGGGTTCGGCCTGCGCCGCGCGCGAGCGAGACGTCGACGGTGCGGATCGGCGCCGCCGCGGGCAGCGCGACGATGCGCGAGAGCAGGTGTGTGCTGCCCAGCGAGAGCGCGAGCGCGCGGGCGGCGACGACCGGCGCGATGTGTTCGGCGAAAGCGTCGTGCGCGATCGACGCCGCGGCGAATCCTTGTCGCGCGAGAAAAAGGCGCAGCGCAATGGCGACCGGCCCTCGGCCTTCGATGCGCAGCCGCTGCGTCATCCGTTCATCGCCGCTTCGATGTCTTCCGGGCGCTTGGGCGTGTCGATGGTGAGGATCTCGCAACCGTCGTCGGTAACGAGCGCGTCGTCCTCGATGCGGATGCCGGTGTCGTGGAATGCGCTCGGCACGTCGTCGGCAGCGCGCACGTAGATGCCGGGTTCGACGGTCGTCACCATGCCGGTGCGCAGGATGCGCGATCCGGCGCTGCCGTCGGCGCTGGCGGCCGAAGGCTCGCGGTAGTCGCCGCAATCGTGCACGTCGATGCCCAGCCAGTGCCCGGTGCGGTGCATGTAGAAGCGGCGGTAGGCGCCGGATTCGATCGCCGCGACCAGCGGCCCTTCGATGAGGCGGCAGTCGATCATGCCCTGCGCGAGCACGCGCACGGCCGCGTCGTGCGCATCGACGAAGCGAGCGCCGGGGCGGATCGTCTCGATCGCCGCACGTTGCGCCTCGAGCACGATGTCGTACAGCGTGCGTTGCGCCGCGGTGAAGCGCCCGCCCACCGGAAAGGTGCGCGTGATGTCCGATGCGTAGCCTTCGAACTCGCACGCCGCGTCGATGAGCAGCAGTTCGCCGTCCTTCATCACGGCATCGTTCGCGCGGTAGTGCAGCACGCAGGCATTGCGCCCGGACGCGACGATCGAGCCGTAGGCGGGCGCATCGGCTCCGTTGCGACGGAACTCGTACAGCAACTCGGCCTCGATCTCGTATTCACGGCGCCCGGGACGGGCGGTGCGCATCGCGCGCACGTGCGCCGCCGACGAGATCTGCGCAGCGCGGCGCATCGCGGCGATTTCGAGTTCGTCCTTCACGAGTCGCATTTCGTCGAGGACGTGCGCGAGGTCGAACACCTGGGTGGGCGAGGTGACGCCCGCTCGCGCCTGTGCGCGCACCGCGGCCAGCCAGCGGCGCACCGACGCGTCGAGCGCTTCGGTGGTTCCGAGCGCGCACCACAGCGCCGGACGGTTCGCGAGCATCTTCGCCATCTCCTCGTCGAGCGAGTCGATGGGCGCGCCGCGATCGAAACCGAAGCGTTCGGCCGCTGCCGACGGGCCATAGCGAAAGCCGTCCCAGGTCTCGCGCTCCTCGTTCTTGGGCCGGCAGAACAGAACGGTCTCGTCGGTGTCCGTGCCGGCGACGAGCACGATCGCCGCCTGCGGCTCGGGGAAAGGACTCAGGTAGCGAAAGTAGCTGTCGCTGCGATACGGGTACTCGCTGTCGCGGTTGCGAATCACCTCGGCACCGGTGCACACGATGGCCACACCGCCGCCGGCGGCGCGCATCGCGTCGATCAGTCGTTGTCTGCGTTTGGCGTATTCCTGCATTCCGGTTTCCGGCGCTGCGCGGCGCATCGAGCGCGTCGCTATCGATCGCTCGAGTGCAATTGTGCATCGAGTGCAGCGAGGCGTTGCGGCGTGCCCACGTCGATCCAGCGGCCGTCGTGGCGTTCGGCACCGGCGCGGCCCGCCATCGCAGCGGCGCGCAGCAACGGCGCGAGCGGCGCCTTGCGGTCCGGATCCACGTTCTCGAAGAGCGTGGAGCGGTAGATGCCGATCCCGCTGAACGTGAGCCGGGGCTCGCCGTCGGCGAGCAGTCGGTTCTCGCGCAGCGCGAAGTCGCCGGCGCAGTGGTGCGGCGGGTTCGGTACCAGTACGCACCAGGCGAGGAGATCGTCGTCGATCATCCGCGCCGCGATCGCTGCCACGCGCGAATAGTCGAAATCGGTGAACACGTCGGCTGCGGCGACGACAAAAGGTCCGTCGCCGAGCATCGGAAGGGCGTGCGCGATGCCGCCGGCGGTCTCGAGCGCCTCTCCTTCGGGCGAGTAGCGGATGCGCAGGTTCCAGCGCGCGCCGTCGCCGAGCGCCTGCTCGACCTGTGCGCCCAGGTGCGCATGATTGACGACGACGTCGACGATGCCCGCGCGCGCGAGCGCGAGCAGGTGCCATTCGATCAGCATGCGCCCGCCGGCGCGCAGCAGCGGCTTGGGGCACGCGTCGGTGAGCGGGCGCATCCGTTCGCCGCGCCCGGCGGCCAGCAGCATCGCGCGCACGGCTCAGAACGTGTAGCCGGCGCTACGCATGGTGGCGCCGTGTCCCGCCGCGTCTTGCGCGGCCTCGATGCGCTCCATGAGCTTCACCAGCGCGCCGAACTCGCGATAGCGCCGCGCAGTGCGCAATGCGTACGAGAGGACGAGCGGAAGGTCCGCCAGGTAGCGATCCTTTCCGTCGCGGTGGTGAAGGCGCGCGAAAATCCCGAGCACCTTCAGATGGCGTTGCAGGCCCATCCATTCGAAGTCGCGATAGAACTCGCCGAAATCGGCCGCCACCGGCAGCGCTCGCGCACGCGCGGCCTGCCAGTAACGCGCCGCCCAGTCGATCTGCCGCTCCTCGGGCCACTCGATGTAGGCATCCCGCAGCATCGACGCGAGGTCGTAGGTGAGCGGTCCGTACACGGCGTCCTGGAAATCGAGCACGCCCGGATTGTCGTCGCCATCGAGCGCCATCAGGTTGCGCGAGTGCCAGTCGCGGTGAACGAACACGCGCGGTTGCGCCAGGTTGTTCGCCAGCAGCCGTTCGAAGGCGTCGTTCAGCGTCGCGCGTGCGGCCTCGTCCAGTGCGACGCCGCGATGGCGATCGACGTACCACTGCGGGTACAACTCGAGCTCGCGGGCGAGCAGTGTCCGGTCGTAGTCGGGGAACACGCCCGCGCGGCTGGCTGCCTGCATGCGCACGAGCGCCTGCACCGCATCGCGCATCAGGGCCTCGACTCGTGCATCGTCGTCGGCGCACTCGTGCAGCCGCTGCAGGTACGTGGTGCACCCGAAATCCTCCAGCAGCAGGAACCCGCGACCGAGGTCGGCGGCGAGCACCTGCGGCACGTGCACGCCGGCGTCGCGCAGCACCTGCGCCGCGTGAACGAAGGGCCGGCAGTCCTCCATTGGCGGGGGCGCGTCCATCGCGACGCGGCTTGGTTGGCCTTCGCGCTCGGCATCGACCCGGAAGTAGCGGCGAAAACTTGCGTCGTTCGACGCCGGACGGATCGTTTCGAGCGCCAGCGCGTGGGTGGGCGCGAGCGTGGCCAGCCAGTTGCGCAGGTCCGTGAGCCGGCGATCGTCGCCGTCGCGTTGCGTGGGTTCAGGTTCTATCGCGGCGGCTCCGAAGCGAGAGGGGCGTGCACGCAGGGCACGAGGCAGTCCGTATAATAGTGGAGCGGTCGACGCTCGAGGCCGCCCTTCCTGCTGCGCCTCGCCTGTCCGGCACCAGCGGTCCTGCTTCCGACGAATGCGCCGGCCCCGATTCCGTCCTTCGACCTTCGCATCGCTCGTGTTGTCGCCGCTGCTCGTCTGGGGCAGCGCGATCGCGCAGGGCGTCTCGCCCGGCTTCGCGCTGAAGCTCGATCCCGCGCTTTCCGAGACGCGTGCCGCGATCACCGAAGGACGTCCGGTCTACGGTACGGGTGATCGCCTGTACGGACGCAGCGGCCGCGACACGACGTTGACGGGCGATGCCGAAGTGCGCAAGGCCGGATCGGTGATCCGCGCCGACCGTCTCACGTATTACGAGGCCGACGACGAACTGCTCGCCGCGGGGCACGTGCGGGTGGCGCGTCAGGGCAACGTATTCACCGGCCCGGAACTGGCGTTGAAGCTCGACGCGAACACCGGCTGGTTCGAGTCGCCGAGCTACTACCTCGCGCAGTACGACGGCCGGGGACGCGCCGAGCGCATCGACTTCCTCGGCTCCGACCGCATGCGCCTGACCGAGGCGAGCTACACGACCTGCGAGTTCGACGACCCCGACTGGATCCTGCTCGCCCGGTCGATGACGCTCGACCAGGAAGAGGACGAAGGCACCGGCCGCTCGGCGAGCCTGTATTTCAAGGGCGTGAAGATCCTTGCCGCGCCGGTCTTCGCGTTTCCGTTGAGCGATCGTCGGCGCAGCGGCTTCCTGCCGCCTTCGCTGTCGGTCACTTCGCGATCGGGGCTGGACGTTACCGTTCCGTACTACTGGAACATCGCGCCGAACCGAGATCTCACGTTGTATCCGCGCGTGAGCACGCGGCGCGGGCTGCAGATGGGTGCCGACTTCCGCTACCTCCAGCGCAGCTTCTACGGCGGCGCGGCGATCGAGTGGAACCCCGACGATCGCGTCACCGGCACGAGCCGCTACTTCTTCGACCTGCACAACACCTTCACGAACTGGGGCGGCTGGGGGGGAGCCTGGAACATCCGCGGCGTCTCCGACGACAACTACTTCGTCGATTACGGCCGGTCGATCGTCTCGAGCTCGGAGCGTCTGCTGCCGCGCGTGTTCTCGGCGTCGCGCGCGCTGCCCAATTACTGGACGGCGCTGGTGAGCGTGCAGACCTGGCAGTCGATCCTCGACGCGCGTCCGGGCCCGTACGAACGCGTCCCGCAACTGCAGTTGCGCAACATCGTGCGCGACGCGGCGGGCTTCGACGTCGACACGGTGCTCGACGCGACGCTCTTTCGCGCGCCGACCGCCCTTCAGCCGGAAGGCTGGCGCAGCGTCGCCAATCCCCAGTTGAGCTATCCGGTCGTGCGGCCGGGATGGTTCGTCGTTCCGAAGGCGCAATTGCATCTGTCGAGCTACCAGATCGACAGCGGCACCGGCATGGCTTTCGACAGTACCGAAAGCAGCGCCGTGCCGACCTTCTCGATCGACAGCGGCCTCGTCTTCGAACGGCCGGCGCGCTTCTTCGGCAGCGACATGACGCAGACGCTCGAGCCGCGACTGTTCTATGCGCGCACGCCGTTTCGCGACCAGTCGCGCCTGCCCGTGTACGACACCACGGTCGCCGACTTCAACTTCGCGCAGCTCTTCTCGGAGAACACCTTCGTCGGTTACGACCGCGTCGCCGACGTGAACCAACTCACCGCGGCGGCGGTATCGCGGCTCATCGATCCGAACAGCGGCGCCGAGCGATTCCGCTTCGCGGTCGGCCAGCGCATCTATTTCTCGCCGCAACGCGTGTCGATCCCCGGCGTGGCGCCGCGAACCGACGAGCGCTCCGACGTGCTGCTCGCCGCCTCCGGCGAACTGGGCCGACACCAGAGTTTCGACACGGGGATCCAGTACAGCGTGCGCGACCGGGAAATCGGGCGCTACACGGTGTTGTGGCGCTACCTGCCGCCCGACGGTCGCATCCTGAACACCGGCATTCGATACCGGCGCAACGAGATCGGACAGTTCGACACCTCGCTGCGCTGGCCGGTGGCCAAGCGCTGGGTCGCGCTCGCGCGGCTGAACTACTCGTTCCTTTCGGAAGGACGAGACCCGATCAGCGGTGTCCCCAACGAGCGCGGCGTGATCGAGTCGGTGCTCGGCTTCGAGTACGAGTCGTGCTGCTGGGGCACCCGCTTCGTTGCGCAGCGGTTCCGCACTGCGCTCGGGCGATCGACCACCGCCTTCTTCATCCAGCTCGAGCTCAAGGGCCTGGCCCGACTCGGTTCGGATCCCTTTGGTATATTGCGACGGAACATTCCGGGCTATCGCCTGCCCACCGATCGGCCCGAGTTGCCGTCGCGCTACTTCGGCTACGAGTGATGCCTTCCCGATTCCTTCTCCGCCTGGCTGCCGTCTTCTCGGCAGCCGTCGTCATCATCGCGTTCGCGTCCGCGCAAGCCGCCCCGCTCGAAATCGACCGCATCGCTGCGGTCGTCAACAGCGAGGCGATCACCGAGCGCGAGCTGCAGCAGCAGATGCTGATGGTCGAACGTCAGCTGCGCGAGCAGAACATCGAAGTGCCGCCGTCGGACGTGCTCGAGCGCCAGGTGCTCGAACGCATGATCGTCGATCGGGCGCAGATGCAACTCGCGCGCGACTCCGGCCTGCGAGTCGACGACGCGCAGCTCGAGCGCGCGATCGGAGCGATCGCCGCGGAAAACCGGCTCACCTCCGCGCAGCTGCGCGAGCGCCTGGATCGGCAGGGAATCGAATTCGAGCAGTTCCGCGACGAGGTGCGGGGCCAGATGGTGCGGCAGCGGCTGCGCGAGCGCGAGATCGACAGCAAGGTGCAGATCAGCGACGCCGACGTCGACGCCTTCCTCGCCTCGCAGAAAGGAGCCGATGCGTCCGACCGCACCGAGTTGCACGTCGCGCAGATCCTGCTGCGCCTGCCCGAAGGCGCCAGTGCCGAGCAGATCGAACGCCAGCGCCTGCGCGCCGAGGAAATCGAACGGCAACTGCAGGCCGGCGCCGACTTCGGCCGGCTCGCCGCCGCTTTCTCCGATGCCCCCGAAGCGATGAGCGGCGGCTCGCTGGGCTGGCGCGCGGCCGATCGCCTGCCGCAGTTGTTCGTCGATGCCGTGCGGCCGCTGAACCCGGGGGGCGTCGCGCCGGTGCTGCGCAGCCCGGCCGGGTTCCACGTGTTGAAGTTGATCGAGCGGCGCAGCGAATCGATGCCGGTGGCGACCGGCAAGCCGGTCGTGCAGACGCACGCGCGCCACATCCTGATCCGACCGAACGAGGTCGTCAGCGAGGACGAAGCCGTGCGCCGGTTGCGCGAGATCCGGCAGCGCATCGAGGCGGGCACCGGGGATTTCGCCGAGCTGGCTCGCCAGTATTCGGTCGACGGCAGCGCCGGCCGCGGCGGAGACCTCGGCTGGGTGTACCCGGGCGACACCGTTCCCGAATTCGAACGTGCGATGAACGCGTTGGCGCCGGGACAGCTCAGCGAGCCCGTGCGCACGCCGTTCGGCGTGCACCTGATCCAGGTCCTCGAGCGGCGCACCGACGAGAGCTCGCCCGACCGGTTGCGCCAGCAGGCTCGCCAGGCGCTGCGCGAGCGGCGCATCGAAGAGAACTACGAAGACTGGCTGCGCCAGCTGCGCGATCGCACCTACGTGGAGTACAAGCTCGACCGGTACGCGATGGCCGCGCAACCGTCGTCCGGTGAGCGCTGACCACGAGCGCGGCGCACATCGCCCACGCAAGCGCTTCGGGCAGCATTTCCTGGCCGATGCCTCGGTGGTCCGGGCGATCGTCGACGCGATCGACCCCCGCGAAGGTGAACTCCTGGTCGAGATCGGGCCGGGGCTCGCTGCCCTTACCGATGCGCTGCTCGAGCGCATCGCGCACCTGCACGCGGTGGAGATCGACCGCGATCTCGCCGCTCGCCTGCGCTCGCGGCATGCGCCGCAGCGGCTGACCCTGCACGAGGCCGATGCGCTGCGCTTCGATTTCGCCGCGATCGCCCGATCCGCGGAACGGCGCCTGCGCATCGTCGGCAACCTGCCGTACAACGTCTCCAGCCCGCTGCTCGTACGACTGCTGCAGTTTCGCGCCCATGTGCGCGACCAGCACTTCATGCTGCAGCGTGAAGTCGTCGATCGCATCGTCGCGAAGCCGTCGACACGCGACTTCGGCAGGCTGTCGGTGCTGATGCAGGCGTTCTATCGGGTCGAACGGCTGTTCGACGTTGCGCCGCAGGCCTTCGAGCCTCCTCCGAAGGTCGAGTCGTCGGTGGTGCGCATGCGCGTGCGCAACGACCAGCTCTTGCGAGATCCCGTGCCGCTGCAGCAGGCGCTCGCTGCCGCGTTCACCCAGCGACGCAAGATGATTCGAACGACGCTGCTGCCGTGGCTCGATGCGCACGGCGCGCCGCGGCCGCCCCTCGAGGCGACGTTGCGACCGGAGCAGATCGACGTGCCGCAATGGCTGTCGATTGCGGACAGCTGCGTCGGTGCGCCGCCTCCACCGCTTCGTTGACGCTCACCGGAAAACGGCGCACAGTCGATCGCCACGGGGAAGCGCGGCCAGCGGAGGCGAGGGATGTCGGGCATCTCCCATGTTCGCCCCGCGCGTCGCATGAGGACGAACCCGACGCGCATCCTGCTCGCGGCCTGCGAGATATCGTTCGCGTTCGGGCTCGCGTTGGTGGTCGCGTCGCTGGCGGCGCTCTGGCTCGAACCCGGCCCCGTGCTGCGTACGGTCCGCATGGCGATGCTCCAGTTCGGCATCCCGCTCCTCGCAGCATCGATGACGGTGACGGCGATCGCCGTTCGGCGCGTCGCTCGCGACACCGACGCACGCGAAGCTCACCGGTTGCGCGAACGCCTGTACTTCGTCGCCACGCTCGTGCTCACCGTGCTCGCTCCGTCGGCGCTGCTCGGCGCACGCATGATGCTGGTGCTGCGTCCGGGCTCCGCCGCGGTCCACGCAGTCGAGGCCTGCGCGTGGTTTCTCGCCGCTTGGGTGATGTGGGGGAACATCGACGACGCACGCAAGCTCGCGGACGTCGCGTCCGATCACGTCGACGACGCGCGCGTGCCCGAACGTTCGATGAGCTCGATGCGATAGCCGTCCGGATCTTCCACGAAGGCGATGATCGTCGAGCCGCCTTTCACCGGACCGGCTTCGCGAACGACCTTGCCTCCGGAGGCGCGGATCCGCTCGCATGCCTCGGCTGCGTCGGGAACCTCGATCGCGATGTGGCCGTAAGCCGTGCCGAGATCGTAGCGTTCGACGCCGTGGTTCCACGTGAGCTCGAGCACCGCGTCGGTGGATTCGCCGCCGTATCCGACAAAGGCGAGCGAATACCCCTGGTCGGGACGATCGGTGGTGCGCAGAAGGCGCATTCCCATGACCCTCGTATAGAAGTCGGTCGAGCGCTGCAGGTCGCCGACCCGCAGCATCGTGTGCAGGATCCTCATCGGGAGTTTCCCCCTGTGGTGGTGCGTCGTCGGGCCGAACGGCTCATTGCGACGCGGTGTCCTCGGGAAAGTCGCGCAGCCATGCACGTGCTCGTTCGTACTCGGGGAACAGATCACCGACGATCTGCCAGAAGCGCGCGCCGTGGTTGAGCTCGCGCAGATGTGCGAGCTCGTGCGCGATGACGTAATCGATGATGTCGATCGGGAAGTGCACGAGGCGCCAGTTCAGGCGGATCGATCCGTCCGCACTGCAACTGCCCCAGCGCGTACGAGCCGACGACAGCGACCAGCGACGGGGCGTGAAACCGTGGCGCGCGCCGAACCACTCGATGCGCTCGGCAAACACGTCGCGCGCACGTGCCTGCAGCCAGCACTGGACGCGGTCTTTCAGCTGCTCCGCACGGGCATGCGCCGGCAGCCCGACGACCAGGCGGTCATCGACGCGTTCGGTGCGTCGCGCGTTCCCTGCGACGCACAGCGTGAGCGTCTCGCCGAGATAGCGCAAGGACGCTCCGTGCTCCCAGCGTACCGTGAGGCGGTCGCGGCGCGCCTGGTGCGCGCGCCATTCGGCCAACTTGCGCACGATCCAGTTCGCCTTGCCCTGCAGTGCCGATTCGATCTCGTGCACCGACACCCAGCGCGGTGCCGTCACGCGCAGGCCACGCTCGTCGATGACGAAGCCGATCGTGCGCCGCCTGGAGCGCAGCAACTCGTAGCGCAGCCACTGCTCGCAAAGCCGGGCCACGCGCGTCGTGCCACCTGGCGCCATGGCATTGCCGGAGGCTCCCGGCGGCGCATGCAGCGGATCGAACAGGGGAAGGATCAGCTGGCGCGAAGGTTCCGCGGGCACCGGAGTCGGCGCGCGCCGCGCGCCGTTGCTGCGCGAGCTCATGGCTGCGGCGCCGACGCCGGCAGGGCGGGCGCTACGCTGCGATAGACATGCGGACTGGTTCTGTGCATCTCGCCCTCGATCCCGCTTCCTGCTTCGGCCGACAGCGCTTCAGCCCTCTCGCCGGCGCTGGCGATCGGCTCGCCGATCGATACGCGTGAAAACGTAGCACAGCTCGTGCGTCGCCCAGCGCAGCGCCATCACGGAGCGAGCTCGGCGGCGACTGCCGCGAGGTCGACGCGCACGACGGTTTCGGCCGGCAGCCCGCCGGCGGCGAGCGTTGTGCGACCCTTGCCGGTGAGCACGAGCACCGGACGGCAGCCTGCCGCGTGCGCGGCCTGCAGGTCGCGCAGCTGGTCGCCGATGGCGTGCACGTCGGTGGTCGCCGCCTGGAAGCGCTGGAGGATTTGGTCGAACAGGCCCGGTCGCGGCTTGCGGCAGGCGCAGCCTTCATCGGGTCCGTGCGGGCAGAAGAAGACCGCGTCGATGCGCCCGCCCGCTTCGGCCACGGCGCGGTGCATCTTCGCGTGGATTCGCCCGAGCGTGGCGACGTCGAAGAGCTTGCGAGCCACTCCCGACTGGTTCGTCGCCACCACGACCCGGTAGCCCGCCTTGCTCAGCCGGGCAATGGCGTCGAGGCTGCCCGGCAGCGGCCGCCATTCGTCGGGGCTCTTGACGTAGGCGTCGCTGTCGTGATTGATGACGCCGTCGCGGTCGAGAACGATGAGCTTCACGGCCGTCGATGCGATGGGCGAAGCCGTCAGCCCAGCTTCGAGATGTCGGCGACGCGGTTCATCAGCGTGCGCAGCGCCTCGAGCAGTGCGAGTCGGTTGGCGCGCAGTCGCGCGTCGTCGGACATCACCATCACTTCGTCGAAGAAGCGGTCGACTGCGTCGCGCGCGCCGGCCATCACGCTCATCGCGCCGAACCAGTCGCCGTTGCGCGCACGCTCGTCGGCCTGCGGCGCGAGCGCGTCGACGCATTCGGCGAGCGCGCGCTCGGCGGGCTCGACGAGCAGCGCGCGGTCGATCGCTGCGGGCGCGGGCTCTTGCGATTTGCGCAGGATGTTGACGATGCGCTTGTTGGCTGCGGCTAGCGCATCGGCCTCCGGCAGCCCGGAGAACGCACGTACGGCGTTCAGACGCGCCGGAACCGTGTCGATCCGCATCGGTCGCGGATCGACGACCGCCGCGATCTCGTGCGCCGAGTACCCCTGCTCGCGCAGGTATCCCGACAGGCGCTCGAACAGGAAGGCGACGAGCGCCTCGTCGTTTCGTGCGATCTCGTCACCGAATGCGTCGAAGGCGTCGAAGGCGGCCGCGACCAGCGCATCGAGCGGCGCGGGCAGCGCTTTTTCCACCAGCATGCGCAGTACACCGAGCGCGTGCCGGCGCAGCGCGAAGGGATCCTTGTCGCCGGTGGGCTGCTGGCCGATGCCGAACATGCCGGCAAGCGTCTCGAGCTTGTCGGCGAGCGCCAGTGCGGTGCCGGTGGGCGACGCCGGCAATGCGTCGCCGGCGAAGCGCGGGCTGTACTGCTCGGCGATCGCGCGCGCGACCGCGTCGTCCTCGCCGTCGTGACGCGCGTAGTAGCTGCCCATCACGCCCTGCAGTTCCGGGAACTCGCCGACCATGCCGGTAAGCAGGTCGGCCTTGGCGAGCAGCGCCGCGCGGTCGGCGCGCTCGACGTCGGCGCCGAGCATGGAGGCGACCGCGCGCACGATGCGGCGTACGCGAGCGGTGCGCTCGGCCTGCGTGCCGAGCTTGGCGTGATAGACGACGTTGCCCAGGTCGGCTACGCGCCGTTCGAGCGGCACGCGGCGATCGACGTCGAAGAAGAAGCGCGCGTCGGCCAGGCGCGGGCGAACGACGCGCTCGTTGCCGGCGACGATCGAGCGCGCGTCGTCGACTTCCATGTTCGAGACGATCAGGAATTTCGACAGCAGGCGTCCCGAACGATCGAACAGCGGAAAGTACTTCTGGTTCGTGCGCATCGTGAGGATCAGGCACTCCTGCGGAACCTGCAGGAACGCGTGCTCGAATTCGCCGACGTACACGGCGGGCCACTCGACCAGCGCAGTCACCTCGTCGAGCAGCGGGGCGAACTGCGCCTCGTCTCCCAGCGACGCCTCGTGCTGCCCGGCCCGTTCCCGCAGCATCGACTCGATGCGCGCCCGGCGCGCCTCGAACGACGCGACCACGCGGCCTGCGGTCGCGAGCCTCTCCTCGTAGCGAATTGCTTCGTCGATCTCGATCTCGCCGCCGGACTGGAAGCGATGCCCGCGCGTGGTCCGTCCGGCCGCCAGTCCGAGCACCGATGCTTCGAGCGCCTGCCTGCCGTGCAGCACGACGAGCCCATGCGCAGGCCGCACGAAGGAGACGTTGGTGCGACCGTCGGCGAGCTGGTACTGCATCATCCTGGGAATCGGCAGCCCGGCGAGCGCTTCCTCCAGTGCGGGCGAGATTGCCTGTGCGAGCGATTCGCCGGCGACGACGCTGCGATACCGGAACACCTCCTGCCTGCCGTCGCTCGCGCGCTCCAGCGCGTCGAGCGGCGCACCCAGCCTTTGCGCCCACTTGAGCAGCGCCTGCGTAGGCTCGCCGGTGGCGTCCAGACCGATCTTCACGGAAGGACCTTTCGTTTCGACGAGCCGATCGTCGGCTCGTGTCGCGACGCCGTCGATGCGCACCGCGAGCCGCCGCGGCGTGGCGAAGCGCTCGATGCGCGCTTCGGAGTCGACGAGCCCGCGCGTGCGCAGCGACTTCGCCAGGCCTTCGGCGAAGGCCGCCGCGAGGCGCTCGAGCGCCTTCGGCGGCAGTTCCTCGGTGAGCAGCTCCACGAGGAGCGGGGCGCGGAGGGAAGACGAGGCAGGCCGCGCGCCGCCGGGGCGCTGCGCGCTGGCGTCAGGCGACATCGCGCACCGCTTCGAGCATCGGAAAACCCAGCCGCTCGCGCGATTCGTAGTACGCCTGCGCCACGGCGCGTGCGAGCCTGCGCACGCGGCCGATGTACGCCGCGCGTTCGGTAACCGAGATCGCCCCGCGCGCGTCGAGCAGGTTGAAGGTGTGCGAGCAGTCGAGGACGCGTTCGTAGGCGGGCAGCGCGAGCCCCGCGTCGATCAGCCGCATCGCCGCGCCTTCGTAGTCGTCGAAGTGGCGAAACAGTACCGCTACGTCGGCGTGTTCGAAGTTGTACGCCGACTGCTCGACCTCGTTCTGGTGGAAGACGTCGCGGTAGGTGATGCCGTCGGTCCACTGCAGATCGTAGACGCTCTCGACGCCCTGCAGGTACATCGCAATGCGTTCCAGCCCGTAGGTGATCTCCCCGGTGATCGGCTGGCATTTCAGCGAGCCGACCTCCTGGAAATACGTGAACTGCGTGACCTCCATGCCGTTGAGCCACACTTCCCAGCCGAGTCCCCAGGCGCCGAGCGTCGGCGACTCCCAATCGTCCTCGACGAAGCGCACGTCGTTGTTCGCGGTGTCGATGCCTATGGCCGCGAGCGAACCCAGATAGCGTTCGAGAATGTCGACGGGCGACGGCTTGAGGACGACCTGGTACTGGTAGTAGTGCTGCAGCCGGTTCGGGTTCTCTCCGTAGCGCCCGTCCTTCGGACGGCGCGACGGCTGCACGTAGGCCGCGCGCCAAGGCTCGGGTCCGATCGCGCGCAGGAACGTCGCCGTGTGGAAAGTGCCCGCGCCGACCTCCATGTCGTAGGGCTGCAGCAGGGCGCAACCCTGCCGGTCCCAGTATTGCTGCAGTTGGAGGATCAGTTGCTGGAAGCTGAGCATGGCGCCGTCGCGGCGTCGAAAAACGGCCATTCTAGCGGCTTCGATCGCCTCTACGCTGCGGTGCGTCGTGCGCCGGCGCGAAGCAGCGCGAGCCCGACGGCGACGAAGCCGACCGACAGCCCGAGGATCGGGAGGTTGCCGAAGCGCCCATACGGCGTCATGGCATCGGTGCCCTGGATTTCGACCTCGAGCGTGCCGGACGTGTACGGCTTCAATTGCGCGAGCACGCGTCCGCGTGCGTCGATCGCTGCGGTGACGCCGGTGTTCGTCGCGCGCAGCATCGGGCGCGCGAACTCCCGCGCGCGCATGCGCGCGATCTGCAGGTGCTGGGGCAGCGCGTGCGAGTCGCCGAACCAGGCGATGTTGCTGACGTTGGCGAGGATCGTCGCGCCGCCGCGCACCTGCGTTGCGATCTCCTCGCCGAACAGGTCCTCGTAGCAGATGTCGAAGGCTATGCGCTGGTCCGCGATCCACAGCGGGCGCTGCTGTCGGGAGCCGCGGGCGAAATCGCCGAGCGGGATGTGCATCAGGTCGACGAACCAGCCGAAGCCGAAGGGGACGAACTCGCCGAAGGGAACGAGGTG
Source organism: Pseudomonadota bacterium (assembly GCA_023389055.1). Lineage (GTDB taxonomy): Bacteria > Pseudomonadota > Gammaproteobacteria > Burkholderiales > Burkholderiaceae_E > Zeimonas. The sequence goes on along the minus strand of JAEWFA010000037.1, from coordinate 119,927 downwards.
GCGCTTGTCGTAGCGCCAGACGATCGTTCCGGTCGCGTCGATGACGCCGACGCTGTTCGTCAGCGCGCGCGAGCCGACGTCGGAGTTCGAGGCGCGTCGTGCGTACTCGTCCTCGACGAGCGGCATGCCGATCGCAACGGCGCCGTCGATCTTCTGCAGGTGGTAGACCATCGCCTCGTGTATGTCGGCCGGCGTGCGCGGCCACGGGATGGTCCAGGCGGTCTCGGGCAGCACCGTGAGCGGCGCATCGCCGCGCAACACTTCGTTCGCGTACCAGTACATCGCCTCGAGACTGCGCCTCGGGTCGAACTTCAGGTCCTGCGCGACGTTGCCCTGCAGCAGTCGCACGCGCAGCGGCGCGCCGTGCGCGGACGTCCAGTCGATCGTCGCCAGCGCGAAGCCGGCGACGATCGGCAGCAATGCGACGCCGGCGCCGAAAGCGCGGGCGGGACGCGAGTCGCGCACGGCCGCTTGCGCGTCGGGCAGGCCGCCGACGGCGAGCGTGAGACCGAAAGCGACGAGCGCTGCGAACAGGCACACGCCGTAGACGCCGAGCAGCGGGGCGAATGCGCCGAGCGGTCCGTCGAGCTGCGCATACCCGACCGCGAGCCACGGAAAGCCGGTGAAGAGCCAGCCGCGAAGGATCTCGGCCAGCGCCCAGGCGCCCGCGAAGAACAACGAGAGCGCGCTCGCGCGCAGCATCGGCGGCGTCTCGCGCGCGCGCGCTGCCGCGTCGAGCCGCGCCAGGGCCGCGCAGACGATCGCGAAGAACGACGCCAGGTACGTCGCGAACAGCAGCAGCGCGATTGCCGCGAGCACGGCGGGCATGCCGCCGTAACGATGCATGCTCACGTACAGCCACGAGACGCCGGCGGCGAAGCAGCCGAGACCGAAGGCGAAGCCCAGCGCGGATGCACGCTGCGGGACGCGCAGCACCACCGCGGCGAGCGTGGCCAGCGCGGCGAGCTGCAGCCACCAGGCCTGAAGCGGCCAGAAGCTAGCAGCCTGTGCGAGCCCTGAGACGAGCGAAAGGACGACCGGCGCGGCGCCGCGTGCGCGCACCGGGAGGCTCAGCCGCCGTGCGCTGCAGCGGCATTGCCGCGCGACGAGGCGCGCCGCGAACCGGCGCCTTGCGCCTGCGCCAGTCGTGGGTCGAAAGCGGCGACGCTGGCGCCGTGCCGCCGATCGACCAACAGCGGGTCGCCGCCGATGGCGCCCGCTCCCGGCGCTTCGTGCGCGTCGGCGCTCGGCGCCGCTTGCGCGGCGTTCGCTTCACGGCGCCGTTCCGTGCGCAGCAGCAGTGCCTGCGTCGCATCGGCACGCAGCACCTCGAAACGCACGCCGTCGATCTCGATACGTTCGCCGCGCCGGGGCGGATGGCCCAGGCGATCGCCGACCAGCGCGCCGATCGTCTCGAACGGCGTGGCCGACAGCGCGGTGCCCATCGCCTCGTTGAACGCTTCGATGCTCGTGCCGGCGCGGATGCGGTGTCGAACCGCGCCTGCCGGCCCCGGATCGACCCGCACGATGTCTGCCTCCTCGGCGTCGGCGTCGAACACTTCGTCGACGTCGCCGACGATCTGCTCGATCACGTCCTCGAGCGTGACGAGGCCCGCGGTACCTCCGTATTCGTCGACGACGATGGCCAGGTGCGCGCGTTGCGCGCGAAGCTCGCGCAGCAGCAGGTTCAGCGGCTGCGACTCCGGCACGAACAACGCGGGTCTCAGCAATCCGTGCACGTCGACCGGCTCGGCCGTGAACAGCCGCAGCAGGGATTTGGCAGCCAGGATTCCGACGACGTTGTCGCGATCGCCCTCGACCGCCGGGAAGCGCGAGTGGCCGGTTCCGACCATTTTCGGAAGGTAGGTGCCGGGCGCCTGCGAGATGTCGACGACGTCCATTTCGGCGCGGGGAACCATGATGTCGCGCGCCGTGAGTTCCGAGATCTGCAGCACGCCCTCGATCATCGACATCGCTTCGGCGTCGAGCAGCGCGCGTTCGTGCGCCTGTCTGAGCAGATCGAGGAGTTGTTCCCGATCTTCGGGGACCCGCAGCAGCAGGGCCGCGAGTCGTTCCAGCAGGGGTTTCCGGTGATCGGCGCCTGGTGGGCCGTCGGACATGTGGCAAGAACGAAGTGGGGTTGCTTGCAGGATACCCGATCGTGTTTCGCGAGGGCAAACCTCGCGCGAGGTGCTGCGACGGGCTCAGCGCCAGGGATCGGGCAGCCGGAATCGGGCGAGCAGCCGGCTCTCGCGCTGCTGCATCCGCTGTGCGCCGCTTTCGGTGTCGTGCTCGTAGCCGCCGGCGTGCAGCACGCCGTGCGCGACGAGGTGCGCCAGATGCGCGCCGATCGGCTTGCGCTGCTCGCGGGCCTCGCGCCGCACCACCGGCAGGCAGATCACGATGTCGGCGCGGATTCCTTCGGATTCCTCGTACGTGAAGGTGAGCACGTTCGTTGCGTAGTCGCGGCCGCGGTATGCGGCGTTCAACGCCCGCCCCTCGTCTTCGCCGACGAAGCGCAGCACGATCTGCGCATCGGTCTCGGCGCAAGCGCCGACCCAGCGGCGCAGTTGCGCGCGCGGCGCGGGCAGCGAGCGGACCCCGTCGCCCAGTTGCACCGTGAGCGAGAGCCTGCGATGGACCGGGCGTTCAGCCGCCATCGGCCGCCGCTTCGTAGGCGTCGACGATGCGCGCGACGAGCGGGTGGCGCACGACGTCCGAGCTGTCGAAGTCGGTGAACGCCAGGCCGCGCACGCGACTGAGGATGCGCCGCGCCTCGATCAGGCCCGACGCCTGGCCTTTCGGCAAGTCGATCTGCGTCGTATCGCCGGTGACGACGGCGCGCGAGCCGAAGCCGATGCGGGTGAGGAACATCTTCATCTGCTCGGGCGTCGTGTTCTGCGCTTCGTCGAGGATGATGAACGAGTGGTTCAACGTGCGCCCGCGCATGTACGCGAGCGGAGCGATCTCGATCGCCTGCTTCTCGAACATGCGGTTGGTGCGCTCGAAGCCGAGCAGGTCGTACAGCGCGTCGTACAGCGGGCGCAGGTACGGATCGACCTTCTGCGCGAGATCGCCGGGCAGGAAGCCGAGTCGCTCGCCGGCTTCCACCGCAGGGCGCGTGAGCACGATGCGCTTGATCGCGTCGCGCTCGAGCGCATCGACGGCGCAGGCCACGGCGAGATAGGTCTTGCCCGTGCCTGCCGGCCCCAGTCCGAAGGTGATGTCGTGCGCCAGGATGTTGCGCAGGTATTCGCGCTGGCGCGGCGTGCGACCCTGCAGGTCGCTGCGTCTCGTGTGCAGCACCGGGGCGGGCGGCTCGTCGGCGCTGGTCGGTGCGCAGGCGTCGCCGTCGGGAGATGCCTTGAGTTCGACGAGCCCGAGCTGGACGTCGTCCAGCGACAGCGGCTGGTCGGCGCGCGCGTGGAAGTGCTTCAGCGCTCGTTCCGCGCGCCGCGCGGCCGTGGCCGGCCCCTCGATGCCGAAGGTGTCGGCGCGACGCGAGATGCGCACGTCGAAGGCTTCCTCGAGTTGCCGCAGGTTGCGATCGAGCGGCCCGCACAGGTTCGCCAGACGCCGGTTGTCGGCGGTCTCGGGCGTGTATTCGATCGTGCGAGTCTTCGGTGCGGCTTTCGACGGCGGCAATGGGCTCACGCGGAGGGTTTGCTACGGGTTCTTCTTGCCGAAGACCCCGACCCCCGAGATTGTAGAACCGCCGCCGGTGTCCGTGATCCGGTAGGTGATACCGACGCGCGCCGCGTCGGGGCCGAACAGTCCGCCGTCGACGCGAACCGGACAACTCGGTGCGCAGTCGAGCGGCGCGCGCGTGCCCGTTGCGCTGAGTTCGCCGTTGAAGGCATGGCCGACGCCGGTGGCGAGCGTGCTTCGCGCCGGGTCGTCGACCCCTCCGGGGGTCGCGAAACGGTAGGCGCCGTTCGCAAAAGAGACGCTCGCATCGATGCCCACGCGAGCACCCGACGGCGAAAAAGCCACCGCCACGCGCCCGCCGAAGGCGCCGGTCTGGCCGCCTCCCGAGAGTGTCGCCTGCGTCGCGCCGATCAGCGAATAGCCGAAAACGCCGCTCGTGGGCACCGTCGTCGACGGGACGCCGACCAGGTAGTGCAGGCCCTCGTTGCCGGCGATCTGCAGGTTCGCATCGCTCGACGTCGCGACCGCCTGACCGCCCGACCATCGCCCCCAACTCGTCCAGGCGTCGTGACCCGCCTCCCTGATCTTCGTGTTTCCTTTCGCGATGCGGCACAACGCGTCGAAGCGGCACCACTCGAAACGGCTCAAGCGGATGTCGCCATCGAGCTCGAGCGAACCCTCGCGCACTCGGGTGCCGATCGGCAGGCCCCACGGATCGAGCACGCGCAGCGCCAGGCCCGTGCCGGGAGCCGAATCGGGCGCGACGACGCGCACTCCGGCAGACAGCGCCGAGGACGGAGCCGGTGTCGGCTCGTCGCCGGGAACGCCGGAATCCGGGTCAGGGCCCGCCGCGTCGCCGTCGCCCGGACCGGAGCCGGCGCCTCCGCCTGCCGGAGGCGGCTCGCCGGGCGCGAGCCGCTCGACGACCGGCAGAAGCACGCCGTCGGGACTGCGTCGCTCGTTGGGCGAGACCGCTGCCGCCGGCGTACCCGCATCGATGACGGTAGAGCCTGGCCATGCGCCCGGGGACGCGTCGGCGACCGGGTCGGCGGCGACCGCCGCTTCTACGCCCGCGCCGCCGCCGGCGAACGGCGCGCGCCAGTCCTGCTGCGTGGTGACCGCGTCGACCGAGGGCGCCGGTTGCGGGGATGCATCGTTCGCTCCGGGCGCACCGTTCGCCTTGGTGATGCCGCCCGCGGCCGCGCCGGGTTGCGGGGACGCGGCGCCGGCGTTCACGGCGGCCGTTGCGGTGGTGCCGGCGGTTCGCTCTCGAGACGGCGCGTAGCTGATCGGCGGCAGCACCGGGCCTCGTTCGGTGGGCTGCGCAGGCGCGGCGGCGCTTTCCGCCTCGGCCGATTCCCCGGTGTCGACCTCGAGCGTGCCCGCGTCGGTGATCAGCGCGATGCGTCCCTGCGTCACCGCGACGCGCAGTCCGGCGCGCGGACCGGGAGCGCACTGCGGGTCGCAGACCGTCTGCTCGGCCACGTATTCGGTCCCGCGCACGCCGACCGTCGCGGTCGGCGTCTTCATCCGGTATTCGGCGTCGTGGTTGGTCTTGCCGATCGCGCCGGTGACGGTGCGCAGCGCCCCGCGCAGCAGGTAGAAGAACGCGCGCCGCTCGTTCGCCTCGTAGCGGTACTCGTCGATGCGAAAAACGGTGCCCGGTTGCAGCGCGACGATCGAACCGTCGCTGAACCGGATCTGCACGCGGCCGTCGCTGCCGGTACGGATAAGATCGCCGCTGCGGATTTCCGCGCCGGCGGGGAGCGCCGCGGCGCCGGCCGCCGCGCGCTCGAGCATCACCTGGCCGGCGACGACGAGCGCGCGTCCGTCGGCGGCCACGGCCGAATGGATCGCCGCGAGCAGGCCGAATACGAGGGTGAGCGCGCGGATCATCGGAAGCGGTAGCGCAACGCGACGCCGGCTTGCGTGCGCCGGAAATCGTTCGGAGCGACGTTCGATCGGCTGCGCGTCCAGGCGATCGACGGCGCGATCGCCCATTGCCGCGACAGCGCCCGTTCCGCGCCCAGCTGCAGATCGGTCTGACGGTCGTCGCGCACGACGCCGAAAAACGGTTCGGGGCCGTCGAACTGGCGGGCTTCGTACGCCAGCGACGCGAAGCCGCGCCATTGTCCGCCGATCTCGCGGCTGTAGACGGCCCGCAGCCCTCGGTAGTCGTACGAGAGATTCTCGAAGCCGCGGCGCGAACGTTCGCGGCCGCCCGAGACACCCGCCACCACGACCGGCCGGGCGGCGCCGTCGAGCACGCGTGCGAGCGTCAGTCCGAGGCCCGATCGACGCGCGTTGCGCGAATCCTCGTTCGGGAAGTCGAACTCGAAGTGCTGCGCGTAGATGCCGACGCGCGTGCGGGAGTCGAGATCGCATTGCCACTGGACGAGCCCGCCCCCGGCGTCGCGAAAACTCGCGCCGTCGAGTTCGAGGTGCTGGGCCTGGAGGAGCATGTCGATTCGATGGCAACCGCTGCGAAAGGTGAATCCCGAATTCAGGTCGAACTGGTCCTGATCGAGTGTATGTGCGGATGGATACCGGCGGGTTGCCGCGCGACCGCCGACGGTCCACTGCCACGCACCGCCGATCGGCACGCTCCAGTCCGCAGCGAGCGCCGCCCCGATCGCCGCGCTCTCGCGCGGGCGGCTGATGGCCAGCGGCACCACCGCGGTGCCGTCGGCCAGAACCCAATGGCCCGAGGCGCTGCCGAAGTTCGCGTTCGAGTCGTAGCCCGCTTCGAGTTCCGCGCGAATCGCGAGGCGCGGCTCGTCCCGACGCTCGCGGACGCGGATCGCGTCGAGGTAGCGCCCGATGACCTGGCGAACGTCCGCCGGGATTTCGAGTGCCGATACCGTTTCGAACTCGCGCCGCGCGTTCTCGTGCTCGTGCAACGCGAAGTACGCACGCGCCAGCTCGGCGCGCGCCTGCAGGAAATCGGGCTGCACGATCAGCACGCGCTCGAGTGCGAAAACGGCCCGCCCGGGTCGTCCGGAATCGAGCGCGGCGAGCCCGAGCAGGTAGTCGAATTCCGGGTCGCCGCCGTAGTCGCCGACGCGCGCGTCGAGCGCCTGCCAGGCGCGCTCGGCCTGCCCGGCGTCGATCCACCGGCGGGCCGCGGGCAGCAGTTCGGCGAGCGCGCGGGGCGCTGCGGGCGGCTGCGCCCCGGCGTCGCCGTGCTGCGGCTCGGCTTGTGCCAGTACCTGCGGCGGGGACGCGATCAGCGATGCGACGGCGGCGAGCGCAAGCGATGCGACGCGCGTACGCGCGCGCCTCATCGGAAAGCGACGAGCTCGCCGCGCAGCGAATGCGCGCGTGCTTCCGTGATGCGCAGCTCGACGAAGCGGCCGATGAATTCGCCCGCCCCGCGGAAATTGACGACGCGGTTGTTCGACGTGCGCGCAGCGAGCTCCGAGGCGTCGCGTCGCGCGGGGCCCTCGACGAGCACGCACTGGACGCTGTCGACCATCGACTCGCTGATCGCCTTGGCCTGCGCATTGTTGGCCGCTTGCAATCGCTGCAGCCGTTGGAGTTTTTCGTCCTGCGGCGTTTCGTCGGGGAGGTCGGCGGCCGGCGTGCCGGGACGCGCACTGTAGACGAACGAGAACGAAGCGTCGAAGCCGACTTCGTCGACCAGTTGCATCGTCTTCTCGAAGTCGTCGGCGGTCTCGCCGGGAAAACCGACGATGAAATCCGAGCTCAGGCTCAGGTCGGGACGCGCCGCGCGCAGCCGCCGGACGATCGACTTGTATTCGAGCGCGGTGTAGCCGCGTTTCATTGCCGCGAGGATTCGGTCGGAGCCCGATTGCACCGGAAGGTGCACGTGGGCGGCGAGCTTCGGCAGACGGGCGTGCGCGTCGATCAAGCGCTGGCCGAACTCCTTCGGGTGCGAGGTCGTGTAGCGCACGCGCTCGATGCCGGGGATCTCGCAGACGAGCTCGAGCAGCATCGCGAGGTCGGCGCTCGGACCGCCCGCTGTCGCAGGCGATGCGCCGCCGCTTGCCAATGCGCCGCGATACGCGTTCACGTTCTGTCCCAGCAGCGTGAGTTCGCGCACTCCCTGCGCCGCAAGCCCGGCGATCTCGACGAGCACGTCGTCGACCGGACGAGAAATCTCGTGCCCGCGCGTGTACGGCACCACGCAGAAGCTGCAGTACTTGCTGCAACCCTCCATGATCGAGACGAAGGCGCTCGCGCCTTCGCTGCGCGCCGGCGGCATGCGGTCGAACTTCTCGATCTCGGGGAAGCGGATGTCGACCTGCGGTCGTCCGGTTTCGCGTCGCCGCGCGATCAACTCGGGCAGCCGGTGCAGCGTCTGCGGGCCGAACACGAGATCGACCCACGGCGCCCGCTCGACGATCGCTTCTCCTTCCTGGCTCGCGACGCAGCCGCCCACGCCGACGAGCAAGCGGGGATTGGCGCGCTTGAGCTCGCGTACGCGACCCAGGTCGGAGAACACCTTCTCCTGCGCTTTCTCGCGCACCGAGCAGGTGTTGAACAGGACGATGTCTGCGTCCTCGATCCTTTCGGTCTTGCTCGCGCCTTCGCTGGCAGCGAGCACGTCGGCCATGCGGTCGGAGTCGTACTCGTTCATCTGGCACCCGAAGGTGCGGATGTAGAGCTTCTTCGTCACCGGCTGTTCTTGCGCTCGCGCGCCGCGGCGAGCTCGTCGTGTGTGAGGATCCAGATGCGAGCGATCTGTCCGGAGGCGTCGTCGTCGACCAGTACGTCGTGGGTGCCCGACAGCGAGGCGGGCATCACGATGCGGTTGTTCGCGTCGTGGATCCGCACGCCGGCGGCCAGCCGCACGCTCTCGCCGTCGAGCAGTGCCTCCGGGAAAAGGCGCATCTCCAGGCGCGCGAGACGCGCCTTCTCGGGAAACGAGCGCTTCAACTGGGCGTGCGCGCGCGACCCGAAAGCGAGCGCGAAGACCAGCGGCGACGCGGCGAGTGCCGCTGTCGCGCGACGGCGGCCGCGCGAGCGCGGCACGGGAGGCGAAAGGGCCATCGAAGGGACACGAAATGGGACTCGGCAGTGTACCGTAACAGGGGGTCTTCACGAGGGAGGCGGAATGGCGGACGAGAGCGCCGGCGCGTCGGACGGCCGGTTGCGCGCGGCGATCGGCCCGGTCGTCGAAAACCCGCAGGAGGCGTTCGCGCCGCTGCTCGGACAGGTGCGCCGGCAGTCGGCGATGCGAGCCGCGATCACCGAGCGGTATCGCGCCGACGAAGCGGCGTGCGTGCGTGCGCTGTTGCCGATCGGTCGCGTCGAGCCCGGCCGCGAAGCGGCCGTGGATGCGGTGGCGAGGACGCTCGCTGCGCGGTTGCGGGGCCGCCGGGCGAGCCGTGAAGCGCTCGTGCAGGAACTGCTCGCCGAGTTCTCGTTGTCGTCGCAGGAAGGCGTCGCGTTGATGTGCCTGGCCGAAGCGCTGCTGCGCATACCGGATCACGCAACGCGCGATGCGCTGATCCGCGACAAGGTGGGCAGCGGCGACTGGCAATCGCACCTCGGCTCGCACGCGTCGATCTTCGTGCACGCCGCGACCTGGGGACTGGTCGTCACCGGCAGGCTCGTCTCGCTGCACGACGAGCGGGGACTGTCGAGCGCGATGTTGCGGGCGATCGCGCGCGGCGGCGAACCGCTCGTTCGCCGCGCGGTGGATCGCGCGATGCGCCTGCTCGGCGAGCAGTTCGTCGCCGGCGAGTCGATCGGCGAGGCGCTCGAGCGCGCGCGTGCGCAGGAGGTCGCCGGCTTTCGCCACTCGTACGACATGCTCGGCGAGGCGGCGCTCACCGACGAGGACGCCTTGCACTACCACGCGGCGTACGAGGCAGCGATCGATGCGATCGGCGAGACCTCGGCGGGTCGCGGCGTCGTCGACGGCCCCGGCGTATCGATCAAGCTCTCGGCGTTGCATCCGCGCTTCCTGCGCTCGCAGTACGGGCGCGTCGCCGACGAGCTGTACCCGCGGCTGCTCGGTCTCTCGCTGCGGGCGCGGGCCTGGGACATCGGCTTGAACGTCGATGCCGAAGAGGCCGAACGGCTCGACGTCTCGCTCGACCTGCTCGAGCGCTTGTGCCTCGAGCCGGGGCTCGCCGGATGGGACGGCCTGGGCTTCGTCGTGCAGGCCTATCAGAAGCGATGCCTGCGCGTCGTCGACTGGCTCGTCGAACTGGGGCGGCACAGCCGGCGGCGGCTCATGGTGCGGCTGGTCAAGGGAGCGTACTGGGACGGAGAGATCAAGCGGGCGCAACTCGACGGCCTGGACGGTTATCCGGTGTTCACGCGCAAGGCGCATACCGACGTCTCGTATCTCGCCTGCGCGCGCGGGCTGCTCGCCGCGCCCGAGGCGATCTACCCGCAGTTCGCCACGCACAACGCGCACACCGTCGCGGCGGTGCACGAGATGGCCGGCGCGGGCTTTCGTCCCGGGCAGTACGAGTTCCAGTGCCTGCACGGGATGGGCGAGCCGTTGTACGAGCAGGTCGTCCGCAGCGAGGCCGACGGCGGGCTGGGGCGGCCGTGTCGCATCTATGCACCGGTCGGCACGCACGAGACGTTGCTCGCCTATCTCGTTCGCCGGCTGCTCGAGAACGGCGCGAACACTTCGTTCGTGCACCGCATCGCCGACGAATCGGTGCCGATCGACGAACTGGTCGAGGATCCGGTGCGCGTCGTCGAGCGCAGCGCAAGCGCCGAAGGCGCGACCGGCCTGCCGCATCCTGCGATCCCGTTGCCGCGAGCGCTGTACGGCGTGCGCCGCTTGAATTCCCGCGGCATCGACCTCACCGACGAGGAGCGCCTGGCTCGGCTCGCGCAGGCGCTGGACAGTTGCGGCCGCCAACAGCACGTCGCCGCGCCGCTGGTCGCCGGCGAATCGCGCGACGCCGGCGCTCGGCGCGACATACGCAATCCGGCCGATACGCGCGATCGTGTCGGTACCGTCGTCGAGGCAGGTGCGGGCGACGTCGACGATGCCCTTCGTTGCGCACAGCAGGCTTCGCTGTGGGCTTCGAAGCCGCCCGCGCTGCGCGCGCAGGCACTCGAGCGCGCGGCGGCACTGCTGGAAGCGAGTCCGGAGCAATGGATCGCGCTCGTCGTGCGCGAGGCCGGCCGCACGATTCCCGATTCGATCTCCGAAGTGCGCGAGACGGTCGACTTCCTGCGTTATTACGCCGCCCGGTTGCGCGACCTTCCGGAGTCTGCGCACACAGCGCCGCTCGGTCCGGTCGTCTGCATCAGTCCGTGGAACTTCCCGCTGTCGATTTTCTGCGGGCAGATCGCCGCGGCGCTCGCGGCAGGCAACGCGGTGCTCGCCAAGCCGGCCGAGCAGACGCCGCTCGTTGCCGCTCGCCTGGTGCGCCTGCTGCACGAAGTCGGCGTCGACGCCGAAGCGCTGCAGATGCTGCCAGGCGAGGGCGCGACGGTAGGGGCGGCGCTGGTTGCCGATCCGCGCATTCGCGGCGTGGTCTTCACCGGTTCGACCGATGTCGCCCGCTCGATCGCCCGCTCGCTTGCCGGCCGGCTCGACGAGCGCGGGCAGCCGGTCACGCTGATCGCCGAAACCGGCGGAATCAACGCGATGATCGTCGATTCGTCGGCATTGCCCGAACAGGCGGTTGCCGACATCGTTGCGTCGGCCTTCGACAGCGCCGGCCAGCGCTGCTCCGCATTGCGCGTGCTGTGCGTGCAGCATGAAGTAGCCGATCGCGTCCTCGCCATGCTGCGCGGGGCGATGCGCGAATTGCGTCTCGGGCGCCCGGATCGACTCGATACCGACGTCGGACCCGTCATCGACCGGGATGCGAGAGATGCGCTGCTGGCGTATCTCGAAAACGCGGGTACGCAGGTGCTCGCGGGCGGAACGAACCCCGTGGACGAAGCCGCCGCGCGAGAACGCCGGCACGGCTGGTACGTTGCGCCGGCCGTCGTGGAGTTGCCCACGGTCGGTGCGCTGCGCCGCGAAATCTTCGGTCCCGTGCTGCACTTCGTGCGCTACGCGCGCGAGGAGCTGGCCGGCGTGCTCGAGACGATCGAACGGATCGGCTTCGGACTGACGCTGGGGGTGCAGACGCGCATCGACGAGACGGTCGATTTCATCGCCGAGCGCGCCCGCGTGGGCAACCAATACGTGAACCGCAACATGATCGGCGCCGTCGTCGGGGTGCAGCCGTTCGGGGGGGAAGGGCTGTCGGGCACCGGACCGAAGGCAGGCGGACCGCTGTACCTGCGGCGGCTCATGCATCTGCCGATCGACGCCGCGCTGGCGCTGCCGCCGCAGCATGCAGCGGGTTCCGAGCGTATCCCGGCGGATCGCGCCGGCGCACCAAACGAGCGGCGGGTCGCGGCTCTTTCTGCGTTGGCGACGCTCGAACGCTGGCTGCGCGAATCGGGCCGGCCGCAGTGGGATGCGCTCGCCGACACCTGCGTTGCGCTCGCGCGCGATACGCCGCTCGAATTGCCGTTCGTCCTCGATGGACCGACGGGCGAGCGCAACACGTGGCGACTCGCATCGCGTCGCGCCGTGCTCGGTGTTGCGCGCGACGACGCCGATCGCCTGTTCCAGTTTGCGCACGCGCTCGCGGCGGGCTGTGCGATGCAGTGGCAGGGCGACGACGGCGCTGCCGGCGCCCTTCAGGGATCGCTGCCCGTGCCGCTGCGCGCGCACGTGCAGCTCGTCGACGATGTGCAGGCCAGTCGCTTCGACGCGGCGATCGTGCACGCGGACGACGAAGAGATTCGGGAATGGAGCGTTCGGCTCGCACGACGCGACGGCCCGATCGTCGCGCTGCTCGCCTGCTCGCCGGGCGAGCGGCGCTACGGCTCGATTGCGCTCGAGCGCCTGTTCGTCGAGCGCGTGCTCTCGGTGAACACGGCCGCAGCGGGCGGCAATGCCAGCCTCATGACGATGGATTGACCTGCGCTGCCGGATCGCGGGCGGCCGGGGCCTGAACGCCGGGCAGGTCGCGCCGGTGGATCATCGAGGCGAGCTGCTCGAAGCCTCGCGCGTCGGACAGCACGGCGCTCAGTTCGCGGTCGCTGAGCATCCGGCGCGCCTCCTGCGGCGTCCTGGCATCGGCGATCCGCGCCATGGCGACCACCAGGTCGACGTCGACCTCGCCGCGGCGCCGCCGATGCGGCTCGATCATTTCGGCGTGCGCGCAGACGAGAGCAGGATCGCCCATCAGCCGCTCGATCGCGTCCATCTCCGGCAGCGACGCGCCGATCCGCGATGCCAGCTCGTTGGCGCGAACCAGGATCGACGGTGGCCGGCGCTCCTCGGGAACGAGCAGCAGCCCGATGCGGCGCAGCCGACGGCCGAGCCGCGCGTCGGCCGTCAGTGCCGCGAGCGGAATCGCGAGCAGCAATCCGGCAATGACCGGAGTCATCCACAGGAACAACGACCACGACACCGCGTAGGCCGCGGCAGCGAGCAGCACGCCGAAGAGCGTGTGCCCGGCGTAGACGCGCGCGATCTCGCGCCACGGCAGCGCATCGTCGTCGCGACGCTGAACGTTCCAGCCGACGTCGCGTCCGGCGAGCGCCGCGACGACGGTGAGCGACTGGTCGAGCATCACGACGGGCGCCATCAATCCGGAGACGATCGTCTCGAGCAGGACGCTTGCGAGACCGCGCGTACCGCCGCCGAAATCACGTCGTTGCCGGCGGTGCACGAGCATCGCGACCCAGGCGAGCAGCTTGGGCAGGAAGAGAAGGGCCATCGTGCCGGCGAACACCCATGCCGCGCGAACCGGGTCCTGCGCCGGCCATTCGGGAAACAGCGCGAAGCCGGCGGGGAAATATTCCGGCCGGATGAAGTGCGCCTGCAGGGCGATGAGGATTCCCGCCAGCAGGAACGCCAGCCACAGCGGCGCCGTAACGTACGAGCCGATGCCGGTGAGCAGGTGCAGCCGGCTCATACCGTGCAGCCCGCGCGCGGGAAGCACGCCCAGGTGCTGCAGGTTTCCCTGGCACCAGCGCCGGTCGCGAACCGAGTGGTCGCTGAGTGCCGGCGGCGATTCCTCGTAGCTGCCGTCGAGTTCGGGCGCTATCTGGATCGCCCACCCGCTGCGCCGCATCAGCGCCGCCTCGACGAAGTCGTGACTCATGATTTCGCCGCCGATCGGCTTTCGTCCGGGCAGTGCGGGCAGGCCGGCGCTCGCGGCGAACGCGCGCGTGCGCAGGATCGCGTTGTGGCCCCAGTAGTTGCTCTCCGCGCCGTGCCACCACGCGAGCCCTCGGCCGAGCATCGGCCCGTACAGCCGGTTGGCGAACTGCTGCAAGCGCGCGAACGGCGTCGAGGCGTTCACGATGACCGGCAGCGTCTGGATCAGTCCGACCCGCGGGCGCCGGTTCATCGCGTCTGTGAGCCGCAGGAGCGTCGGCGCGCTCATCAAACTGTCGGCGTCCAGCACGATCATGTATTCGTATGCGGCGCCGAAGCGCCTCACCCAATCGGCGATGTTGCCCGCCTTGCGTCCTTCGTTTCGCCGTCGATGTCGGTAGAAGATCCGTTCGTGGTCTCCGGTGTTCGCGCGCGCCTGGAGGAAGGCGGCCTCCTCGGCGATCCGGATGTCGGGCCGCGTCGTGTCGCTCAGCACGAAGAAGTGGAAGCCCTGCAGTGCCTTCGCCTGTGACAGCGCTTCGTGCATCGCCTGCAGCCGGGCCATCACCCGGGCGGCGTCCTCGTTGTAGACCGGAAAGAGCAGCGCCGTGCGCGATGGCGATTCGCGATGCAGTTGCGCCGGGTCGACTGCCGGCGGCGGATCGCGCGCGATCAGCGTCAGCACGAATCCGGCGAGATTGGTCACGAACGAGAACGCCACCCAGGCGAACAGGACGACGAAGAGCACGAGCACGACGCCTTCGAGCAGTGTGAGTCCTGCGACCTGGAGCACGAGGTACATCTCGTGTGCGGCAAAGGCAGTCAGCGCCGCACTGCCGGCGAGCACCGCGAAGCGTCGCAAGCCGATCGAGCGCGGACCGGCGCCCGCGTTCTCGCGGGTTCCGTCGGCGAACGATTGCACCGGCATCTGCAGCGGCGCTTCCGGCGGCAGCGGCGGTGAGGTCTGTGCGGCCCGGCGGCCTGCATCGACGCTCGGCGAGCCGGAACGCCGGCTTCGACTCAGGGCGGCGTCCATCGGTAGATCCAGGTTTCCGACAACACGTCCTGTCCGTGCATCAGTCGTGCACGCAGGTCTACGCTCGGCGACTTCTGGGGATCGAGGAAGAAGCTCAGTCGCCAGCCGCCGGTATGCGGGTTCGGTTGCGTCACCACGTGCAGAACCTTGCCGGCGCTGGCGGTGACGTCGCCCCGGACTTCGGTGTCGGGCGGCAGTTTCTTCAGTTTCTCGCCGATCGCATCGAGCACGAACAGGCGGCGATCGTCGCGGGCCGCGCCCTGGCGCGTGCGCGTGAAGGTGGCGCTGTCTGCGGCGTTCGGATCGTCGTTCGTCCAGTGCAGCCGATACGTGTAGATGTACTCCCGCTTCGCCTGGAACGGCTCCTTGGGGCGCCAGAACGCGACGATGTTGTCGTTGTATTCGTTTCGCGCCGGGATCTCGTACAACTGCACCTCGCCTTCGCCCCAGTCGCCGATCGGCTCGACCCACGCATTCGGCCGGTTCTCGTAGCGCGCCTCGAGGTCCTCGAAGGCCCGGAAGTCGCGGTTGCGCTGCAGCAGGCCGAACCCGCGCACGTTGGTGTCCGCGAATCCGCTGACCTGGAGGTCGCGCGGGTTCGACAAGGGGCGCCATAGCCGCTCGCCGTGTCCGGTGTGGATCGCCAGGCCGCCCGAGTCGTGAACCGAGGGTCGGAAGTCGTCGACGCCTACGCGGTCCTGCGCGTCGAAGTAGAACATGCTGGTGAGCGTGCCCAAGCCCGCCTGTGCGATCTTCGTGCGCGGGTACAACGCCGCCTCGACGTCGGTCATCGTCGTTTCGCCCGGGCGGATCGTGAAGCGGTAAGCGGCCGTCGTGCTCGGACTGTCGAGCAGCGCGTGCACGACGATCGATTGCGTCCCTTTCGCCGGGCGCTCGATCCAGAACGAGCGGAAGGCCGGGAACTGCTCGCCTTTGGGGTCCGCGGTGTCGATCGAGAGTCCGCGCGCGGACAGGCCGAACACCTGTCCCTTCGCGACCGCGCGGAAATAGCTCGCGCCCAGGAAGACCGCAACCTCGTCGTAATAGTCGGGGCGATTGAGCTTGGCATGGAGTCGGAAGCCGGCGTAGCCGAGCGCCGCATCGGGTTTCGGTTCCGGCGTTTCGCCGAAAGAGAACTGGCTCGGCGAGTACGAGACGGGCCGCGCGCGGCCCTGGTCGACGACATGTATCTCGACCCGGTCGGAAAAAATGAAGCCCCGATGAAAGAACTGCACCTGGAACGGAAGATCTTCGCCGCGCCACAGCGCCTTCTCCGGCAGGAACCGGATGGCGCGATAGGCGTCGTAGCTCAGGTTCTTCAGGTCGTCCGGCAGCGGATCGCTCGGTGCCTTGTACGGCGACTGGGACAGCTGGCGCGCGAGTTGACGGACGGTGGAACCGTCGAACGGGGTTCCCTCGCCCGCGGCCGTCCGATTCTCGGCGGCCCAGGCGCCGACCCCGACCCCGACCCAGGCGGTCAGCCAGACGGCCCCGACAAGGAATTCCCGCCGCTGCAATCGCTCCTCCTCGTATTCCTCGAATGCCGGCGCGCGATGCGCTGCCCGGTCCCGGACCGGCGGCCTTCAGCGACAGGCATTTGGCGTGCCGGGGTGTGTGGCGGGGGTCCGGTCCAGCGCCGGAACGCCTTGGCGAAGGCGCTCTCGTCGGAGAAGCCCAGGTCGCCGGCGATGTCCGGCAGGCCGTCGTCGCTGCGCAGCCGTTCGATCGCCACGCCGCACAGTGCCGCGTCGCGCAGCCGCTTGAACGAGGCGCCTTCCCCGGCCAGGCGCCGGTTCAGGTGCCGGCCGCTGATCCCGAGCACCGAAGACGAGCGCGTTGTCCGGGGCTCCGAAGCGCAGCGGGATGTGCGAGCTGCCGTTCATGGGCTGGTTCCGGCGGCGACCGATGCTGCTCGCGCGAATGTGCTTGCAGCGTAGAGCAGAAGCCGCCGCCGGCCACGGAACGAACGAGACGTCCCGCGGTCAATTCGGGACGCGCCCGGCGTCCCGAACGTCCTGGTCAATGCAGCGAAGCGAGCTCGACGTCCTTCATGCCGAGTGCCTGTGCCACGTCGAACATCGCCTGGTTCAGGATCTTGTGGACGTTCTGGTCGGCGTCACGGCCGGACTTCGACTCGATGTCCGCCATCACGATGTTGTGGATGGGGTGAGAGAGCGCCTTGTCGAAGAGGTGGCCTGACCAGAACGTGCTGTCCACCGTTCCCGCCTGGACCAGCGTCTTCGCCAACTCGGTGCCCTTCAGGTTCGCCGGCGCTGCGGGCAGCTTCACGCCGGCTTCGGTGGCCCGCTTCAGCCCGTCCTTGACGGCATAGGTCATTCCGTCGATGAACGCGGTCGTCTGCTTCTCGCCGTATTGCTTGTTCAGCTTGGCCACCTCGGCGTTGACTGTCTTCTCGCCGAGCATCGCGACGAGCGCCTTCGAGAAACTGAAGTTTTCGGGTCCGCCACCCGCCTTCACGAGGGCCGCGGTAGCTTCGAGCGCCGGCGGGCCCTCGTAGATCGGGCCACCGAACCAGTTCATCGCATCGGCGGCCATCGATCCGGCGGCGAACGATGCGCCGCCGAGCAACAGTGCGAGGGCTGCAACGAGTTTCGGCAAAGCTCTTGGCGTGGACATGATTGATCACTCCTTCTTCAGTCGCGAGCCTGTCGTTCGCTGGATTCCGGGAATGCCGGCGTGCCCAGGCTGCGCAGATGGGCGAGGAACCCCTCGCCCGGGTACAGGCGATCCAACGCCTGTCGTGTTCGTGGCGACATCAGCTGCCGCAGTCGCGCGCCGAGTTCGTTGCTCAACAGCGCCAGCGACAGGCCCTGTCGGATGTAAGCGCCGGTCAGCTCGACCACCGGAGGCTGTGCGGTGACCACTCCCTGGACCGTGGCGCGATCGAACTGGCCGACGAGCGCCTCGCGCTGGTCGGCGACGAGCAGCAACCAGCGCATTCCGCCGCCCGGCGCCGCCTGGAAGCGATAGACGTCGCCCGCGCATGCGCCGCATTCACGCTCGCACGCTTCAAGGCAGACGGTGGTGATCGCGACGCCTCGAGCGCGCGCGTGTTGCAACGCTTCGGACAATCGAGCCGCTTCCTGGGGCTGCACGGCGAGCAGCAGAGTCTTGCGTGCAGCGTCGATCGCCGCACGCGCACGATCGAGCAACTCGTTTTCTGCGCGCAACGTGAAGGCCGGCGGAATCTCGTTCTGCGGCGGCTGGATGTCGCCCAGTCCCTGCCGCGTTGCCGCCAGCGTGCGTTGATGCTTCTGTTCGAGGCGCCGCAACATCTGCGACGCGGGCGTGGCGGCGTAGCGCACTCCTTCGGCCGTATCGAAGCGTTGCGCTGCGCCGCGCGCGATCAACCGGTCGAGCACCGCGTAGACGTTCGCCCGGGGGACGGCGGCTGCCTTGGCCACCTCGTAGCCGCTGCATTGCCCCGCGCTGGCGAGCGCCACGTAGGCCTTCGCCTCGTATTCGCCGAACCCGAGTTCCTGGAGCAGCGCGTGGAGTTTCACGGTTGGAGGGACGAAATGGAGTCGTAGTAGTCGTTTCAGCAACTACTATAGGCCGCTGCGGCGTCGGCGCCGTCATTCCCGCGTCCTCGAGCGGGGAAGGCGAGTGCGTCTGCGGTGCGACGGCAACGCATAAGCGCACCGCCAAAAGTTCTTCTCGCGCGGCTCGTCGCCGATCGAGCGAGCATTGGACCGATGCGTTGAACCGCGGGGAGAGTGGACGATGGCGATACTGAACATCCGGCTGATGCGCAAGGAGCCGGTCGCGCGCGAGACGAGCGCCTTCTTCTTCGAGAAGCCGAAGGGCTTCGACTATCGCGCCGGTCAGTTCGCCGACATCACGCTGATCGACCCGCCGGAGACCGACGCCGAGGGGAACGTTCGCGGCTTCTCGTTCATCACCGCGCCGTACGAACCCGAGATCGGCTTCGCAACCCGATTGCGCGACACGGCCTTCAAGCGCGTGCTGCGCAATCTCGCGCCCGGCAGCGAAGTGAAGCTCGACGCTCCCTACGGCGACTTCCGGCTGCACAACAAGCAAAGCCGCCCGGCGGTGTTCATCGTCGGCGGCATCGGTGCGACGCCGGTGCGCAGCATCGTGGCGCAGGCAACGCACGATGGGACCGGGCACCGGATCCTGCTGCTGCACGCGAACCGTTCGATCGACGATGCGCCGTTCCAGGCCGATTTCGTGCGCTTCGCCGAGCAGAATCCGAACTTCCGTTTCGTGCCCGTGGTGACGGATGCGGTGCCGCCCGGATGGAACGGCGAGAGCGGTCGCATCGCCGCGGAGACGATCCGGCGTTGGGTCCCGGAGCTAGCCGCGCCGATCTGGTATCTGTCGGGCCCCGAGGGGATGGTCAAGGCGATGCGTCGCCTGCTCGTCGAGCTCCCGGTCGACGAGGACGATATCCGCACCGAGGAGTTCTCCGGCTACTGAGAACGAGCGCGTTCAGGAACTCGCCAGGCCCAGCCACAAACCGATCGGCACGAACACGACCGCAGCGAGGTTGCCGAGCAGGACGATGGCCGCGACCTTGTCCGGCTCCTGGTCGAACTGCTCGGCGACGAGGAAGGTGAGCACCGCCGGCGGCAGGGCCGCGAAGAGATAGACTTGTGCGCGCTGATCCGGCGTGAACGTGAACCCGGCATCGAGCAGCCATGCGACCGCGAGACCCGTGAGCGGACACGCGACTGCGCCGACCAGCCCGATGCGCCAACTCGCGAAGCTCACGTCGAGCATTCGCACGCCGAGCGCGAAGAGCATCAGCGGGATGCACGCCTGGCCCAACATCTGCAACGCGGTGAACAGTGTGTCGGGCAGCGCGACTTGCGCCCACGCCAGCAGCAGGCCCGCGATCATCGCCAGCATCATCGGGCTGGTGAGGAATTTCCACGACGTGCCGCTGCCGCGGCGACCTTCGACGATCTTGATGCCGAAGGAGAAGTAGACGAGGCTGCCGGCCATGAAGAGCGCCACTGCTGCCGAGAGGCCGGCCTGCCCGAAGGCCAGCGCAGCGAGCGGCAGCCCCATGTTGCCGCAGTTGTTGTACATCATCGGCGGCACGAAGCTGCGCAGGTCATAGCCCAGCAAGCGCGCCAGCGGCCAGGCGAACAGCCCCGAGCCGATCGAGATCGCGATTCCCGCCGCGATCAGCTCCAGGTTGCTCGCGAGATCGAAATCCTTCGACGCGAATGCGGTGAGCACCAGCAGCGGGCAAAGGATGTCCATGCTGATCCGGTTCACTGCCGCCATCTCGTCCCGGACGCCCGCCCCACGCCAGCGCGCATAGCCGTACCCGATCGCGATCGTGATGAACACGGGCAGGATGATCGTGAGGATGCGTTGTACGAGCATGGCGGAGTGCGCGAAGGCCCGTTCATCGGGCGTGCGGGCGAGGCGGCGTTCGAGCGCTAAAAAAAAACCTTGCAAGTCGTCGACTCGCAAGGCCTCTCGAAAGATGGTGGCGCATCAGGGATGCGGTCCCTGATCGCAAAAGTCTCTTGTGTGTCAACGATTTATGAAAGCTCGCCCGGAAGACTCCACGTAGCGAAGTGTACCAGCGAGGTGGCACTTCCGTTGTGCCCGAGCCTTGCGCAGCGCCCCAAGTCTGACGAATTCGCTCTTGAACGCTGCGTCGCGATGCCGCCGGCGTGAAACATCTTCAAGCCTAAAGAAAACTCCTACCAAAGGGTGATTGTTTCGCCTCTCGACGAGCCACATAGTTGGGCCCACAAACTGTGTGAGCCCAAAACGCCGTGGCATCTGCAGCGTTGCAGCTCCCACCTCGGAGACTACGCGCATGATCCTGTACGACTTCGACTACGAGCGTGCGGCCAGCTTCGAAGACGCCAGTGAGAAATTGAGGGGACTCGGCGCGGGAGCGTGCGTGGCCGCCGGCGGAACGGACCTTCTGCCGAACATGCGAACCGAGATCGTGCGTCCTTCGACGCTGATCAGCCTGGCGGCGCTGTCTCCCGAGCCGCCTTCGCTCCTCCCCGATGGAAGCGTCCGTATCGACGCATTGACCCGGCTGGCCGCGCTCGAGAATTTTGCCCTCGTCCGTACGGCGTTGCCCATGCTGGCGAAGGCGGCAGCCTCGGTGGCGGGAAACCAGATTCGGCAGATGGGGACTCTCGGCGGGAACCTGTGTCAGGAGACTCGCTGCCTCTATCTGAATCAGAAGCACGACTACCAGTTCAAGGCGCCCTGCTACAAGCGTGGCGGAGACGTCTGCTATCCGTTCCCGACGAATGCCAAAGGGACGTGCTGGTCGGTGTACATGTCCGATACCGCCCCGGCGTTGATTGCGCTCGACGCGCAAGTGGAGGTGCGTGGCGAAGCGGGAATAAGTCGGATGAACGTCGAATCCCTCTATTCCGGCGACGGCATGTCTCCGATCCAACTGGCGCACGACGAACTGTTGACCGCAGTCATCGTTCCGCGAGCACCGGCGCGTTCCGGTTGGGGGTATTGCAAATCGGCGCGGCGAGGCGGGCTCGAGTTCGGGATTGCAGTCATCGCCGTATCGATCGGGCTCGACCAAGCCTCCGGCGCGTGCCGTTCGGCGCGAATCGTCATCGGCGCCGTTCGCGAGCGACCGGTGCGGCTTTTTGCAGCGGAAGAGGCGCTTACCGGGCGCGTTCCCGACGAGGCGACTCTTTCTGAAGTCGCCACCGCTGCAGCGAAGGAGCTCAATCCCCTTCCGCATCACGGGTTCACGAAGAGCTACATACGCGACGACGTGCGCATCAAGTTGCGCCGCACGCTCGAGTCCGCGGCGCACAAGGCGCGCGGCCATTAGTACTCCAGGAGGAAGCGGGCAAATGCTGAAGCGGGCGGAAAGGCGCAAATCGGCGCCGCGGCGAATCGTCGAACTCTGCGTAAACGGCGTGTGGCGCTACGTCACCGTGGAGCCGCGTAACGCCTTGGTCGAAGTGATCCGAGAGGTCATCGGACTCACAGGTACCAAAGATGGTTGCGAGCAGGGAACTTGCGGTGCATGCACCGTCCTGATCGACGGGCGCCCCATGCTGTCCTGTCTCACGCTGGCGGTGGACTGCGACGGCAAGGACATACGTACGGTCGAAGGACTCGTCGAAGGCGGGAAGATCAGCGCGATTCAACAAGCATTCCTTGATCAGGGCGCGATTCAGTGCGGTTTCTGCACACCCGGGATGCTGATGTCGATCACTTCGCTGCTGGAAGAGAACCCGAAGCCGACCGTGCCCGAAATCAAGAAAGCGCTCGAGGGAAACCTTTGCCGCTGCACCGGGTACAACGCGATCGTCGAGGCAGTGCTGCAGGCCTCGGATCAGGGTGTGCTTCCGGTAACCCGGTAACCATTGCGCCGCTCGGAGATGTTCCATGAGCCAGTTGTCGTACGTGGGAAAGAGTTGCGCCCGCAAGGATGGTCCCGACAAGGTTACGGGGCGAGCGGTATACACGCAGGACGTCAAGCTGCCTGGGATGCTGACGGGCCGCATTCTGCGCAGCCCTCATCCGCACGCAAGGATCGTGCGCATCGATACATCGAAAGCCATGGCGCTTCCGGGTGTCGAAGCGGTCATCACGGTCGAAGACACGAAAGGAATCAAGCACGGCTTCGTCGAGACTCCACGTTATCCGCCCGACCAGGAGGTGCTTGCGCGTGAAAAGGTGCGTCACGTTGGCGAAGAGATCGCTGCTGTAGCGGCGATCGACGCGTTCACCGCGCAAAGGGCGATCGATCTAATCGAAGTCGAATACGAACTGCTTCCGGCCGTGTTCGATCCTTTTGAAGCCATGAAACCGGATGCTCCGCAGATTCATCCAACCCATCCGAAGGTGAAAGGTGAGACGCCCTTCTCCAATATCGGCGGCCGGACGGCGACCGGGTGGGGGAACGTGGAGGAAGGGTTTCGCGAAGCGGACTACGTTCGTGAGGACCGGTTCGAGAGCCATCTGCGCACTCACGGCTACCTGGAGCCGCAGGCGACGCTCGCGCATTGGGAGGACGACAAGTTGAACGTGTGGACGTCCTCGATGGGGACGTTCGTGAAGCGGTCGAAGCTGGCCAAGGTTCTCGACCTGCCGTTTTCCGCCGTGCGGGTTCACAAGACGTATGTCGGCGGTACGTTCGGCGGGAAGATCGATCTCTATTCGCACGAATACTGCGCTGCCCGTCTGTCGATGATCACCGGTCGCCCGGTGCGCATCGTTGCGACTCGCGAGGAGATCTTTTCTGCGTATCGACACGGTCAGCCGCTGATCATGGAGATCAAGACGGGTGTCCGAAGGGATGGAACGATCGTTGCGCAGCAGGTGCGCGCGATCAACAACGCGGGTGCGTATCGGGGAAGTGGAGTCGTCGTGATCTTCCTCGCGTGGGGCTTCACGATGCTTCCCTACCGCATCCCCAACCTCGCGTACGAGGGGCTTTCCGTCCACACCAACAACCCGGTACGTGCGCCGCAACGCGGGCATGGCTGCCCACAGATCCGGTTCGCAATCGAATCACAACTCGACCGGATCGCGCAGGACCTGGGTATCGATCCGGTGACCATACGTCTCCGAAACGCTCGCCGACCCTGGGAGGAGTTGCCGAACGGCGACAACGTTCACGAAGCCGGTCTCATCGACTGCATCAAGGTTGCGGCGGAGAAGTCGGATTTCCTCGCGAAGCACGGGCAGGGTCGCAAGAACGAAGGGACGATTCGTCGTGGGATCGGAATGGGCGTCAGCTCCTATTTTGGCGGCTCGCTCATCTACCCGAACGGATCCGGCGTAATCGTGAAGATGGCCGATGACGGGTCCGCGACGGTCTTGACTGGTGCGATCGATGTCGGGCAGGGCGCCGAGACCGTAATCTCGCAGATCGTTGCGGAGGAGTTGTACCTCCCTCTCGAGGACGTGAAGATCATCTCTTCGGATACCGATACCACCCCTCAGGATATCGGTGCCTGGATCAGCGGGATGACCTACGTCACCGGCAATGCCGCGAGGCAGGCGGCTGGAAACGCCCGCGACAAGATGTTGCGGCTGGTCGCGGAGCGCTTCGAGTGCGCCGTCGAGGATCTGGAGATCGGCGGCAAGTGCGTGCAGCGGCGTGGACAGCCGGAACAACGCATGACGTACCGCGAGATCATCGCGTTCAGTGTCGCAACTCGGCGCGGTGACACGATCATCGGCGAGGGCTACTGGCGGACGATGCGTGACGAGCCTGCCCACCCGAGTCTCGCCACGACCAAGGGGCGCTGGAGCGAGAACTACGCGTTCAGTTGCCAGGTGGCTGAGGTCGAAGTCGACTGCGAGACGGGCGAGGCGCGGGTAATTCGCGCCCTGACAGTCCACGACTGTGGTTTCCCGGTCAATCCCGCGCTCGTCAGTGGCCAGGTCGACGGGCAAGTGTCGATGGCGTTGGGCCACGCGTTCCTTGAAGAGGTGATGACCAAGAGCGGATACACGTTGAACCCGACGTGGCTTGACTACCGGATGCCGACCATTCACGAGATGACCGAGTCGGATGACGCCGAGGTAATAACCGAGCAATACACGGTCGGCAAGCCCTATCGTGTGAAGGAGGTCGGTGAGGGGCTTGTCTCCGGAATCCTGGCTGCGATTGCCAATGCGATCTATGACGCTACCGGCGTTCGGATGTACTCGACTCCGTTCTCGCCCGAGAAGATCCTGAAAGGACTTCACCAACTCAGGCGAGAGTCCCGGCAGAGGACGGATGAGCCGGTCGAGCAAGTTGCGGAGTTGAGCAAGTAGGCCGGCGCGTCTCGCCATGAACGAGTCGTCGCTCATCACGCCGATCATCGCGATTCGCAGTGCAGGTGAAATGGCGACGGGAATTGCGTGGCGGTTGTACACGGCCAACATGCGCCGGCTCTGCCTGATCGATCTTGACACGCCGTTATGCGTTCGGCGTACGGTTTCTTTCTGCCCGGCGCTCGAGACCGGATCTGTTTCGGTCGAAGGGATCAACGCGACAGCCGTGCGCAAAGCCGCGGAGGTTCGAGCGGCGTGGCGCGTCGGAGAGGTCCCCGTGATTCGCACGGACGACTGGAAAGCCATCGACGATGTCACTCCGGACGTCGTGATCGATGCGATTCTCGCGAAGAGAAATGTGGGCACGAGTATCGACGATGCTCGTTTGGTCGTCGGCCTTGGGCCGGGGTTCACGGCCGGAGTCGATTGCCACTACGTGATCGAGACTAACCGTGGCCATCGACTCGGTCGCGTCATTGAAGAGGGATGCGCCGAGGCGAACACCGGAACCCCCGGAGATATCGCGGGCTACACGGAAGAACGTGTCCTTCGAGCGGACCGCGAGGGGAAATTCACCAGTTCACACTCGATTGGCGATCTCGTAGCGGAAGGGGAAACGATTGGCACGATCGCTGGTCACCCGGTCCGCGCCCGCGTCGGCGGCGTCCTCCGAGGATTGATCCAATCCGGCGTGGTGGCGAGTGCCGGACTCAAGCTCGGCGATGTGGATCCGCGCTGCCAGCGAGACAACTGCTTCGTCATTTCCGACAAGGCCAGGGCCTTGGGCGGCGCGGCACTCGAGGCGGTCCTGCGCCGATTCAATCGGCCGTTACTCGCATGAGCCCACTGATCAACAGCCTGGATCTCGGCTCGGCACGCGTCGTCTCGTTTTGCGGCGCCGGAGGAAAGAGCGCCCTGATCTTTGCGCTTGCCGAGGAACTGGTGAAGGTGGGTGAGCGCGTGCTCGTCTCCACGACAACCAGGATGTCCCGGGAGCAGGTGGGTCGCTGGCGCAGCGTTAGAGGCGCCTACTTTCAAGCGATCTCCGCGATGGCAGACGAGCCAGGACCGCCGGTGGTGGCCTACAGGGATATCGACGAGGCTCGGGGCAAAGCGATCGGCTACAGCGCGCAGGAGATCGATCTTCTGGTGCAGACAAGCCGCTTTACCCGGATCCTGGTCGAAGCCGACGGTTCGGCACGTCGCCCGCTAAAGGCGCCCGGTAATCATGAGCCGGTTTTTCCGGTCACCACTGAGGTTGTAGTGATGGTGGCTGGCGCGAGCGGTTTGAACCTGCCCTTAAACGACGCAACGGTGTTTCGTGCCGAGTTCTGGTCGCAACGAACGGGAATTCCGATCGGCGGAACGGTCACTCCAGATTCGCTCGCTGAAATGGTGGTTCATCGCGATGGCCTCGCCCGAAACGCTCCCGACCATGCAAGGCGGATCCTCTTTATCAACCAGTGCGATGACGCGGATCGGCTCGCGGCCGCGATGCCTGCTCTTGAGGCTCTGAGCGAGCGTCGCGACCGACGACCGCACAGGGTTGTCCTCGGCCGTCTGGAACCGAATGTACGCATCGCGCGATGCGCACGGTTGCGGTGAAAGGAGGCAAGGAATGGAAGCGACGCCGATGCGCAAAGATTCGATCGATGCGGTCAGCCAGATCAACGCTGCTGATCTGATTCTTGGCGGTGCGCTGGCGGCAGGCAGGCAAGGAGATGCCGCGCTCCTGTACCGAGGTTCCGCGGTGTCTTTCGGTGAGCTCGAGTCGCTGGCAAACCGGGTGTCCAACGCTCTGCGCCCATACCTTCAGACGGGCGACCGTGTATTGATGCTGCTGAAGGACAGTCCGCTCTTCGTCGCTTCGTTCATCGGGATCATGCGACTGGGCTGCGTTGCCGTCCCGCTGAATACGCGACTGGCTGCGCGTGATGTCGCCTTCGTGATCGAGGACAGCAGCGCCGCAGCCATCGTGCTCGATGAGGAGTTCTTGCCTGTCTTCCGGGCGGCGGTGGTAGGGCGATCGATGGTTCCCCTGCTGGTGGCCGTGTACGGAGAAGCAAGGTCAGGTGCCGTCTCATATGTCGACCTCGTGAGTTCTGCGTCCGAATCGGCTCGAAGCCGCCCGATGTCGGCGGACGATATGGCGTTCTGGCTCTATTCGTCTGGCACCACGGGGGCCCCAAAGGCGGCAATTCATTGCCACGGTGACGTGCTCGTGGGCGACGGGTACATGCGTGCTCTCGGCCTGGGTCCGGGGGAGCGCGTCTTCGCGTCTTCGAAGCTCTTCTTCGCTTTTGCGTTGGGGCACACGGTCCTGGGCGGATTGCGAGCCGGAGCGACAGTCGTTCTCTACGACGCATGGCCCGATGCAGGCGCAATCGCGGACGTCGTCGAGAAGTATCGGCCTACCGTCATGCTGAGCGTGCCGACGCTCTTTCGGAACCTGCTTCGGGAGGGGGGTTGCGATAGACCCGGCTTCCGGTCGGTTCGCACCTATCTCTCGGCGGGAGAAGCGCTTCCTGTGAACCTGTACGAGCGATGGCTGGATGCGACCGGAGTACCGATCATCGAGGGTATCGGCGCCACCGAAACGATCTTCATGTTCATCTCCGGAACGCCGCTGGAACACCAGCCCGGCGCGACCGGGAAGCCCGTGTCCTACGCCGAGGTGAAGCTCCTCGACTCACTGAATCAACCGGTGACCGCAGCAAACGCGGCCGGCACGGCGTGGGTGAGGATGCCGTCGCTGTGCCGAGGGTACTGGCGCCAACCGGAGAGAACTGCTGCGGCATTCCGCGACGGTTGGTTCAGAACCGGCGACACGTTCAGCGTAGATACCGACGGGTGGTGGCACTACCACGGGAGAAGTGATGACCTGTTGAAGATCTCCGGGCAATGGGTGAGCCCCGGAGAGGTCGAGGAGTGTGCGGTGCAAGTACCGGGGGTTCTCGAAGCGGCAGCTGTTGGGGTCGAGAACGGTGACGGGCTGATACGGATTGCGCTGTATCTGGTCCCGGACGGAAGCGTTGCTGTCGGAGAAACGAAGAGCGAACTCGAGGCGCAGGTCCGGCGTCGGCTTCAGTCGACGCTTTCGATCTACAAGTGTCCGAGGGAGATCCGATTCATCGATGCGCTGCCTCGCACGGCTACTGGAAAAGTACAGCGCTACGTGTTGCGACAGTTGGCGGAGCGAGAGAAGACGGCGACTACAGGAGGGGTAACGTCATGAGCTTCAAGAAGACGAGTTACGCACGGATTGCCATTGCAGCGTTGGCAATCGCCACGTCTGCGTTCGCATATGCCCAGAAGCCGTTGAGGATAGGCGTCGTCGCCGAGATGACGGGCGCCCAAGCCGAGTACGGTCTGCAGATGACCAACGGCATCAAGCAGTATCTCAGCGAGCACGGAGACGTCGTCGCGGGCCGCAAGATTGAACTGGTCGTGAAGGACGTAGGAGGCGCGAATCCCGAGGTCGCAAAACGTCTGGCGCGCGAGTTGATCACGCGCGAGAACGTCGAGTTTCTGGCGGGATTCGGCTTCAGTCCCAACGCATTGGCCGTCGCTCCCATTGCCACCGAGGCAAGGGTGCCGATGGTGGTGATGAACGCTGCGACATCGAGTATCCCGCTCAAGTCACCGTACATCATTCGAACGTCATTCACGCTGGCACAGGGTGCGATGGGTATTGCGACGTGGGCCGCACAGAATGGCATCAAGCGTGTCTTCATGCTGTATGCCGACTACGCGCCTGGTAACGACGCAAAGAACCAGTTTCGCAAGACGTTCACCTCCGCCGGCGGGGAGGTCGTAGGCGAAATCGGTGTGCCGCTCAAGAACCCCGAGTTCGGTCCCTATATGGAACGTGTAAAGGACGCGAAACCGGATGCCGTCTTCATGTGGTTCCCGTCCGGGGAGCTGGCAACATCATTGGTAAAGGCGTACCGAGAGCGTGGCCTCGAACAGGCGGGAATCAAGCCTCTTGGTACCGGCGATGCGGTCGACGACATGTTTGTCAACGCGATGGGCGACGCTGCGGTGGGATTGATCACCGCTTCGCACTACTCGATTGCGCACGATTCACCCCAGAACAGGGCTTTCGTCGCCGGGTATCAACGACTCTACGGGAAGAGCATCCGACCTAATTTCATGGCGGTCGGCGGGTACGACGGAATGGCCGTGATTCACCAGGCGGTGAAGAAACTCGACGGGCGAATAGATGGTGCCCAGGCGATCGAAGTCATGAAGGGCCTGAAGTTCGAGAGCCCTCGCGGTCCGATTTCCTTCGAAGCGGACGTCCGGGACATCGTCCAGAACATCTATATCCGCAAGGTCGAGCGCCGCGACGGAGAGCTTTACAGCATCGAGTTCGCGACGCTGCCCGCTGTGAAGGATCCGGGCAAGGACGTCGCTCACTAG
This sequence comes from Pseudomonadota bacterium, assembly GCA_023389055.1. Taxonomy (GTDB): domain Bacteria; phylum Pseudomonadota; class Gammaproteobacteria; order Burkholderiales; family Burkholderiaceae_E; genus Zeimonas. The sequence continues at coordinate 90,936 of JAEWFA010000037.1, read as the reverse complement.
GTTGCGGCTCTGAAGGAGGAGCAGCGATGGCGACGGTGCTGTTCGATGGGCTGGCGTACGGGATGCTGCTGTTCCTGATCGGCGTCGGCTTGTCAATCACTATGGGCATGATGAACTTCGTGAACCTGGCCCATGGTGTGTTCGCCATGCTGGGCGGCTATGTGGCAAGCATCGCGATGAGCACCGCGATGTTGAGTTTTCCGATCGCCCTGCTGCTGGGCTTCGCTTCTGCAGCAGTGGCAGGGGCGTTGCTCGAGTACACGCTCTTTCGGCGGCTATATGGCGCGCACCCGCTCGATCAGGTGCTGTTGTCGATCGGCATCGTCTTCGTAGCTATCGCCACCGCAACGTATCTGTTCGGCCCGACCATGCAGTCGTTCACTGCGCCGTCCTATCTGCAGGGAAACGTCAGTGCTGCGGGCGTGTCCGTGGGTCGTTATCGCGTGTTCCTGATCGTTTGCGGTGTGCTGGTGATCTCGGGACTCGTGTTGGCATTGAACCGGACCAGACTCGGAGCCAGGGTGCGCGCGGCGGTCGATAATCGGCGTGTGGCCCAATGCACGGGGATTCACGTTCGACGATTGTTCTTTCTGACGTTTTCCTTCGGATGCGGACTCGCCGGATTGGGGGGCGCCCTGAGCCTCGGGATGTTGGGTCTCGATCCGTTCTTTCCGCTCAAGTACATGGTCGAGTTCCTTATCGTCGTCGGCATGGGGGGCGCTGGCACGATCGTCGGCCCATTCATCGCTGCCCTGCTTATCGGAATGGTCGACGTCGCCGGGAAGTACTTCATACCGCAAGCCGGCGCGTTTCTCGTTTACCTGGTAATGATCGTTGGGCTCTTGTTGCGCCCGAACGGACTCGTCGCACGCCGGGGGTTGTTGCCGTGACGTCGATCCCGGTGTCCCCCAAGGCAGTCGTGGCCTTCGAAGTCGTGTTCTGGCTCGCGCTCGGCAGTTGCTACTTCTTCTTCCCCGACAGGCTCTCCTTTTTGAGCCAGATCCTCATCGTCGGTTTATTTGCCGTTTCGCTGGACATCGCTCTTGGCTACGCGGGCATTCTGACTGTCGGGCATGCGGCGTTCTTCGGTGCGGGTGCCTATTCCGCTGGATTGCTCGCCAGATATGGTTGGGGCGAGCCGTTGTCGGGGTTGCTCTTCGCCTTCCTCGTCTGCATGGCAGTCGGTTGGCTGTTGAGCTTTCTGATCGTGCGCGGAGCGGACCTCACGAGACTGATGATCACGATCGGCGTCACCGTGCTACTGGCCGAGGCCGCAAGCCAATTGTCGAGCATCACCGGTGGCACCGACGGACTGCAGGACGTTGAAGTATGGCCGTTGCTCGGCGTCTTTCACTTCGATCTGTTCGGCCGCACCGCATTCGTCTATAGCGCATGCGTCGTCCTGGCGGTGTTCGTGGTCGTGCGACGCATTCTCCGATCGCCATTCGGTCTTGCGCTGCAAGGCATCCACGACAGTCCGAGACGGATGCAGTCCATTGGATCGCCAGTCGCTTCCCGTTTGCGGGGCGCTTACACGATTTCCGCCGGCGTCGCGGGCATTGCGGGAGCTTTGCTCGCGCAGACCTCGCAGTTCGTCGGAATCGGAACGTTGAGTTTCGAGCGCTCGGCTGAAGTGCTGATCGTGCTCGTGCTCGGCGGCACCGGGCGCTTGTACGGGGGGCTTGTCGGCGCGCTCGTCTACATGAGCATCCACGAGTGGTTTTCCGACGTTGATCCCCAGTACTGGATGTTCTGGCTCGGCATGTTTCTCATCACGGTGGTGCTGTTGGGACGCGGCGGGGTCATGGGCTGGCTTTCTCGGTTCGTACGGGTGGCGCGCCCGTGAGTTGCCCCCCTGGCGAGCTGAATGGCTCGTCGGCATTGCGAGCCGACGGCGTGAGCTTACGGTATGGGTCATTCTTTCCGGTAAGCGGGGTCACGCTGCATCTCGAGCCTGGGGCGCGGCAAGCCCTAGTCGGCCCCAATGGTGCTGGGAAGACAACGCTGATCAATCTGCTGACGGGAGTACTGCGCCCGTACTCGGGAACGATCCATATCGGCGATCGTGACGTCACGTCGTGGCCCACCGATCGTCGAGCGCGCTTCGGCCTCGCACGGACCTTCCAGATCAATACCTTGTTTCCCAATCTGACCGTGCTTCGCTCGACGATGCTCGCTCTCGCGGAGCGGAACGCTGGGGGCGGGGTCTGGTGGCGCTCGCTGGAGCGCTGCACAGACCTGCGAGACGAGTCTTACGCCTTGCTGGCTGATCTGCGCCTGGAGGAGGTTGCGGATACTGCCGTGCACGAGCTCTCCTACGGCAGGCAGCGCTTGATGGAGATAGCGCTTGCGTTGGCGGCCCGCCCGCGCATCCTTCTCCTCGACGAACCCGCCGCTGGCGTTCCCGAAGGAGAGCGGGAGGAGTTGTTCGAGGTCATCGATGCCCTTCCGCGGCACATCAGCGTGCTGTTTATCGAGCACGACATGGATCTGGTGTTTCGTTTCGCGCGTCGGATTTCCGTTCTTGTCGGGGGGGCGCTTTTGACCGAAGGTACCCCCGACGAGATCGCCAGGGACCAACGAGTGCGAGAGGTCTATCTGGGAGACGCAGATGTCTGAACTGCTCGAGATTGAGGAGTTGCGGGCGGGCTACGGCGACGCGGTCGTTCTCGACAGTCTGTCGCTCAGCGTTGCGAGGGGACAGAGCCTTGCGATGCTGGGACGAAACGGCGTCGGAAAGACGACTCTGCTCGAAACGATCATGGGGAACACGCGCGTCATGCGCGGTTCCATCGTATTCGATGGAGTGCGCATCACCCGCATGCCGCCGTACGACCGTGTCATGCGCGGGCTCGGATGGGTTCCGCAGGAGCGCGAAGTCTTTCCGTCGTTGACGGTCGAGGAAAATCTCACCGTAGCGGCGAGGCCGGGGCCTTGGACGTCGCGCCGCGTCTACGCCTTGTTTCCGCGGCTGCAGGAGCGTGCACGCAACTACGGCAATCAGCTCTCGGGCGGCGAGCAGCAGATGCTGGCAATCGGTCGGGCGCTGATGACGAATCCAAAACTGCTTTTGCTCGATGAGCCGATGGAAGGCTTGGCGCCAATCATCGTGGCGGAACTGGCCGCTGCGATCGACGCGATGAGCCGGCAGGAGGGCTTGCCCTATATCATCGTTGAACAGCGTCCGGTGATTGCGCTGTCCATGAGCCACGCCGCAGTCGTGCTCGAGCGGGGCGCGGTCGCCTACCGTGGAGCGAGCGTCGATCTGGCATCTGACAAGGAACTTCTTGTTCAGTTGCTCGGCGTCAGCGCCCGCCGGCCGCGTTCCTCAATGGAATGTGTCGGAAAAGCGCGGCTCGGCACAATTGCAGAGCAGAGTGAACCAGGATTCGTGAGCGATCTGCAGTCTGGCGATCGGTGGATTCTCTCCGTCGCGGGATAGCTGGGCAAAGCGGGCCTCCGTTGCCTCGCTCACCGTCGCAGCGTGGTCGACCGCTGCGATAGCATCGCGCTCATTAACGACGGAAAGACTCGATGAATGAATGGCAAGAGGTGGACGACCTTAAGGACGGCATTCGCGGCAGGGACCCTGAGTTTGGACCGCTGCCGCAGTTGCTCGGCTACCAAATCCGGCAGGCACAGACGGCGTTGTTCAAGGATTTCTCGAACATCACGAACAGCCTGAAAATTACACCCGGCGAATTCAGTCTGCTGACGCTGATAGACACGAATCCCGGCGTAAGTCAGACATCACTTACCTCACTGTACAAGGTGGACAAGTCAACCCTGTCGCTGAGCCTCGGCAGCCTGGCGAAACGGAGTCTTGTTCGCCGAGTGCGCGCACCGCTGGACAACCGCTACTACGCGCTGTGGCTTACTGAGGCCGGGCGAAGGTTGCTACGGAAGGTGAGAGCGCGGGTCGACGCCCAGGAACGAACGATGGACGCCGTCCTTCGACCTGGGGAGCGTGCCCATCTTCTCGACATGCTCTCCCGGATCGCCGGTGCGTTCGATATGGGCTCACCCCGACTCGCACGTGCAGAGAAGGGACTTGACGCAGAGCTTGAAGCACATTAGTTTGGCCGTCAAACTGATCGTTGACGTGCGAAGAGTCGAAAATCGGAGACGCTCATGTACGACAAACGCTTCGTTACCGAGTTGAGCCGTCTGCAGAACGCCGAAACTCCGTACTGCACAGTCACGATTGTCGATGCGAGAGGCAGCATCCCGCAGGAGGTCGGCGCCAGCGCCGTTTTTGGGCGTGAAGGGCTGTTGTTCGGCACGATCGGCGGCGGCCGCGTTGAACTGCGTTGTGCAGAACAGGCGCGTGAGATGCTGTCGCGAGAAGCGGGCGCGCGAACACTCTTCGAGCGGTTGAATCTTCACCGCGACGTCGGCATGACCTGTGCCGGTGAAGTCGCTCTCTATTACGAACTGCACCGCCCACAGGATCGTTGGAATGTCGTTGTCTTCGGCGCCGGGCACGTATCGCAAAAACTCTGCCGTTTCCTGGTCGAACTCGACTGCACCACCGTGTGCGTTGACACCCGGATCGAATGGCTTGCGCAGCTTCCCAAGAGCGACAGGCTCGAGATCCGTCACGTGTCTTCTTTTGTCGACGGCGTAGATTCGGTTTCGCACGGCGCGGCGGTCGTCGTGATGACGATGGGGCAGTCAACCGACGCTCCGATTCTCGAGGCGCTCGCTCAATTCGGAGGACCGATTCCTTTCCTGGGAGTGATCGGAAGTGCTTCGAAGGCGAGCATCATGCGCCGACATCTCCTCCACAGCGGGGTGCCGCCTACGTTTGTCGACGGTATCTCCTGCCCGATAGGAGAAAAGCTGGGAAACAACACGCCCGCTGAGATTGCCACCGCCGTCCTCTCGGAACTGGTGAAGGCGCGGCGCGCATCCTCCAATTCCGCCTCTCGCAGCAAGTTCGTACGTAAGTCACTGGCGGTGCAGAGAATGAGCAGTGCGGAAATGAACTTGGTTTGACCTGCGGACGCGCATCGCATCAGCGCAGCTGCTTCATCGCGACGAGCACCGAAAATGTGAGGAGCAGGGCGATGGTATCGAGTCAGAATGAGATTCTCGATTCTTCATCTCCTGCGCTGGATGCATTGCTTCCCGCTGTCATTCACTTGACAGGTGCTCATGGCGGCCTTGTGCGGAGGCGCCTAGGAGCTTCGGGCGAGTCTCGATTGATAGCGGCCTGGGGCGTCCCGAATGACGTCTTAGCTTTCGAATCCTCCATTGCCGGTCCGTGCGGAATCTGTGGCGAGGCCCTTCGACGTAAGTGCGCCCGCATCGTGGAGTCAGCATCGGTCTCGAGCCGGAATAGTGCGCCGAACCCCGGCGAGCGACTTTGCGAGGCGACGGTAGCGCTTTCGCTCGATCACTCCGGGTCGAATGTGGGCGTCTTCGCTTTGTTCTTCGATCGATCAAGCCATTTGCGCAGCGAGCTCATCGAATTGTTACGGCCAGTGAGTCGGATATTGGCGTTTGCCGTAACGAATAGTGTTCTTCGAGATGCACCCGCTAGTCCGCATGACCACAGTGTTGTTAGCTCAGGATCGTTGTCCTGTATGGACCGCGTTTCGCTCAGCCATTCCTCCCCGCAGACGACCGAAACATTGACCCGTAGGGAGCGAGAGGTTCTAGAGCAGATCGGGTCTGGCAGGAACAACAAGGAGATCGCAAAGATGCTGGGTATGAGTCACGACACTGTGAAGAGCCACGTTCGTCATATATTTGCGAAACTTGGCTTTTCCTCCAGGATCCAGGCGGCTCTGCACTGGTCGAAGCAGTGACTTGGCACTGCTTGGGAGTTGCACGTTGCACCGCCTCTCTCGGCGCCGCATCGTCTCGGTAGGTGCGGCCACAATGCTTGCGTCAGTTGTGTTCCGCGCCAGGGTTCGTGCAGAGGCGGCTGTTCCCGCGTCGAGCCCGCTGCGCCGGCCCTGGCGTGCCGGGCGCGCGACGCCACCGCTCGAGCTCCCGCGGCTCGATGGCGGCCGCTGGCGTCTTGCGGGCGCCCGAGGACGCGTGGTCCTGCTCAACTTCTGGGCTAGCTGGTGCGAGCCGTGCCGTACCGAGATACCGTCGCTCGAGTTGTTTGCGCAGCGTGAAGAACGTGAGGGCGTGGTGGTGATGGCCGTCAATTATCGGGAAACCGATGCGGCGATTCGCCGCTTTCTCGAGCAGATGCCGGTGTCGCTGCCGATTCTGCGGGACGCCGACGGTGCTGCTGCGCGCGACTGGGGAATCCGCGTGTTCCCGACGACCGTCCTCGTCGGGCGAGACGGCCTCGCGCGTTTCTCGATCGTCGGGGAGGCCGACTGGCTGGCGCCCAAGTTCCGTAACCTGCTCGGGTCGTTGCTGATGCAACGAACGAGCACTTGATTTCAGCGCAGGAGGAAGGTGCATGAGCATTCGGTGCTCTCGACGCACGATGATCCAGGGGGCGGGCGCCACCGCTGCCGCATCGATGCTGCCTGTCGTGTTCGCGGCAAGCGAGCGGCGTTTCGAGCCCCGAGTGGGCGCGTGGCGCTCCTTCGAGGTGACGACCGAGGTGACGGTCGCCGACCCTCAGGGAACGACGCGATTGTGGCTGCCTTTGCCCGACGTGGACGTCGACTACCAGCGCTCGCTGGGAAACGAGTGGACGGGCAACGCGACAACGGTCCGGCAGGTTACCGATCCGGCACGCACCGTGCGCATGCTGTACGCTGAGTTTCCGCCGTCGGTCCAGCAGCCCTCGATCCGCCTGACCAGCCGACTGCAGACGCGCGACCGGTCTGTCGACTGGCAGCGCCCGGGACGTGTGAGCGAAGATCCGATCGTCCTGCGCGATTGCCTTGCGCCCACGGAATGGATTCCCACCGACGGGATCGTCCGTCAGACGGCACTAGCCGCGACGCGCGGCTTCACTGACGACCTCGAACGCACGCGTGCGATCTACCGCTGGGTGATCGCGCATGCGCATCGCGAGCCCAAGGTGCGCGGCTGCGGCACCGGCGACGTTCGCACGATGCTCGAAACCGGCAACCTGGGCGGCAAGTGCGCGGACCTGAACGCCGTGTTCGTCGGCCTGTGCCGGGCGGTCGGGATTCCGGCGCGCGACGTTTACGGCCTGCGGCTGGCGCGTTCGGCGTTTGGCTACCGCGAACTCGGTGCGGATCCGTCGAAACTGAGCGGCGCGCAGCACTGTCGCGCGGAGGTGTTCCTACGCCGTTACGGCTGGGTCGCGATGGATCCGGCCGATGTGCTGAAGGTGATGCGGCAGGAAACAAAGGAGTGGATTCGCGATCCTTTGCACCCGTTGATCGCACCGGTGAACGAGGGGTTGTTCGGTGCTTGGGAGGGCAACTGGCTCGCTTACAATACCGCGCACGATGTCCTGCTGCCGGGCAGCGTCGGCAAGCTGCCGCTTCCATTCCTGATGTATCCGCAGGGGGAGAATCGGAGCGGGCGTTTCGACGAGTTGTCCCCGGACGCTTTCCGCTACTCGATCCACGGGCGCGAGTTGGGAGTCTGAGGAACTGGGGCGTCGCAACCGGGAGTTCATCCCCTGCTCCAAGTCGAGTGACACAACAGTTCGGGTAAAGAAAAGGCCTCGCAAGTCGTCGACTTGCAAGGCCTCTCGAAAGATGGTGGCGCATCAGGGACTCGAACCCCGGACCTGCGGATTATGATTCCGTGCGCGTGCCTAATTCGAAGGCATTGGGAAGTGTTGCATTTTGTTGATCTCCCCTCTGAGATCGAGATCACACGCGGCTCTCCAGTCAGGCGATAGAATTCGGCTTCGTTGATCGGTTTTCCGAAGATCTGCTTACATGGCTGCTTACATGGCAACCTGCGGATTTTTGTCCGTTCATGGCGAGGTCGGCTAATGGCACGCGAGAATCTTACTATCGGGCGGATCGCGGCGTTTCGCTGCGCGGCGGACAAGACCCAGGCGTTCCTGTGGGACGCCACCGTGCCGGGGCTGGCGCTGCGGGTGACGGCGGCCGACGCGCGCTCGTTCGTGTTCCAGTCGCGCCACCAAGGCAAGGCGCTGCGCCTGACGATCGGGGACCCGGCCAACTGGACCATTCCCAGTGCGCGCACCGAAGCGCGTCGTCTTCAAACCCTTCTCGATCGCGGTATCGATCCGCGCGTCGAACGTGCGCAGACCAAGACCCAGCAGGCCGAGATTCGCCAGGCAGCGAAGGTCGAGCGACTGCGGGGTGAGGTCAGCGGGCTCGACGCTTGGGGCGTGTACGTCGAAGCGCGCCGCGCGCATTGGGGCGAGCGCAACTATCTCGATCATCTTCGGATGGCAAAGGCCGGCGGCGAGCCGCGCAAGCGCATGCCGGGCGAGACGACGCAGCCCGGGCCTTTGCGAAGCCTTCTCACCCGGCCGTTGGCCCAGATCGACGCGAAGGCGGTCGAGCAGTGGCTCGTGCGCGAAACCCGGACGCGCCCGGCGCGCGCCGCGCTCGGCTTTCGATTGATGGTCGTGTTCCTGAACTGGTGCGCCGAGCACGATGAATACCGCCACATTGTCGTCGCCGACGCCTGCAAATCCAGATCGGTGAGGGAAAAGCTGGGAAAGCCTGCACGCAAGACCGACGCGCTGCAGCGTGAGCAGTTACGGGACTGGTTCGCCGAGGTTCGCAAGCTGGAATCGGTACCGGCGGCGTATCTGCAGATCCTGCTGCTGGTCGGTGCACGGCGCGAGGAGCTGGCCGAATTGCGCTGGGCCGACGTGGACCTTCGATGGATGTCGATGCGTCTGAAAGACAAGGTCGAAGGCGAGCGCGTCATTCCGCTGACGCCCTACGTCGCCTCGTTGCTGCTCGAACTCAAGACGGCGAACGAGCGTCCGCCGGTCGTGCCGCGTCGCCTGCGGCGCGACCCGCAACAGGTCGACGAGTTCCGAACGAATTGGCAGCCGTCGCCGTGGGTCTTCTCCAGCAGCCGTGCGGAAAAAGGCTATCTCCAGGAGCCGCGCATTGCGCACAATCGAGCGCTCGCCGCGGCGGGGCTGCCGCACATTACGATGCACGGGCTGCGTCGGTCGTTCGGCACGCTCGCCGAGTGGGTCGAAGCGCCCGTCGGAATCGTGGCCCAGATCCAGGGTCACAAGCCCAGTGCAATTGCCGAGAAGCACTATCGCGTTCGACCGCTGGATCTGCTTCGCCGGTGGCACGAGCGGATCGAGGCTTGGATGTTGGAGCAGGGCGAGCTTTCACTAGCGCCGAATGCGCCCGCACCGAGCGCGGCAGGTGCACTGTCTGAAAACTGAGGTCTACACGTGATAGAGCGGTTAAAGCCCGTGTTTGACTACTGGCGGATGCAGCCGGCGTTAAAGGTGTGGGAGATCGCCTTCTTGATGCGTGACTTCGAGCCGCGACTGCGCTCCGATATCACCGTGCGCGACCGCGAGAATCCGACGTCCTCTTTCGGTATCGAGCCCGACATCTCGGACGAGGTGCGCATGCTTGCCGACGCGATTCGAGTCGGCGATCTCAGCAATGTGTGCGACAAGCCAGACATCGACGAGGAGCTTCGGGTTTCGGCGGCGAGTCTGCTGCCTTGGTTAGTCGCGCATGGCTTCGAAGAACTGGCCAGTCGCCTCACTGGTTATGCAAGCGCCTGCGCGCGCGTACAAGCGCCGGTCGGAGTTACCCCCGTGCAGCGGCATGTTGCTCAAGAGCAGGCAGTTCTCGAAGAAATTAGAAAGCAGGGGCATGATCCACTGACACTACCTCGTCCCCAAAAGGGTCGGGCCGGCGTAAAGGCAGAAGTGTGTAAGGCGCTGAAGGATCATCCGCTGTTCAAGAGCCGTTCTACGGTGTTCGACAAAACTTGGACGCGTTTACGTCGCGACCAAATGATCGTCGACGGAAGCTAGGCGGGGTGCGTACCGTCTTCCCCTAAAGTGGAAGACGGTAGATGGTTGCGGGGGACCATAGAACCGGGAATCTGATTGCGGCTCCACAGACTTGTAGGAGTCGAAATGGTCCCGAATATCTGTAGCCTGATTCCGCTCGAGCGGGAGGCGCGTACTGCGCTACCGACCGCCGAGGCGGCAGCGCACCTCAACCGTGCAGAACAGACGCTGCGCATTTGGGCGTGCCGCGATAACGGGCCGTTGCGCCCCCGCCGCGTCAACGGTCGCCTCGCCTGGCCCGTCGACGAGATCAAACGCCTGCTCGCGAGCGACTCGGCGCGCGATCCGCTGCTGGGCCGCTCCAGCGCAAAGTCGTGCAAGGAGGAGTGACGCGATGAGCACTCCGCCCGGCACGACGACGAAAACCTACGCTTACTCGAAGCTCGAGAACTGCGCGCTGTGCAACCAGACGGTGGGTCGCTCGCGTCTCCTCGCGATGCTTCGCTACGGCACTCACGCAGCGATCATCTACCGCTTGTGCCGTACGTGCGCACCCAACGCCAAGCACCGCATGTCGGACCTCCAGCTGAAGATGATCGAGATGAACCTCGACGTGGAGGCCGAAAAGCTCGGGCTCATCACACGCGATGAGAGGGCACAGTGATGGGGAATCGCGCAACGACAACGTCCCTCACAAGCCGCGGAGCCGATATCAAGTCGGCTCGCGCGGTGCCCAAGATCTTGACGCCAAACCTAGGCGACGCGCAGACGTTCCTTACCGCGCTCGATCCCGATCCGGAAGCGGTGTTCCGCTTCCGTGTCTTGCCGGAGAAGGGCGCGGAGAGCCCGATCGCTCCGCGCGTGCTGCCGGGTTCTCTCGCGCAACATGCGAAAGCGCTGACCGGCTTCAATCAACAGAAGGCGGGCATCTACGTGATGATCAACGCGAGCACGGGAAATACCGCGAAAAGCGTGACCCGCGTGCGCTCGTACTTCGTCGACAAGGACGGAAGCCCATTGCACGAATTCATGGATGCGCCGCACCCGCCGGACATCATCATCGAGACGAGCGAAGGGAAGTACCACGGCTATTGGCTGACTGCGGATGCTCCATTGGAAAAATTTACAGAGCGCCAGTTGGCTTTGGCGGAGCACTTCAACGGCGACCATCGGGTGGCTGATCTGCCCCGGATCATGCGCGTGCCGGGGTTCTGGCATCAGAAGTACGGCGTCCCGTTCCTGAGTCGCTTTGTCAAGCTGGGCGATAAGGTGTTCAAGTGAGCACGGTCTGCATGCCGACCGCCGACACCTGGCCGGAGATCGCCAAGAAGCTTGGCATCGAGGGCAAGGTCGCAGCGTCCAGTTCCCAGCAGACCGCAACGACTGCGACGGTCTCAGGCGGTTTCTCGGACCTGATGCATCCCTGCGTCGATGGGCAGCGCACGGATCACCTGCTGAAGCTCTGCGGGTATTTGATCGGACGGCGCGTTTCGTTGGAAGTCGTCCTCAGCATCTGCCAGGCATGGAACGCCACGAACCGTCCGCCCTTGCCCGACAAGAAGGTCGTCGATACCTGCAAGTCGATTGCACAACGCGATCGCGCGAACCATCCAGACCGCTATGGAGCGGACCCGAGCGATGAGGCTGCCGAACCGCTGCTTCCGTTATTCGATCTCGCGTCTGCTTCGGTCGACGACTTCCTCGCCATCGAGCCGCCCGCAAGAAAATGGTTGTTGAAGCAATTTCTGCCTCAGGGCATCGTCGGTGCGGTGGTTGCGCCTGGGGGCAGCAGCAAGTCGCAGTTCCTGATGCAGCTCGCGTATTCCGTTGCTTCGGGCGCGCCATTGGCTGCCTGTTGGGAAGTCGCCGAGACGGGCACCGTACTGATGCTTTGTGCCGAAGACGAGCGCGATGAGATTCACCGCCGTGTGCATCGCATACACGATATGCACTATCACGGTCAGAAGCCGGCGTTCACGAAGAAGCTCTTGCAGAACCTGCTGATCCGCTCGGTGGTCGGCGAGGACATTCTGCTTACACGCAAGGGCGGCAATGGCGAGGTGGAGCGCACACCGACGTTGACGCGCCTCGGGCTGACGGCAGCTCAGGCGGAGAATCTCAAGCTCATCATCCTCGATCCCGCGTCGCGCTTCCGCGGCGGCGAGGAGAACAAAAACGAGGACGCCACGCGCTTCGTCGAAGCCGTCGAGTGGTTGAAGAAGGAGACCGGCGCTACGGTACTTATCGCACACCACGCGAACAAGGGGTCGATGACCTCGCACGAGTCGAACCAGAGCGCATCGCGCGGGGCATCGGCTTTCACCGATGGCGTTCGATGGCAGATCAATATGATGACCTTGACCAAGGGGACGAAGGGCTACGGCTTCATCCCCGAGGACGTACGTCACCTCTACGTCGAGGTCAAGCTCGTAAAGACGAACTACACGGCCCCGCACGCACCCACACTGCTGCGAAGGCTCGACGGTGGCTATCTGGAAGTGTCGGGGGAGCAGGCGAGCGAGGGTTCGCCGTACGACAAGCACGTCGGGAAGCTGATCGTCTTGGTCAGCCAGGGGCCTGTCACGGCGCGCCAGATCGAGGACCATCACTGCGGTCCGGGCAAGGCACTCGATGTATCGCAAAAGGGCGTTCGCGCGGTAATCGAGCAAGCCATCGACATGGGCTTTATCGATATAACGCCCAGGAAGCCGCTGGTTTTAACCCCACTGGGTGTCGAATGGGCACAAAAACTTGCACCGGCTAAGCCGAACACGAGCGGGCGCGGCACCGCGCGGCAGCGCCGCACGCCGCGTAAAAGCGCCATAAAATCAAAAGCTTAGCCGCGGCGAGCCGCGGATGTAATGCCGCGTAAAACGACATACGAATCAACCGCTTACTTGCGGCAGACGCGTGTATAGGGGCAGGCCGCCGCCGCATGAGCGGCGGCCTACAGATAGTGCAATGGTCGAGCTGAAGTCTCGCAGGGGCTAGCGCGGGTGACCGAGATGTGCGATCACGGCAAGACCGTAGAGTGCTTCACGAAGTGCGGTTTTTGCTCTCTCGCCCGTGCGGACTGTGATGATCACCATCAGCCGTCCGGACGCAGTCGCTACCAAAGACTCGGACGCTTGGGCTCGGGCGCATCTAGGATGAGATCGCTAATGTGGTTGAGTGGATCGACCCAGTCGGCCTTGGCCCGCGCCCATGTGATCCATTCCAGCCGCTCAGGCAACATCTCGCCTGCACGACGCGCTGCCTCCTCAACGGCGGCAATGTAGTCGCGCAGTTCACTGGCACGGCGAAAGCGCGCTGCCTCTCGCCGCAGAGTGCCGAGTCGGTCGCGTTCGTCCTGACGCCGCCGCATTTCCTGCTCGTAGCGAACTTGCGCAAGTCGGCGTTCCTCGGCCTTGCGGGCCATCTCTGCCTCACGGGCGCGAACCTCCTCGATCAAGGCAACGACGCCGCTGACTACTTCGTTCATCCTGTCGTCGAGGCTGGTGTGTGCGGTGTCATTCCAGTTTCGAGTCGGCCACCCGTGCACGGAAATCGTTAACCGCCCCGTGGCCTGGTAGTCGAACCGCTGAATGTGCGGGTATTCGGCGCGTATCCCGTTACGAAATGAGCTGTGGTACCGATCGCGCGCACGCTTCTCGGAGGGCGTCGGGATATGTTCCGTTCGGCTCACCTTTTCCGTGATCGTTAGGTCAACCTGTGTTCCGTTTGAGCCCAGTACCGTCCTTGCCTTGTCGCGATCAATGTGAACCGCTATGCCGGCTACCTCCAACGTCTTCAGCAGCGTATCGACGAGTCGCAGCGCTCGGTCGAGACTGCCACGCGTTACGTCTAGATGCAGCACTTCTTTCGGAGCGCTCCGCAGTCCTGTCTCGCTGTCCCATCCTTCGCGCTGTTTGAGCCGCTTCTCAGCTTCATGCACGAGCGGATGTGGCGAGAGGAGGTCCGCTGGAACTTCACGCTCCGGTCGGGATTCGGTGACTTTCGCGACGGATCGCTTGACGGCGGTGCGCTTATCAATCTGCTCGGGCGACAGCGGTGTGGGTCCTCGCGACGGCACCGATGATTTACTGAGCGGCTTGAGGGGAACCTTCCGCATGATTCGTCCCGCCTTCACCTTCGCCCAGTAGCCGCGGCTGGGTACTGGGATCTCCAGTCTCCTACAGAGCTTGGCAAGTCCAACGTCGGAAAGACCGTAGCGCTCGGCCACGATCTTCACGGGCTGCGCCCAAACCTCCTCGTACAGCGTGTTCCAATCGACGGGTCGTCGTTCATCCTCAGGCACGCGATTCTCCTCTTACTCGAAGTCGGTGGATGACCTATCGATAGGCAGCGCAGGACCGAGTGGCAACGGTGCCGGCTTCGGGCTCCAGAGCCAACGCATATCGTCCTTTCGGCTTAGGTCATTGGGCGACTACAGCAGGAGTCTTGCGTCGTGCAAAGTCGCGTCATGACGCATGATGAGATCAACGAGCACGCCGCACGAGAGCTGCTCGATCTACTCACCAACGCCGGGCGAACTTCGACCGCAAACGGCGCGCTGTCTGGTTCGGACAAGGCGCTTTCTTCAACGAGAGCAGGTTCAAGATCTCGGTCGATGAAGGATGCGGCGCGCTTCGAAGGGACGAGCGGCGACGAACAAGATCGCGCTAGCGCGCGCTTTAGTTAGTCGCTGCCTTGCCCCGCGTCGGATTGCAGCGTCTCGACGATGGTTTGAGCGGCACGGATGCAGTCGAGTGCTTCCGCGCGCATGACCTTCGGATACGCAATCACGTCGCGCTTCTTCGGGTGAAGAATTCGGTTGCCTGTCTCACGCACCGCGTCGATGGCAGCCGTAAGCCGTGGCATCTTGGCTGCGAACTCTTCTCCCAACTGTGCGAGCGACTTGTCGCGCGCCCGACCATCACGGCCTGAATACGTAAGCTCGATCCCAATGCGGGATGCGTGGTTGACGAGGGAAAACTCCACAAGGGATCGAGAAAGGGCGATCGCAGCCATCCAAAGACCATAGGCAAAAGCCCGATAGATTTCGGTAAGCCGAACGCGCACATGGTTGCGTAGTGCTTGTGGCGACCCGGCTACGAGAACCGGTTGCAGTAATGCGACGTTTCTTAGCCAATCATCGGGCTGGAACAGTGGCAGGTCGACGAGACGCTCGGCCCCTTCTAGATCGATGCCTCGCTCGTACAACGCAAAGCGTTCGTCGTCGTCGAGCATCACGCTCCAGCGTTCCAATGCGGCCGAGAGTGCTTCGCGCACCTGATGCGGCTTCTCCTCTTCGTCGGAGTCTTCGACGAAAGGAACCAACAGGCCGAGGCCGGAGATCTCGAGGTACGCTCGTTGCAGGGCCTTGCCTTGCGGCAGAAGCACGTCTCTGTAGAAACGCCGATGCGAGACAGGCAGCGTAAGCACCGGGGGATCAGCGGAAGCAGGGCCGGGGCCGCCCAAGGCACGCCGAGTTGAATGGACCGCTTCGTGCAATGTCTTCAGCAGCTGTTCGACTCTGCTGCGCTTCGCTCCGTCCCCGAACTCTTGTTGGTCGAGTTCGTCGAGCGACACTAGTTGTGTCAGCTCCTCGAACGCCTGCTTGGCAACTGCGAGAGTCGAGGAGATCGATTCAGGCATCAGAGCGGATTGGTTGAAAAAACCCACACATCAAGCACATGGTCCGCAGGGTTGTTGCCACCAGCGTCGACTCCATGGCGAGAAGAACGCGATTGAAAGCGGTGCACAAACCAACGAGTTCGTTAGGTTGACTCTTCGTCGAAGTAGTCGCTGTCGATCTTCGGAATCTTTACCGTTCGCGTCTGGACGCCGACCTCATGATCGATCATGAGCTGAGCGAGACGGGCTCCGTCAATCAGGACAACGCGCTCGACCGACTTCGCGAACTCGACTGCCTGCGTGGTGTAGGCGGACGTTGTGATGAAGACCCCCTTGTTGGCCCTTTGTCCCGCAAGCGCGCCGTAGAACCCTTGAACTTCGGGCCGCCCAACAACGCCCTGCCAGCGTTTCGCCTGGACGTACACCTTTTCGAGTCCTAGCTTGTCGAGCGATATCACGCCGTCGATCCCGCCATCGCCGGAGCCGCCCACGCGCTGCAGATCGGCTCGATTCGCGCCGTAGCCCATGCGGTGCAGTAGATCCAGCACAATCGTTTCGAAGAAGGTGGGCGAGACGGAGGCGAGCGACTCCAGCAGCTCGGCTGCCACCGATCGACGCAACTCCGACAGGGCCTCACCCAGACGGTCGTCCGGGCTCGACACGGCCAAGTCAGGTGACGGAGGGTATCCAGCGGGAGCGTTGACAAGGTCGGATGTCGAAGGTCGGAGGCGGACATCCATAAATTCAGTCGCCAGCTGCTCCACTGCTTCAACCGAGAGGGGCTGCGCATGATTGGCGGCGAACGCGATTCCTTCGCTCGTCAGACGCCAGATGCCCCGCCTGGGGCTGCTGGATAGTCCCGCTCGCTTTAGGCGGTCGTGCGCCCATCCAGCCCGGTTCTTGTACACCGGTTGTCCGCCGCTCGGCACAAGTGCTTGTCGGTCTGCGTCTGAGATGCCGAGTGCTTGGGCTGCAGCCTCATGTGCTTCCCGAGCAGGAGCGCCCTCCGGCTTAGTAGCCAGGAATCGCAAGATGGGCTCGATGAACTTGTCGTAGGTCGGAACGGTCATGTTGTTCTCGGATACCGAAGAGCAGGCGGAACATCGACGCGCCCAATCGATTAGCGAAGCGGAAGCTGCTGTTACCGTGAAACGAACTCGCTGAGTCTACATCGCAGGCCCCCCACATTATCTTTAGTGCTACCGGCTGCGCTCTTGTGGTGTGATCGCCTGGCTCTTTTGTCTTGTCACAGTTCGTTGCTCGTCGGCCGACAACTTCCACTTGTCCGGCTCGAGTGATGCGCTCGCGCGCGTCTTGGCGAGAATGACCGTCGCTCGAATGCCAGCCGGAACGCATGCCAGATGTTCACCAGAAGCCGATCAAGAGCCGCCGCATCTGCATGGATGACACAGATCCGGATGGCGCGGTCGCTTCGCATGCGTAGTACGCAGCGCGGACGGCCTCGGACAAGCACGTTGAGTTGAGAGGCTCATGCTGGATGCGCCCAAGTGGATCGGACTGTTGGAACGCGGCATTGACCTCGTTCAGGACAGACGAGATCCCGTCCGCGGGCAAGCCAAGCGACTGATCGCTGTCTTCGAGGCGTACGGCATTGCACGACAACAGATCGCTCGCGTACTGCCTGTTGAACTGCAAATCCCGCCATCGTTGTTCTCTACGCCCGACAAGCTCAGAGAAGCAATAACGCCTTCGTTGTTGGACTGGGCAGCTGAGTTCTTGGCCCTTGACCGCGGGTGGCTGGACGGTGTGAGCCGTGGCCCGCACCTGCGTGTCGACGGGTACAAGGACGAAGAGCGCTACGCCGATTGGTTTCGGCGGCGCAAGGCAGTAGCGCCGTCCGTCGATACCAGAACGGTGATGGTTTGGAGTTCCAGCGCGCTAGCGCCAGACGACTTCGCGCGCGCCGGTGTCTTGTGTCTCCTCTACTCGGAGGCGACGCCTTCTTTCGACGACAAGGAGTTGAACCGGTACTGGCTGCTGTCCGAGAATTGGCCACTGGAACACGGTCACTGTCTCATCAGCATGTGCCGAGTAGTCCAGATCGCGGAGTCGCTCCGGATTCGCGTGGCGGGCAGAGTCTTGCCTGAGCGGCTCTTGCGCAGACTCGATGACGGTCGCCTTCTTGCGCCGCAAGCCGCTTCACGGATCGGGAAGATGTGGTACCCCGAGGACTTGGTGCCGGTGCTTGTCGACGAAAGCGTGACTTGACGCGCCCGTTCGAGGCTTGGCGACTGAAGTGCACCTGCTCATCGACCTAGAGAACGTGCAGCCCACTGCACAAGCAGTCGACCTATGGATAGGCGTCGACGGCGCGGCGTGGATTTTTTACAGCCCACAGCAGCAGAAACTTCTAGCCGCGTTTGCAGCTCTCGGTGATCGCGTGACACTGGTGCCAATCTCGCGCCCCGGCCCCAACTCACTGGATTTCCATCTCGTCTTCTACCTGGGCTACCTGGCGTCGCGTAACGCCACATCCAAGTACGTCCTGCTGTCGAAGGACCACGGATACGACCCGGTGATCAAGCACGCAAGGTTGCTCGGATTCTCCCTGAGGCGGGTCGCGGCCTTGGAGTCGGCGTCGATCGTGTCGGACTCGAACATGACGCAGAGTGCGCCCGCAGCGAACGCGACTCCGAAGTCTCGGGCGAAGAAAACGGGGACACCGAAGAAGGTCGCTGTTCGCAAGGACGTGCAGGCGAAAAAGGCACCTGCTACCAAGCCGGTGCCCGCGCTCGCGCCGAAAAAGAAGCACAGGGCGGCGAAGCCAGTGATCTCGATCTATCGTGATGTACGAGCCGACTTGGCTGCGCCTAACCGGCCTCGTAACCTCCAGGCACTGGAGCGTCATATCCAGTCCAGGATCGGCCCCGAGTCTGCGCCAGATAAGGTTCAGGCTGTCATCGACAGGCTCAAGACGAGCGACGCGATCCGCGTAGTCGGCGATCAGCTCGTGTACGGCTCGCGCCTAGGTGACATCCAAGCCGCGTGAGAGCTAGTCGTGGTCAACTCTCGGCGGCTGCTCAGTCGTTGTGTAAAGGGCCACTGCGCACGACCCGCACCTCGGCAGACTTTGTATTCGAGGTCACACTAGTCGGTGCCAGTGTCCGCCACGATCGCCAGCAACTCCGTGTCCGACATGCGGACGAAGTCATTCTCCGTCCCGACTGCTTCGACGCCGACCGTCAGCCGCTCGGGCGCGTACAGCCCGCAGATCCGCGCGATCTCTCGCCAGCCAGCGATCATGCCGGCCGGGTTCGCCTGCTTACGGGCGAGTTCTACAGCCTCCAGAAGCTCTCGCACGACCCGCTGGCGGGTCATGCCCACCTCGGCTGCCACGAGCGCCTCTTGGGCCGCTACAGCCGCCCGGAGGTCAGGTTTGGTCAGTAGCTCGTTGGCGATCTGCTTGCCCGAGCGCGCAGAGTATCCGGCGCGCACCGCGGCGGCCGCGCCGTTGTGGTCAATTACATACTCAGCTACAAAAAGCTGTTGTTTTGGCGTCAATGCGAGCATGCCTAAATTATAGGCACTTTGTGGCTTTACGGCCGCGAACAAAGCCTTCCCCGGTGCAGGCCGCCTTCGCTACTTGCTGTTTTCTTCGGGGCGACTTACAGTCGCTGCAGTTGTCAAGAGAACGCTCCTGAGTTGACGAACGTTCTTGGGTTCACTACAATGAAGGGTTTGCCAAGGAGTGGCGATGGATCGTGCAGCTCGCTCAAGTACTAACAAAACGCCTCTCTACAGCTCTTTGTCGGAGCAACTTGTTGAGTGGTCCCAATCGAGTGACGTTGATAGCTTAATCAGCTCCGCGGCCGATGTTGCTCACCGATCCATCGCGGTGTTAAACCGAGAGCGCGAGGTGCGCCGTGAGGAGTTGAACCGGCCGATCACCGTATAGGAAATGGATCAATTTGAGGTCCTTCCCTACGGGATTGACAATTTAGTTAGACTCTTCGTCGATGGGTCTCAGCTCGCAACAAAGGAATTGGTGCTCGACAAGAGGCACCGTGTCTATTTCGAAGAGTACTTTGCGGCACTAGGTGCTTCGACTATCGTCGCGGAGCACAATTACGTCGATCGCGATTACTTGGAAGACCACGCAGCGTATTACGATCGCTGCTTCCAAGACTACTCGCGGCGCACGCAGCGCCTTCATTTTTTCAGCGTTGCCTTTGACTCGGTCCAGTTCGAAGAGACCCTGGAAAATCCGACCGAGGGGATCGGCGAGCAGTGCCTCCGGGAGGCATATCTAGGGTTCGTCGTAGTAAAGCCTCTGCCACAAACCATTGTCGGACGCACCTGCCTGACAACGTATCCAGCGGACGGTGGACGTCGACAGTTTCCAAGCCTCCGGACCTATCCCGTCGGTCTTTTCGGTTTGTCGCTAGAGGTCAACAGTTTAGCGTACCAAGAACAGGATACGGTCGTCGCCGCCTGCGCGACAAGCGCACTCTGGTCGTGCTTTCAGGGCACGGGAAAGCTTTTCCAGCACTCGATTCCCTCCCCTGTTGAAATCACGAACTGGGCGGGCAGTCACGTCCCCGAAGATCTCCTAGCCGCGAGTGCTCGCGCATTTCCGAATGCGGGCCTGACATGTACGCAGATGGCCCATGCGGTCCGCCATGTCGGACTTGAGCCTGTCGTGATAGGTGCAAACTCACGCTATGGCTTGAACAGCATTACGTATGCGTATCTTCGCGGAAGAATACCGTCCCTCTTGACCGCGCGCTTGGTATGCGATTTGGGGTCTGACCAACCAAGCGATAGGGGGGCTCACGCGATAGCCTTAACCGGTTTTTCGCTCGGAGATCCCGTTGCACCTGCACTTAGTCCCACGGGATTCTTATTGCGAGGAAATCGCATCGATAAGATTTACGGGCACGACGATCAAGTTGGACCGTTTGCGCGGATGATCTGGGAAGAAATGTCGGTTCATTCGTCTTCCGATGACTCCTCCGGAAGCGGTAAGTCGATTCAAACGCTCCGGACTTCGTGGGCGGGCGTGATACACGCGATTCCCAGTTTCGTTCTACTTCCGCTCTACCACAAGATCCGAATTCCTTTTGCCTTGATACATGACGAAATGTTGAGGCTCGACGCAGTGCTGGAAGAGGTGCGACGTCAGTTGTTTCCCGATCAACCTCGCGTCGAATGGGACATTTTTCTCACAACCGCGAATGAGTACAAGCGTTCAGTAAGGGACGACTACGCAAACAGCGAGATTGATATCAAATCCTCGTTACTTGCTGACTTGCCTCGCTTTCTATGGCGGGCAACGGCGAGGACGGGTGAAAAGTTGGAGTTGGAGTTCTTGTTTGATGCCACGGGAATTGCGCAGCAGGATCTGTTGGTACATGCAGTATCTACCGGCGGTACATATGCACAGATTTTGGGCGCGCTCGCGCTCCACGCGGAGAGAACGTCAAAACTGCTTCCGAGGCAAGTGAAAGCGGTTCTGAAGCGCTTTCTCGTTTCCCCCATTTCCTGATTAGTGACCTACAGGACCAACACGGGGACTAGTTAGTGCTCCGCCTTCCTGCTTAGTTTCTCCGCGCGCTCGCAACGCCTCGTACAGTTGTGCCGGCCCGAGCAGGATGTCCTTCAGTCCCGCCCGCACCTTGTCCGAGTTCAGCGCTTGCTTGCTCATCGCTTCGTGGGCTGCAAACGCGTCGATGAGCGCGTTCATTAGCTCGTCGGTCAGGTTGGGCGAGTCGGCGAACCTTTCCTTCGAGTTGTTCATCGCCTGCTGCACGAGTACGTCGGATTCGAGCAGCTTGCCCTTGATCACGTTGTTCACGTAGACAAGCCGGTCGCCGTCGGTCGTGTCGCCCTCGAAGAGCTCGTTGACTCTCTCGATGATCTCGGCGAGCAGCGCCTTCTCCTTCTCGCGCACCTCGCCGGCACCCGGCTCGGTCATCGGCGTCAGCGTGGCCGAGTCTCGAGCGGTGAGCGGAAGATCCCGCAGCCCGAGATCCTTCAGCCGATGATGCGTGAGCACGACCTTGGACAGGTCCACGCCTTCGCGCTCCCGGCCGAACTCCAGCAACGGCAGCAGCCGCTTGTAAAAGATTGCCCGGCTTTCGATCGCCGTGTTGCCGTAGTCGAAGATCTGCGACAGGAAGGCGTACACGCGCAGGAAAGCGCCCAGGTTGCGCTTGAAGAGGATCAGGGCATTGATCTCGTTCTGGGCTTCCTGCTCCGCTTTCACATCGGATTTCGCTTGCGCGATTCGTAGCTGCTCGGCGGCGGCCTTGTAGCGTTTGAGTAGACGATCGGCCACCGGCTCGATCGCGGCCGACAACTCGGATTGACTCGCCTTCGGGTTCAACTCCACGGCGACGACGCGCTCGACCTCGTAATCGTCGTAATGGCCGCTGGCATCGAGCTTGGCTCGCAGGTCCAGCACCAGGTTCGGATCGGTCACGCCGGAAAGTTCGGCGGTCTCGTAGTACGGTTTGAAGGCTTCGAGGATGTCGTCGGCCTCATTGACGAAGTCGAGAATGTAGGTGGTGTCCTTGCCGGGGTGCGCGCGATTCAGCCGCGACAACGTCTGAACTGCCTGGACGCCGGCCAGCCGCTTGTCGACGTACATGCCGCAGAGCAGCGGCTGGTCGAAGCCGGTCTGGAACTTGTTGGCCACGAGCAGGATCTGGTACTCGTCGGTGGCAAACGCTTCGCGCATGTTCCGACCTCTCAGGTTGGGGTTCAGCGTCTTGCTGTTCTCGGTGAAGGGCTCGGGGCCGGACTCGGGGTCGTTGACCTCGCCCGAGAAGGCCACCATCGTGCCGATGTGGTAGCCCCGCGACTTGATGTACTTGTCGATCGCGAGCTGCCAGCGCACCGCTTCCACGCGGCTGCCGACCACGACCATGGCCTTAGCCTGGCCGTCGAGCAGCGGCGCGACGTTCTCGCGGAAGTGCTCGACGACGATCTGCACCTTCTGCGCGATGTTGTACGGGTGCAGCCGCACCCAGCGCATGATGCCCTTCAGTGCCTCGCTGCGCTCGACCGCCTTCTCGTCGTATTCCTTGCCCTCGTTGGCCAGCCTGAATGCCAGCTTGTAGGGCGTGTAGTTCTTTAGCACGTCGAGGATGAAGCCTTCCTCGATGGCCTGGCGCATGCTGTAGACGTGAAAGGCCGCAGGCAGGTTGCCGGGACCGGCGGGCTGGTTCGGGTCGGGCCGGCGTCCGAAAAGCTCCAACGTCTTGGCCTTGGGCGTTGCGGTGAAGGCCAGGTAGGTGATGCCGGCCGCGCCGGCTCGCGCGGCCATCTGCGCGGCCAGCAGGTCTTCGGTGGATACCTCGCCGCCGTCCTCCAGATCCTTCAGCTCCTCGGCCGACAGAACCTCTTTGAGCTTCGCCGCGGCTGCTCCGGTCTGCGAGCTGTGCGCCTCGTCGGCGATCACCGCGAAGCGTTTGCCGTGCGTGGCGGCGAGCTCCTGCACCGCCTGGATCGCGAACGGGAACGTTTGGATGGTGCAGACGACGATCTTCTTGTCGCCCAACAGCGCCTGCGCGAGTTGCTGGCTCTTGCTCGTCGAATCTCCATCGATGACGGCGACCACGCCGACCGTGCGCTGGAAGTCGAAGATCGCCTCCTGCAGCTGCGCATCGAGCACCGTGCGGTCGCTGATCACCAGCACCGAGTCGAAGAGCTTGTCGTTCGCCGCGTCGTGCAGCTCGGAGAGGAAATGCGCAGACCAGGCGATCGAGTTGGTCTTGCCCGATCCTGCGGAGTGCTGGATCAGGTACTTCTGGCCCGGTCCGTCGGCGAGCACTGCGGCGACCAGCTTGCGGGTGCAATCGAGCTGGTGATAACGCGGAAAGACGATCGATACGATCTGCTTCTTGCTGTCGCGCCGCGCGACGAGATAACGCCCGAGGATCTCCAACCAGCTGTCGCGTGCCCAGACTGTCTCCCAAAGGTAGGCTGTGCGATGGCCGGCCGGATTCACCGGGTTGCCCGCGCCGCCGTGATCGCCTTGGTCGAAGGGCAGAAAGCGCGTGGCAGGCCCGGCGAGTCGAGTGGTCATCCGCACCGCCTCGTTGCTGATCGCGAAGTGCACGAGCGCGCCGCGCGGAAAGTCGAGCAGAGGCTCGGCTGATGCCTGGCCCTTCGGCCGCGGGTTGCGGTCGAAGCGGTACTGGTCGACCGCGTCATTGATCGACTGCGTGAACTGGCTCTTGATCTCGACCGTGGCGACCGGAATGCCATTCACGAACAGGACGAGATCGATGCAATTCTCGTTGTGAAGCGAGTAGCGAAGCTGCCGTACGACGCGAAGACGGTTCGCCTGGTAGCGCGTCTGCAGGTCGGGGTTCATCGCAAGCGCGGGCTTGAACTGCGCGAGCGAGAGCGGATGCCGAAGGCCGAGCAGCTCGACTCCGTGCCGCAGTACGTCCAGCGTGCCACGCTCATCGAGCTGTTTCCGAACTCTGTCGAGGAGAACCGCTTCGGCCGAGGCACCGTGATTCTTGGCGAGCGTCTCCCACGCCTTCGGTTGAGTCTCCTGCACCCAGATGAGTAGATCCGACGGGAACAACGCGCGGGCGCGGTCGTAGAGCTTCGCGTCGCCTTCGGCGTACAGCCAGCCGTTCGCAGCCAGATGCGCGCAGATGTCGTTCTCGAATTCGATCTCTTTGTGCAGGTTCATCGTCAATTCCGTCGGTGGCGGAGTGCTGCCTGCGCCAGAAAATGCCGTCCAGTTCAGTCAGCCGTGGTGCGCCTTGCGGTGACAGTTCGGACACAATGCGACCGCATTCTCGACCACGTCCTCTCCCCCATTGGCAAGTTGTCGCCTGTGGTGGACCTCGAGATAGGGCGTTCCGTCGCTGCGACGCTGGAACGGTGCCGGTGTTCTGCACCCTTCGCATACGCCCTCGGCACGCGCCAAGACTTCTGCGACAACGTCCGCGTTTCGCGCAAAGACGTAGGCGGTAACCGCGACCCTCGGGGGAATCGCGGGAGCGTTCGCTAATCGTTTAAGGCGCACCAGCCTTGTGCGCTGCAGGGCCTCGGCCACCTGCGTCTCAAATGACGCCTCAATCAACTCCGTGAGTCGCTCGCTGCCGTCGAACCCGACTTCTACCTCGTCGAAGAACTTGGAGCTATGCCGTTGAACCGGCATCCGAGTTCGGCCCTCCCATCCTCGCACGGGTAGTCCGACGGATATGCTCGGAAGCGGCTGCAACGCGAACCGGCGACATTTCTGCGTCGCACGCTTTGGGTTGTCTCGGTGTCGCTCATGGTCGAACTTCCTGTATTCGTCGCTTGCAAGTTCGTAGGAAGTTCCCTCCGCCTCCACACCCGTGACTCGGAAAACACCGTAGACCCGATCGTCGGCAATGACGGTGACGACGGAAATTGGCGGGCGCGCCGGATGGAGAAAGTCGTACCTGGACCCCGACGGATGAATGGCACTAAACTCCTCGACAGTGGCCCCGTGGCGGCGAAGATCTGCGACGCTGTCGTTGCCATGGCGGAGCAGCATGATCGCATCGAGTGGAATCTGCGTCTCGCTAGCGATCAGTTCCCCGAGCTTCATGCCGGCATGCCCGCGTGATGGATGCCGCGGATTGCTGTCTCTGCCCGATAACGAACATCGATCTGCCCGGTAACAGCGGCGGAGATCAGGACGGCGCGGCGTTCCTTCAGCAGGTTGATCGCTTCTCGTGACTCGCAAGCCAATACGTCAAACACCTGAGCTTCCCTGCGCAAGTAAGCGCAAATCTCTGCTTGCTCGGAAATGGGCGGAAGCGGAACTCGTAGGTGCCGTACTGTCTCGATGGAGACCTCGTTGAACGTGGAACCTTGTTTCGCTAGTTGCCAGTATGTGGCTGCCGCAGTCCCAGCCAAGTAAACGGTCAAGAACTCGGCGAGCAAGTCATCGCAGCATTCGATACGAGCGACCCCACGTGAAAGATTGGCCCCTGCAAGTTCCTTCGGTACGACGATCGCCGACCCGATCGTTGCTCGAATCCCCAGAATCACCTCGCCGCCGCTCAACCGCGAGCGCGGGTACTGAGAGGCGATATCGTTGGACGTCCTTTGAAGGTCGACCAGGTCGAAGCGCCCGGAAGTCATATTGGTTGTCTGAACGAACGGGACGCCGTCATCGACATGAGCTCCGGGTTGAACGATCCCGTAGGAGATGGATGACCTCGGGGAAACGAGTCGCTTCAGTGCCATTACGGGCCAATGCGCAGGCACGACACCCAACCACTCGACCCCCGAGTCCTTCATCGGCACATCCGGATCGAGCCCCTTCGTCACCGCATGCGAGATGACGGCCTGGCGCTTCTCCTTCAGCAGCTCGATCAGCCGCTCCTGCTCGGCGATCAGCGCGTCGATCTTGGCGGTTTCGTGGTCGAGGAAGGTGCCGATAGCCAGCTGCTCATGCAGAGGCGGGACGGCGATCATCATCTGACCGAGGATGCTTCCGTTCAGGTTCGCGAGCCCTGTTGTCGAATTGGATAGCAGATCGAATTGAAGTCGCGCTACGGGCGAGTTCATCAAGTACCACGCAAGGGTGGGCATGAACCCCGAGGCAGTCCGTAGCCGCTGCATGAAGTTCGAGAAACAGCACTGCATTGCAGCGATCTCTTCGGTGACCAGCGTCGTCTTGCCGATATGTGAGGCACTGCCGCTCGACTTGGTTACCAGAAGATCCCCGGCACGAAGTCGAGCCGACTCCTTTTCGCCCGATGTCAGCTTCCTGGTTGCCGGGTCCGTGATTGCCCATCGCCCCTCGACTGTCTGCTCAGTTGAACGCAGGACGATTGTGTCGTTTTCACCAACCGGATCTTCACCCCAGACGCCGCCATCGTTGCGGATGATGTGGCGCTTGAAAGGCGCGACGCTCCAATGCGCCGGCACCTCCCCCAGCCACTCGACCTCTGAGTCCTTGTACTCTGGGTACCGCGGAAAACTCATGCCGACAGTCCCCGAATCATCTCCACGATCCCGTCTGTAACCTGTTTCAGCTCCGCGTCGATCTCGGCCAGCGGGCGCGGCGGCTTGAACACGTAAAAATGCCGGTTGAACGGGATCTCGTAGCCGACCTTCGTCTTCTCGTGATCGACCCACGCATCCGGCACATGCGGCAGCACCTCACGCCGGAAGTAGGCGTCGATGTCCTCCTTCAGCGGCACGTTCTCGGTGTCGCGCAGTGAGGAGTCCGGCTGCGGCTTGCCCTTCTGCTTGCCGCGCTCGCCGAGCACGATCTTGCCGGCATCGTCGCGCAGCGGACGCTCGACAGTGATCGTCCGATAGCCGAACTCCGCGTTCTCGAAGATCCGCGAGATCGGCTTGCCGTCCGCTTCCACCTCGACGAACTGGCCGAAGATCCGGGTGATCTCGTCGATGTGCGCGTCCGACAACTCCTTGCGCTTGGAGCCCAGACTCTTGCGCATCTTCTGCCACATGTCGCTCGCATCGATCAGCTGCAGCTTGCCTTTGCGATGCACGGGTTTCCGGTTGCTCACGACCCACACGTAGGTCGCGATGCCGGTGTTGTAGAACATGTCGGTCGGCAGGCCGACGATCGCCTCCAGCAGGTCGTTCTCCAACACGTAGCGGCGGATCTCGCTCTCGCCCGAGCCCGCGCCGCCGGTGAAGAGCGGCGAGCCGTTCAGCACGATGCCGAAGCGGCTGCCGCCTTCGTTCACAGGACGCATCTTCGAGATCAGGTGCAGCAGGAAGAGCATCGAGCCGTCGGACACCCGCGGCAGGCCCGGCCCGAAGCGGCCGTTGTAGCCCTGCTTTTCATGCTCGTCGCGCACCGCCTTCTCGACTTTCTTCCACTCCACGCCGAAGGGCGGATTCGACAACATGTAGTCGAACTTCGCGTAGGGGTGACCGTCCTCCGACAGCGTGTTGCCGAAGGCGATGTTGGCCACCTCCTGACCCTTGATCAGCATGTCGGCCTTGCAGATCGCGTAGGACTCGGGGTTCAGCTCCTGGCCGAACACCGTGAGGCTGGCCTGCGGGTTGTGCTCGGCTAGGTACTCGCCGGCGATCGACAGCATGCCGCCGGTGCCGGCCGCCGGATCGTAGATCGTGCGAACCACGCCGGGCTGCCCCAGCGCCTCGTCGTCTTCGACGAAGATCAGGTCGACCATCAGCCGGATGACTTCGCGCGGCGTGAAGTGTTCCCCTGCCGTTTCGTTCGAGATCTCGGCGAAGCGCCGGATCAGCTCCTCGAACACCAATCCCATCTGGTGGTTGTCGACGAGGTTCGGGTGCAGGTCGAATTGAGCGAAGCGTTCGATGACCTGGTAGAGCAGCTTCGCCTTGTCGAGACGGTCGATCTGTGCGGGAAACTCGAATCGCTCGAAGATGTCGCGTGCGGCCGGCGAGAAGCCCTGCACGTAACTGAACAGGTTCTCGCGGACGTGGTCGGGATCGCCGACCAACTTCTTCAAGTCGAGGTCGGAGCTGTTGTAAAAGCCGGTCCCGGTGATGCGGAGCAGGAACGGTTCGGGATTCAGCCCCACCTTCGTGCGTGCAGCGAGTTCGGCCAGCACTTTCTGCTTCGTCGGTGCCAGCACGCAGTCGAGCCGGCGCAGCACGGTGAAGGGCAGGATGACGCGTCCGTACTCGGACTGTCTGAAGTCGCCACGCAATAAGTCGGCGACGGACCAGAGGAAGGCAGAAAGTGCGGACTGATTCACGGGAGAGCGTTCATCTCAATGGCTGCCGGGGGCGGGATCGAGGGCGATGATAGAACTCCGAGGCTCGTCTGACGAACCGTTGCGTACAGGGTGCAGATTGCGTCCGCCGGTAGATTCGACAGTCCATCGCGAACGTTCGGGAATATGGAACCCGTCTCAGCTCGGAAATTTTTCAAAAAATTTTTCTGAACACAGACCCGCACGCGGACCCTTCCCCCCGGCCTCGCTGAAACGACCCCCGACTTCGGGTTTCGGTTTCAGCGACGGTAAAAGGAGTCTCTTTCGCCGGCCAGCGCGGCTCGACCGGCGCGTGAACCGCGCCGATCGATCGGTCGGCCGCGGTGTCTTCAACCCGACCGGAGGTACACACTGGCCCGAACCACGAAGGCTGCGCTGCAGGCCGAGAACGATGCGCTGCGTGCGCAGCTTGACGCTGCCCTGCGCGAGAACGCGCGTCTCGCCGACGAGCGCGACGCTGTGCACGAGCGGCATGCCGACTCGATCCTCCGCGCACGCTTTCGCACCGAGCTGCGGCGCGAAGCCACACGCCGTGCGCAGGCCGATGTGCTGCCCTGGCTCGCCGCCCGCCGCGCACTGATCGCCAACGCCAAGGCGCTCGCCGCCGAGGGCAAGACCGTGCTGATCCGCGCCGGTGCACTCGTCGTGCGCTGAGCGCTGTCTCGAGCGGCGCAGACCCCGCGCCGCTCGATCCCGCTCGCCCTTGTGCCTGTCCGCCCACAGCGGTCATCCCGACCCTCGGCAGGTGCAAGGAGCGTTCATGTTCGTCACCGGCTTCGTCATCTTCCTTTCCACGGTCCTGCTGCTCATCAAGCTGCCCCGGCGCTGGATGCTGCGGCTGCTGCACCACGACCTGACGATCGACCTCGCCGTCTCGGCAGTCGTGCTAGCGATTCACTGGGGTAGCTTCTCGGGCGTGATCGCCGCGACCTTCGCCGGGCTCCTCACGAGCCTGGCCACGAGCAGCGCGAAGCGCGCCTTCGGCCATATCCACGCCGGTCGCTACTACCCGGGCTGGATCGCGCTCGACGTGAAGGGCCTGCAGTGAGCACGCTGCTCTGGCTGCTGGTCCAGCTCGTCTACTACGCGGCTGGGCTCGCCTTCCTACGGGCGCTGCCGCGCATCTGCGGCCGACCACGTCGCCCGCGTCGCCGTCGCTGGTAACCGTCTAGCCACTTCCCCATCCCTTCCGTTTCCTTCCGCGCGTGTTCGCGCGGCGGGTGCTTCTCCTATGGAGATTCCTCATGCACGACCTCTACGAGTCGGTCACGCGGCGCATCGTTGATGCGCTGGCGGCCGGCACACCCCCCTGGATTCGCCCTTGGACGACCGATGCCGCCGATCCCTATCCGGCGAACCTCGCGACCGGCCGCTCGTACCGCGGTATCAACGTGCTGCTGCTGAACCTGCAGGCGGCTGCCTGCGGCTACCCGGTGAACCGCTGGATGACCTACCGGCAGGCGCTCGCCGTCGGTGCCCAGGTGCGCCGCGGCGAAGTCGGCACGCCGATCACGCTCTTCAAGCCGAAGGAGGTGCGCGCCGAACCGAATGACACCGAGAGCGCGCCGCGAGTCGTGCCGTTCCTGCGCACCTTCGTCGTCTTCAACGCCGCGCAGATCGAGGGCGTGCTCGAGCACCTTCTGCCCAACGAGCCGCCACGGCCCGACTGGGCACCGCAGGCGGCGGCCGAGCAGCTCCTGAACTCGGCCGATGTCGTGATCGAGCACGGTGGCTCGCGCGCGTACTACGCGCCCGCGCAGGATCGCATCCAGATGCCGCCCCGTTCGGCGTTTGCGGAAGCCGATGCCTACTACGCCACGGCGCTGCACGAACTCACCCACTGGACGGGGCACGCGAGCCGCTGCAACCGGCCGCTGCAGCCGCGAGCCGCGATCGAGGCGTATGCCTTCGAGGAGCTGGTCGCGGAGATGGGCGCGGCGTTCCTGTGCGCGCACTGCGGCCTGCCGGGGCGACTGGAGCATGCGAGCTACATCGAGAGCTGGCTGCGCGCGCTGCGCCAGGACAAACGCCTGATCTTCACGGCGACGAGCAAGGCGCAAGCCGCAGCCGACTACGTGCTGACGCTCGCCGGCTACGACCCGCACGCCGAGACCAACGTCGTGAGGGAGGCGGCATGAGCGCGACCCGCCATCCGATTGTCGCCTCCGCACTGGAGCTGCTCGCCGAGGAGGTGCGTGCGACGGATGCACTCGCTTCGCCCGCCGCCGTGCGCGACTACCTGCGCCTGGCGCTGGCCGATCGGGAGCACGAGATCTTCGCCGTCGTGTTCCTCGATTCCCAAAACCGCGTGATCGAGATCGTCGAGCTGTTTCGCGGGACGCTCACGCAAACGGCGGTCTATCCGCGCGAGGTGTTGATCGAGTCGCTCAAGAGAAATGCCGCGGCGGTGATCCTCTGCCACAACCACCCGAGCGGCGTGCCGGAGCCTTCGGCCGCCGATCGTCTGCTCACGCAGTCGCTCAAGAACGCGCTGTCGCTCGTCGACGTGCAGGTGCTCGACCACTTCATCGTCACCCGCAACCACGTCGTGAGCTTCGCCGAGAAGGGTCTGCTCTAGCTGTACCTCTCCGCGGCTTGCCGTCCGGCACTCGCAATCCCCCGCGCCCGGTCGAACCGTCGTGTTCGCCGGGCGCTTTTTCGTTTCCGAAGGAGATCCACGATGTCCGAGAACTACTTCGCTCGCCTGAGCAAGATCAACGTCAACGAGCACGTCGAGAAGAAGGGCCAGTTCAGCTACCTGTCCTGGCCGTTCGCCGTTGCGCAACTGCGGCAGGCCGACCCAAGTGCGACGTGGGAGGTGCGACGGTTCGACAGCCTTCCATTCCTGCGATCCGAGACCGGCTACTTCGTCGAGGTCGCGGTGACCGTGCAGGGCGTGACGCTCTCGCAGATCCATCCGGTGCTCGATGGAAAGAACCGGCCGATCGGCGAGCCCACGTGCTTCGACATCAACGCATCGATCCAGCGCGCGCTGGTCAAGGCGATCGCGCTGCACGGGCTCGGCCTGTACATCTATGCCGGCGAGGATCTGCCCGAGGGCGAGGGGGAGGCACCGGCAAAACCGGCAGAACCGCAAGAGCCGCGCGCGCCGAAGGCAAGCGTCACGACGATGGGGAAGACGACGAAGGCGAGCGCCGCGCAGGTCCGCTACATCCAGCGTCTGCTGCAGGACACGGGCAGCGATCTTGAGCACCTGCTCGAATACTTCGGCGTGGAGCAGCTCGAAGACCTGACGTCGCAAGCGGCGAGCCGCGCGATCCGCTCGCTGGAGCAAAAGCGGAGGGCTGCGTAATGGCCCGCATCGTCAAGCTCGTGCAGGGAAGCCCCGAGTGGCACGCGCATCGCCTGGCGCACCGCAACGCCTCCGAAACGCCGGCCGTGCTCGGCGTCTCGCCGTACACCACGCCGTTTCAGCTCTGGCAGCAGCGCACTGGGCGCGCGCAGGTGGAACTCACCGCCGCGATGGCGCACGGCACGGCGACGGAGCCTGCGGCGCGCGCGATGTACGAGACGCTCACGGGCAACGTCATGCAGCCGCTGGTGCTCGTCGAGGGGGAGTATTCGGCGAGCCTGGACGGGATCACGCTCGACGGTGATCTGATTCTCGAGATCAAGTGCCCGAAGGCGAAGGACGCGACGCTGCTCAAGGAGGCGCGCGCCGGGCGCGTTCCGGTGCACGTGTACTGGCAGGTCCAGCACCAGATGCTGGTCAGCGGCGCGACGCTCGCGCACGTCTACGTTTGGGACAGCAAGACGGGCATTCTCATCGAGCAGCGCGCCGAGCCCGAGTGCTGGGACACGATCCGGGACGGCTGGGACGCGTTCGCCGAATGCCTGCGTACCGACACCCCGCCTGCGTTGACCGAGCGCGATACGCGCCAGCGTGAGGATGCGGCGTGGGAGGACGCGGCGCGCGACTACGCGGGTCTGAAGCGCATGGCCGAGTCGGTCGCCGAGGAGCTGGAGGCGGCGAAAGCGCGGCTCGTCGCGCTCACCGAGCACACGAGCGAGCAGGGGTTCGGGGTGACGGTGAGCCGGTACTGGAAGGCAGGTAGCGTCGACTACAAGCGCGTGCCGCAGCTCGAAGGCGTTGACCTGGAGCAGTACCGCGGGGCGGCGCGCGAGGAGGTGCGGGTGACGGTGGTGAAGTAGGGGGCAGCGGAGGAGGGCGACGCTGTCGCCCTCCTGTCGATCGGTATTGCGACAATCTGCTTACATAGCCGCTTACACGGTCAAACCGCTCAAGCACTTAGCCAGGAGGAACATGCTCTAAGTGCTTGTTTTTATTGGTGGCGCATCAGGGACTCGAACCCCGGACCTGCGGATTATGATTCCGTCGCTCTAACCAACTGAGCTAATGCGCCAGAGAGCCGGCGATTGTACGAATTCCGGCCGGTCCCTGTCAAAACGCAAGCGGGGTCAGATACCGCTCAGGCTGCCCGCGCCGCCCGCAATGCGTCGCGCGTCTCGCGTGCTGCCCGCGCTGCCGCCTGCGCGAAGTCGTCGCCGTTGCTCGCATAGAGAATCGCGCGTGACGAGTTGACGAGCATCCTCGCGCCACCGGCGCGCACCGTCGCTTCGATGTCGCCGCCCTGTGCGCCGATGCCCGGGACGAGCAGCGGCAGATCGCCGGCGAGCGCGCGCACGCGGGCGAGCTCTGTGGGGAAGGTGGCGCCGACGACGAGCCCGAGTTGACCGCTCGTGTTCCAGCGCTCCGCGGCCAGGCGCGCGACGCGCTCGTACAGGCGCTCGCCGCCGACGTCGAGCGCCTGCAGGTCGCTGCTGCCCGGGTTCGACGTGCGGCACAACAGCAGCACGCCGCGGTCTTTCCATGCGAGCCAGGGCGCGATCGAGTCGAACCCCATGTACGGGTTCACCGTGACGGCGTCGGCCCGGTAACGCTCGAAAGCCTCGACCGCGTAGCGTTCGGCCGTCGCGCCGATGTCGCCGCGCTTGGCGTCGAGCACGACCGGCTTTCCGGGGTGCGCGCGATGGATGTGCGCGATGAGCGCCTCGAGTGCGTCCTCGGCCCGGGCTGCGGCGAAGTACGCGATCTGCGGCTTGAACGCGCAGGCATACTGCGCGCTTGCGTCGACGATCGATCGGCAGAATTCGAAGATCGCGTCGGGGCGTTGACGCAGCGATGCCGGCAGGCGCGCCGGATCGGGGTCGAGGCCGACGCACAGCAGCGAGTCGGCTTCGCGCCAGGCTGCTTCCAGGGACTTTACGAAACTCAAGCGAATCGGCTCCGGTTCTGTTCAGCCGACGATTCTAGGACACGCTCCGCGCTTTCCCGATGGACCAATCGATTCACTTGTCCGGGCGCGATCTCGCGCTGCTCGCGTTCCTCACGCTCGCCTGGGGCGTGAACTGGCCGGTGATGAAGATCGGCGTCACCGGCTTTCCGCCGATGAGCTTCCGCGTGCTGTGCATGATCGGGGCGGTGCCGCTGGTGTGGGCGCTCGCGCGCAGCGCGCGCGTGTCGCTGCGCGTGCCGCGACGCGACTGGCGAGAACTGCTCGGGCTCGTGTTCTCGAACATGCTGCTCTGGCTGATCCTGAGCACCTACGGCGTGATGCTGTTGTCGTCGGGGCGCGCGGCAATCCTCGGTTACACGATGCCGATCTGGGCGACGCTGATCGGCATCGTGCTGTACGGCGAACGCCCGTCCGTTCGGCTGTGGATCGGCGTCGCCGCCGCAGCAGTCGGCGTCGTGCTGCTGCTCGTGAACGAATTGACGACGATGGCCGGGCGTCCGTGGGGTGCGCTGCTGATGCTCGGCGCCGCGATCGTCTGGGGATACGGCACGCAACGGATGCGACGGCGACGCATCTCGACTCCGGTGCTGACGATCACGTTCTGGTCGCTCGTCGCCGCGCTCGTCGTCTGCCTGGCGATCGCGCTCGCGTTCGAGCCCGGTTCGTTTCGCGGTGCGCCCGGCACCGCCGTCTGGAGCGCCGTGGTGTTCAACGCGAT
Organism: Pseudomonadota bacterium; assembly: GCA_023389055.1. GTDB lineage: Bacteria > Pseudomonadota > Gammaproteobacteria > Burkholderiales > Burkholderiaceae_E > Zeimonas. The sequence goes on along the minus strand of JAEWFA010000037.1, from coordinate 56,736 downwards.
CGTGATCTACGGTTTCGCGCAGTCGATCTGGTTCCGGCTCGCGACGATCCTGCCGGCGGTGGCGAGCAGCCTGTCGATCATGCTGGTTCCGGTGCTCGGGCTGTTTTCGGGCATCGTGCTGCTCGGGGAAACCGCGGTGTGGACCGACTGGGCGGCGCTCGCCTTCGTGCTGGTCGCGATGGGTACCGTGCTGCTGCCGTCGAACGGCGGGCGATGACGACGTGCCTGTGGCGCGCGCCGGGCAAGCGCACGCCGATCACTTGATGGGCGCCTCGTCCTCGAATCGCTCGGCAGGGGCATCCGCGCCGGCGGCGAACTCGCTTCCCGGGTATTTCGACGCGAAGTCGTCGCGCACCTGCTGGAGCGGCAGGTCGGACCACGTGCCGTGGTCGGTCAGATACTGCATGTGGCGTCGGCCCTGTGCGTCGTGCTCCTGGTACAGCGCGTCGCTGCGCCCGTCGAAATCGGTGGGCCGAACGCCGAAGCGATCGCACAACTCGATATTGAATGCGGGGACGGCCTTGATCCACTGGCCGTCGAGGAGCAGCGCAGCGTAGCCATGGTCGTAGAAGATGTCGACGCCGCCCATGCGCGCGCGCAGTTTCTCGGTGTTCAGGTGGTTCACGACGTCGGCGAGACCGACCGCAGCGGGAATGCCCACCGAGCGCGCGCACGCGGCGAGCAGGCCCGCCTTCGGAACGCACCAGCCGTAGCCGTTGGCAACGATGTGACTGGCGCGATATGCCTTGTCCTCGTAGCTGATGCGGTACGGGTCGTAGCGGATCTTGTCGCGAACCGCGTAGAACAGGCGCACCGCGCGCTCGCGCGGATCGGCCGCCGAGCCGATGACCGAGCACACGAAATGCTCGACCCGCGGATGCGTGTAGTCGAAGAAGCCGGTGGGCGCGAGATACGGCTCGAGGGCGGCCGGATCGTCGGTGACCGGCGGCAGGCCGGGGAGATGGATCGTCTGCATTCAAGGCCTCGGGGAAAATTTGCAGGTTACGCTGGCCATTTCGGCCTTTGCGCCGCGGGTCCGCTACGATTTGGATCAATTTTCTCCCAACAGCGAGGAATCGCGATGAAGAAGACGAAGCTGATGGCGACCCTGGCGGCCGCCGCAACCCTGGCGCTGACCGGTTGCTCGAACCTGAGCGAGTCGCAGCAACGAACGGCGATCGGCACCGGCGCCGGCGCACTGGCGGGCGCGGCGCTCGGCAGCGCGATCGGCGGCAGCGGGGTCGCCACGCGCAACATGGCGGTGCTCGGCGCAGCGGCCGGTGGCATCGGCACGTACATCTGGTCGCAGCGGATGGAGCAGCAGAAGCAGGCGATGCAGCAGGCGACGCAGGGCACCGGTGTGCAGGTGACCCAGACCGCCGACAACCAGTTGAAGCTCAACGTGCCGAGCGACGTTTCGTTCGATACCAACAGTGCGCAGATCAAGCCGAACCTGGCGCCGGTGCTCGACCGCTTCGCGCAGACGCTGAACTCGAACCCGGGAAGCACCGTGCGCATCATCGGCCACACCGACAACACCGGGACCGATGCGATCAACGATCCGCTGTCGGTGAACCGCGCGGCGAGCGTGCGCCAATACCTGTCGGCGCGCGGTGTCGATCCGGCGCGCATCGCGATCGACGGACGCGGTTCGCGCGAGCCGATCGCCGACAACTCGTCGACGCAGGGGCGCGCGATGAACCGGCGCGTGGAGATCTTCGTGGGCGAGGCGCCGGTGGCGCAGCGCTGACAGTGAAAAGGCCTGCCGAGGCGGGCCTCGCTCTCGCGACCCGGGAGCAGGCCCTGCCGGTCGCGCAGTGGTAGTCGTCTCCGCGCTGAGGGCGGACCGCCAGCCTCGAGGCGATGCGGTGCTGCCCTACAGCAACTCCGGTGGAGGCTGTCGTCCGGCGGCGACGTCGGCGACGGCCAGCGCCGTAATGTTCAGGACGCGGCGCACCGTCGAAGTCGGCGTCAGGATGTGTACCGGGCGCGCGGCGCCGAGCAGGATCGGGCCGATGGTGACGCCGTGCCCCCCGGTTACTTTCAGCACATTGAACAGGATGTTCGCCGAATCGAGGTTCGGCAGGATCAGCAGGTTGGCCGATCCGCTGAGGGTCGATTCCATCAGGAAGTGCGCCCGGGTCTCCTCCGACAGCGCCGCATCGCCAGGCATCTCGCCATCGGCCTCGATGTTGGGCGCGAGTCGGCGGAAGAGGTCGCGCGCGGCGCGCATCTTCAATGCCGACGGCCGGCGGCTCGAGCCGAACATCGAGTGCGATACGAACGCGACCTTCGGCGGCAGGCCGAAGCGGCGCACCGCTGCCGCGGCCATCACGGCGATCCCCGCGAGTTGTTCGGCGCTCGGGTCGTCGTTGACGAAGGTATCGGCAATGAACAGCGTGCGCTGGTCGAGCATCAGCGCGTTCAGCGCCGCGAGGCACGGCGCATCGTCGCGCCGGCCGATGATCCGTTCGACGTGTTCGAGATGCGCCTCGTAGCGGCCGACCAGGCCGCACACCATCGCGTCGGCATCTCCCCTGCGCACCATCAATGCGGCGATCGCCGTGCTCGAACGCCGCAGCACCGCCTTGGCCATGTCGGGCGTGACGCCGTCGCGTGCGGCGAGCCGGTGGTACGCCTCCCAGTACTGCCGGTAGCGCGGATCATCTTCGGGGTCGACGATCTCGTAGTCGCGCCCACGCTGCAGCCGCAAGCCGGCGCGTTCGATGCGCTGCGAGATGACGGCGGGGCGTCCGATCAGCAGCGGCAGAGCGAGCGATTCGTCGATCACCGACTGCACCGCGCGTAGCACCCGCTCGTCCTCACCGTCGGCATAGACGACCCGTTTCGGCGCGGCCTTTGCCGCCGAGAACACCGGACGCATGAACATCCCGGTGTGCGTGACGAAGCGGGTGAGCGACGCGCGGTACGCGTCGAGATCGGCGATCGGCCGCGTGGCGACTCCCGATCGCGCGGCAGCCTGTGCGACCGCCGGCGCGATTCGCAGGATGAGCCGCGAGTCGAAGGGCTTCGGGATCAGGTATTCGGCGCCGAACGCGAGTTCCTGTCCCGGATAGGCCGACGCGACTTCGTCGCTGATCTCGGTCTTCGCCAGCGCCGCGATCTCGTTCACGCAGGCGAGTTTCATCTCCTCGGTGATCCGCGTCGCGCCGCAATCGAGGGCGCCGCGGAAGATGTACGGAAAACACAGGACGTTGTTGACCTGGTTCGCGTAGTCGGAGCGTCCGGTCGCGACGATGCAGTCGGGACGGGCCGCGCGTGCCAGTTCGGGACGGATCTCCGGTTCGGGGTTGGCCAGCGCGAGGATGATGGGGCGCTGGGCCATCGTGTCGACCATCGCCGACGAAACCACTCCGGGTGCGGAGCATCCGAGCAGCACGTCGGCTCCGCGCATTGCGTCGGCGAGCGTGCGTGCGTCGGTCTCGCGACACCAGGGTCGCTTCGAAGAATCGACCGAGTCGCGCCGGCCCGCATGCAGCACGCCTTTCGAATCGACGATCAGCACGTTGTCTCGATCGATGCCCAGCAGCAACATCATGTCCACGCACGCGAGCGCGGCGGCGCCGGCACCCGAGACGACCAGCTTCACTGCGCCGATGCGCTTGCCGACCAGCTCCAGCGCGTTCAGCAGCGCGGCCGACGAAATGATCGCGGTGCCGTGCTGGTCGTCGTGGAAAACCGGAATGCCCATCCGGTCGCGCAGCTTGCGCTCGATCTCGAAGCACTCGGGTGCCTTGATGTCCTCGAGGTTCACGCCGCCCAGTGTCGGCTCGAGCGCGGCGATGATCTCGACGAGCCGGTCGGGATCGCGCTCGGCGAGTTCGATGTCGAAAACGTCGATTCCGGCGAACTTGCGGAACAGGCAGGCCTTGCCTTCCATCACCGGCTTGCCCGCGAGCGGCCCGATATTGCCCAGTCCGAGTACGGCGGTGCCGTTGGTGACGACCCCGACCAGGTTCGCGCGCGACGTGTAATCGGCGGCCAGCGAAGGATCTTCCTGGATCGCGAGGCACGCATAGGCCACGCCGGGGGAGTAAGCGAGCGAGAGATCGCGCTGGTTCGCCAGCGCCTTCGTGGGCAGCACGGCGATCTTGCCGCGCGTGGGCGCGCGATGGTATTCGAGTGCCGCATCGCGCAGCGCCGCTTCCGCGGCGGAGAGTGCATTGCCCGATCGTTCCATTCCGGGAATTCTATAGGCAGGTCGCTACAGGCAGGCCGCTGCGACGCGTCCCGGGCGGAAAAAGAAGGGGCGGCCGGGCATGACCCGACCGCCCCTTTTCGATCGAACGAAGCGGGCGCGCAGCCGTTCCCGACTGCGCGCAGACTTACATGTCCATTCCGCCCATCCCGCCCATGCCGCCCATGCCGCCCATTCCGGGCATGCCGCCGGCCGGCTTGTCTTCCGGCGCTTCGGCGACCATCGCCTCGGTGGTGAGCATCAGGCTGGCGACCGAGGCCGCGTTCTGCAGCGCGGTGCGCGTGACCTTGGTCGGGTCGACGACGCCCATCTCGACCATGTCGCCGAACTCGCCGGTGGCCGCGTTGTAGCCGAAGCTGCCCTTGCCTTCCAGCACCTTCGAGACGACGACGCTGGCCTCTTCGCCGGCGTTGTTGACGATCTGGCGAAGCGGCTCCTCGACAGCACGCAGCACGATCTTGACGCCGGCTTCCTGGTCGGGGTTGTCGCCCTTGACCTTCACGGCAGCGCGCGCGCGCAGCAGCGCGACGCCGCCGCCGGCGACGATGCCTTCCTCGACCGCAGCGCGCGTGGCGTGCAGCGCGTCCTCGACGCGGGCCTTCTTCTCCTTCATCTCGACCTCGGTCGCCGCGCCGACGCGGATGACCGCGACGCCGCCGGCCAGCTTCGCGACGCGCTCCTGCAGCTTCTCGCGGTCGTAGTCGCTGGTGGCTTCCTCGATCTGGGCGCGGATCGCCTTCACGCGGGCCTCGATGGCCTTCGTGTCACCGGCGCCGTCGATCAGCGTCGTGTTCTCCTTGCCGACCTCGACGCGCTTGGCGCGGCCCAGGTCCTGCAGCGTCGCCTTCTCCAGCGACATGCCGGTCTCTTCCGAGATCACGGTGCCGCCGGTGAGGATCGCCATGTCTTCGAGCATCGCCTTGCGACGGTCGCCGAAGCCCGGGGCCTTGACGGCGACGGTCTTCAGGATGCCGCGGATGTTGTTGACGACGAGGGTGGCGAGCGCTTCGCCTTCGACTTCCTCCGCGATGATCAGCAGCGGCTTGCCGGCCTTGGCGACCTGCTCGAGCACCGGGAGGAGGTCACGGATGTTGCTGACCTTCTTGTCGTGCAGCAGCACGAACGGCTCTTCGATGACCGCGACCTGCTTGTCGGGGTTGTTGATGAAGTACGGCGACAGGTACCCGCGGTCGAACTGCATGCCCTCGACGATGTCGAGCTCGTTCTCCAGCGACTTGCCGTCCTCGACGGTGATCACGCCTTCCTTGCCGACCTTCTCCATCGCCTCGGAGATGATGCGGCCGATCTCCTCGTCGGAGTTCGCCGAGATCGAGCCGACCTGCGCGATTTCCTTGCTCGTCGTGCAGGGCTTGCTGATCTTCTTCAGCTCTTCGGTGAGCGCGGTGACGGTCTTGTCGATGCCGCGCTTGAGGTCCATCGGGTTCATGCCCGCGGCGACGTACTTCATGCCTTCACGCACGATCGCCTGCGCGAGGATCGTTGCCGTGGTCGTGCCGTCGCCGGCCGTGTCGGAGGTCTTCGAGGCGACTTCCTTGACCATCTGCGCGCCCATGTTCTCGAACTTGTCCTTCAGTTCGATTTCCTTGGCCACCGAGACGCCGTCCTTGGTGACGGTGGGGGCGCCGAACGAGCGCTCGAGCACGACGTTGCGGCCCTTGGGGCCGAGCGTGACGCGCACCGCATTGGCGAGAAGGTTGATGCCGGTGACCATGCGCGAGCGCGCGTCTTCGGCGAAATAAACCTGTTTGGCTGCCATTCTGGGTATCTCTCCTGGATGTTCCTGGATGTCCGTTCGCGATTACTCGACGACGGCCATGATGTCTTCTTCGCGCATGACGAGCAGCTCGTCGCCTTCGACCTTCACGGTCTGGCCGCTGTACTTGCCGAACAGCACGCGGTCGCCGACCTTGACGCCGAGCGGGCGCACCTTGCCGTCGTCGCCGACCTTGCCGTTGCCGACCGCGACGATTTCGCCCTGGTCGGGCTTCTCGGCGGCGTTCTCGGGAATGACGATGCCCGAGGCGGTCTTGCGCTCGTTGTCGAGGCGCTTGATGATCACCCGATCATGCAGGGGGCGCAGTTTCATGCGAATTGGCTCCACGGTTCGATGTCGAATCGACAAGGGAAAAACGAAAGGCACGGGCCGAAGGCGGAACGGATCCGGCCCTCGGCTGTCCATGTCCACCGGACGGTGACGATCCCCGGTTCGGCGGAAGCCGCCCGGTTGCTAGCACTCGTCACTGGCGAGTGCTAATTGTAAGGTCGGGCTGCGGTCTTTTCAAGCCGTCACGCGGCCAATCGAGTTCGATTTCGTGACTGCGCCGGTCGTCCACGAGCGCTACGCTGCCGTCCGGCGAGACGACCCCGTCGATCCGCAGCACCGGTTCGGCCTGCGAATCGACCAATCGCACCCGGATCCGGTACAGCGTGTCGCGATGCCGGTAGCGCATCTCGAAATGGTCCCAGTCTTCCGGAACCACCGGTTCGAGGCGCAGCCGCTCGCCGTGCTCGACGCGCAGCCCGAGCAGCGACTCGACGATGAGCCGATACGTCCAGCCCGCAGAGCCGGTGTACCAGCTCCACCCGCCGCGTCCCACGTGCGGTGCGACTGCGTAGACGTCGGCGGCGACCACGTACGGTTCGGCACGGTAGACGGCGACCTGCTCGGGCGTCGTGCCGTGGTTCACCGGACAGATCAGCCGGAACAGCTCCCACGCCCGGCGCGCGTCGCCCTGCTCGGCGAACGCCATTGCCGCCCAGATCGCGGCATGCGTGTACTGCCCGCCGTTCTCGCGCACACCGGGCACGTAACCGGCGATGTAGCCGGGGTTCGGATCGGGGTGGTCGAAAGGCGGATCGAGCAACTGCACGAGCCGCGCCTCGCGCCGCACGAGATGCTCGTCGAGTGCGTTCATCGCCGACGCGCAGCGTTCGGACTCGCCCGCGCCCGAAAGCACCGACCAGCTCTGCGCGATCGAGTCGATGCGACACTGCTCGTTCTGAGCGGAGCCGAGCGGCGTGCCGTCGTCGAAATACGCGCGCCGATACCAGCGCCCGTCCCACGCGTGTGCGGCGAGGTGCTCGCGCAGCGTGGCGGCTTCCGTGCGACAAAGCCGGGCGAAGTCGGCGTCGCCGTGCCCCTGAGCGATCGGCTCGAAGTCGCGCAGCACCTCGTGCAGGAAGAAACCGAGCCAGACGCTCTCTCCACGCCCCTCGTGGCCGACGAGGTTCATCCCGTCGTTCCAGTCGCCGGTGCCGATCAGCGGCAGTCCGTGCGGCCCGTAGCGCATGCCGTGGCGGATCGCCAGCACGCAGTGCTGGTACAGCGGCGCCTCCGCGCTCGACTGCGTCGGCAGGTCGTAATACGAATCCTCGCCCGGGTTCACCGGCCGGCCTTCGAGAAACCCGGCGTTCTCGTCCAGCACGGCGACGTCGCCGGTGACCTGCACGTAGCGGCTCGCCGCCAGCGGCAGCCACAGGTAGTCGTCGGAGCACTGCGTGCGCACGCCGCGACCCGAAGGCGGATGCCACCAGTGCTGCACGTCGCCTTCGACGAATTGCCGGGAAGCACAGCGCAGCAGGTGCTCACGCATCAGCATCGGCTCGCTGTGCACCAGCGCCATCACGTCCTGCAACTGGTCGCGAAAACCGAAGGCGCCGCCCGACTGGTAGTAACCGCTCCTTCCCCAGACGCGACAGGCGAGCGTCTGGTAGGGCAGCCAGCCGTTGGCGAGCACGTCGAGGGCAGGTTCGGGTGTCGCGACCTGCACCGTGCCGAGCGCATTGCGCCAGTACCGGTGCACTCCTTCGAGCGCCTCGCGCGCGCCGCCCGAACCGCGGAAGCGGTCGATCAGACGGTGCCCCTCGTCGGCGTCGCGTGCCACTCCCAGCCGAAACACGATTTCGCGCTGCTGGCCGTCGGCCAGCTCGAACGGCACCTGGATCGCCGCGCACGGGTCGAGGCCGGCGCCGCTGCGTCCCGACAGGCGCAGCTGTCGCATCGCCGCGGGGCGGCGCAACGTGCCGTTGCGGCCGATGAACTCGGTGCGATCGCAGGTCCACGACTGGAACGATTCGCCGGTGTGCAGGAACGCGACGTACGACGCGAAATCGGCCGAGTAGCGGTTGCGCGCGAGCAGTGCCCCGCTGTGCGCGTCGATCGCCGTGGAGACGTGCATCGCCGATTTCGCGCGAAGGTCGCCCAGCACCCATTCGACGTAACCGATGGCGGACAGCTTGCGCGACCGGCCCGAGCGATTGCGCAGGCGCAATACCGAGAACTTCACGGCGGCGTCGAGTGCGACGTAGGTCGTCAGTTCGGATTCGATCCCCGATTCGCTGCGTTCGAACACGCTGTAGCCGAAACCATGGCGCGCCGAGCACGAGGACGCGCCGTCGCCGGGCAGTGCGACGGGCGACCAGAAGCGGCCAGTCTCCTCGTCGCGCACGTAGAACGTCTCTCCACTGGGATCGACCAGCGGATCGTTATGCCACGGCGTGAGCCGGTACTCGTGCGCATTCTCGAACCACGTGTACGCGCTGCCGCTCTCGCTCACGACGGTTCCGAAACCCGGGTTCGCGATGACGTTCGCCCACGGCGCGGGCGTCGGCTCCTCGCGCTCGAGGACGATGTACTCGCGCGCGTCCCGGGCGAAGCCGCCATGGTCGTTGTAGAAGAGAAGCTCCGCTCGCTCGGGCGCTTCCTGCGGCTGCGGATCGTCCAACGCCGGGCGGCTGGTGGGCACGAGCGGCGCGACGCGCCGTTCGATCGGCCCGCGCCGCGACAGCTGCTCGGCCAACCCGCCGCGCGAGCCGACGACGACCGCGCGCGCGATCGACTGCATCAGCACCTGGTCCTCGCGCGAAATCTGGCTCGCGTAGCGCACGAAGATGCCGCCCGGTCGGTCGATGATGTGCGCCTCGACGACCACCGGGATCAGTCCGAGGATCGTCTCCTGCAACTGCTGGCGGTAGACGTCCGCCTCGTCGTTCCAGATGACGAGGTCGACCGACAGTCCCTTCAGTCGCCAGTACGCGTGCGCCTGGACGAGCTCGCGCACGAGCGCCAGGTGCGTGCTCTCGGAGACGACGACGAGCACGATCGGCAGGTCGCCGGAGATTCCGTAGGCCCACAGGTCGGCTTGTCCGCGGCGGTTACGCATCAGCATCGCCGATTCGGCGCGCAGCGTGGGGCTGGCGTAGACCACCGAGCTCGCCAGCCGCGCATAGAGTTGCGCTTCGACCTCGGTGGCGCCGAGTTGGCGCAGCATGACCTGGCTGTGGCTCCAGGCGAGTTTGAAGACCCGATCGGCCAGCCGGCGATCGGCGTACTTCTCGACGAGCGCCAGGCACGCCTGGCGGCTCGACGCGATTCCGGTGACGAGATCGACTGTCGCCGACGCGTCCGGATCGAGCGTGATCGAGCAGCGACTCGACGCGATCGGATCGAGCACCGAGCCGCTCGAGCCCGACAGCGGCCCGGGCGCGCGCATCGCGTCGGGCGATGCCAGTCCGTTGCCGCGGCCGACGAAGCGCGCTCGATCGGTCTCGTGCGAGACGGTGCCCGAGCGCAGCGCGTGCACCGCCATCAGGTGGCACATCCAGGGCGTCTGCTCGTGCGGTGAACGCGGGCGGCGCGTGCACAGGATCGCCGAGGGCGTCTCGAGGATTTCGGTCTGCACGAACAGGTTGCCGAACGCCGGATGCATGGCGTCGGCGGCCGGCGGTGCGAGCACGACCTCCGCGTAGGTGGTCAGCTCGATCGTGCGGCGCCGTCGGCTGCGGTTGGTGAGCGTCACCCGACGCAGCTCTATGTCGTCCTCGGGCGAGACGACGATTTCGGTGTGCGTCTCGATGCCGGGGTCGTTCGCCGAGATGGCGTCGCGACGGCGAAACTCGGCGCGGCCCTCCGAGAAGATCGCCTCGTAGTGTTCCGGGCGGCGCAGGCTCGGCTGCCAGGCGGTGGACCAGAATGCGTCGGAGGCGACGTCGCGCACGTAGCAGAATGCGCCCCAGTGGTCGCGCGTCGGATCCTCCTGCCAGCGCGTGACGGCGAGGTCGTTCCAGCGGCTGTACCCGCCGCCGGCGTGCGTCACCATCACGTGATAGCGGCCGTTGGACAGCAACTGCACCTGCGGTGCGCTGCCTTGCGGATCGGAGATCACGCGGATCGGCATCTCGCTCGGCGCGAATCCAAGCTGCGATTGGGGTGACGGCGTCGTGTGCCGGTGGAACGACGGCACCTTCGGTACGCGCTCCTGCAGCAGCAACAGCGTGCCGCGCAGGTTCGGATCCGATTCGAAGCGACGCTGCATCGGCTGGTCGCGCAGCAACGCGACCAGCGCAAGCAGCCCCATTCCCTGGTGATGCGCCATGAACGAGCGCACGACGATTTCGGTCTCGCCCGGCGGCAGCCGGGACGCGGTGTAGTCCACCGCTTCGTACAGGCCGAAGGCGCCCGCAAGCCCCTGGCTCCACAGCCGCTGCAGGTTGCGGGTAGCGGCAGGCGCGTCGACCAGCAGCGCGAGCACGCTGGCATAGGGCGCGACGACGACGTCTGCCGACAGCCCGCGCTTCAGTCCGAGGCCGGGTACGCCGAAGGCGCGGTACTGGTAGTTCGACTCGGCGTCGACGGCGTTGTAGCCAGACTCGGAGATGCCCCACGGGACGCCACGCTGGCGCGCGTACTCGATCTGGCGCGCGACCGCCGCCTTGCAGGTCTGGTCGAGCAGGCTGTTCTCGTAGCCGGGCATCACGAGCAGCGGCATCAGGTATTCGAACATCGAGCCGCTCCACGACACGAGCACCGGCTCGCCCGCGGCGCGCGTGAGCAGGCGTCCGAGCGCGAACCAGTGCTCGGTGGGCAGGTGGTTCTGCGCAATCGCGACGAAGCTCGCCAGGCGAGCCTCCGAAGCGAGCAGGTCGTAGTAGCTCGCATCGAGCCGGCGCTCGTCGACGTTGTATCCGATGCTCAGCAGCCGACGCTGCCGGTCGTAGAGGAGGCGGTAATCGAGGTCGGTGAGCGCATCGATGCGTTCGGCGAGCGCGTCGATCTGCGCCAGGCGATCGGCTGCCTCGCCGCTGCCCATCAGCGCTGCCTCTCGCAACGTCGGGATCGGGCGCCGGTCGTCGGCTTCGGCGTCGTTCGCGTCGCGGCCGGTGGCAGCGAGCCCCGTCTCGGCGGCCTCCGCCTGCGCCGGAGCCGGGGCCATCGCGTACAACTCGTCGAGCGCCGCGTGGCATTGGCGTGACAACGCCCGCGCCCACCGCAACGTTTCCACCGCCGGACTGCGTTGCAGCGCGTGCGGGTGGATTCCCGCGAGTTCGTCTTCGTCGGTGACGGCCTGTGCCTGGCCTTCTGCACGGGCCTGCTCGGGGTCGTCGTCGAACAGCGTCGGTCGTTCGGCGGCGCGAGCAGGGGCGGCTTTGGGCTCGCCTCGATGGCCGTCGCCGTCCGGTAGATCGCGCGTGACCGCGCCGTCGTGGTCGCTTGTCGCATCGAGCGCCCAGGCGGCGGCGTGCTCGATCTCGTCGTTCGCGGCGGCGATCGCGGCGATGCACTCATCGGCGCCGCCCGCCAGTTCGGCGAATGCGCGCCGCGCCGCGCCCAGCGTCGTCATCGGCATCTGCGCAACGCGAGCGAGTTGCACGCCGAAGCGGCGCACCGGCGCCGCGCGCGGCGTCGCGCCTGCCGTGTCGAGCAGCACGTCCACGGTGTCCTGCAGCCCGTCGAGCGCGCGAGGCGACAGGATGGGCGAATCGGCCAGTGCGAGCAGTCCGGGACGAAGCGTGAGCATCAGGCCGACGAGGTTGCCGCTGTCGACGCTCGACACGTACATCGGGCGCAGCGGCTGCAGCGTTCGCGTGTCGTACCAGTTGTAGAAGTGGCCCTGGAAGCGATCGAGCGAACTCATCGTCGCGAGTGTGTTCGCGGTGCGATCGAGCAGGCCTGCGGCGGTCAGGTAGCCGAAGTCCCAGGCGGCGAGGTTCGCGGCGAGCGCGAAGCCGATGTTGGTGGGGGACGTGCGGTGCGCAATGCGCTCGATCGGCGCCTCCTGGTAGTTGTCCGGCGGCAGCCAGTTGTTCTCGACGTCGACGAACTCGTCGAAATACGCCCAGGTGCGGCGCGACAACATGCGCAGGAAGCGGACCTGCTCGGCGCCGAGCGGCCGTATCCGGATGCGCAACGGGCGGCTCAGCCACCACGCCGCGACCGGCGAGACGAACCAGGCGCCCAGGAGGGGCGTCGCGTACCACAACGCGGCCGGGTGCGCGCTCGCCAGCCACAGCGCGGCGAGCACGGCGACTACCGGCCCGATGCTCATCGTCAGGAAGCTGCGTTGCAGGTCCATCGCCGCGCTGCTCTCGCCGCTGCGCGCGCGATCCTCGACGATCTCCGACGGGCGCCATTCGAGCAGCTTGCGGCGCGTGACGATCGTGCGCCATTGCGCGCGCGCCACGGCATCGAGGTGCACGCGCGCCTCGTAGGGCAGGCACGCGACCAGGAACAGCGCCTGCCCGAGGTGGCGCCAGGCGCTGGACGAGACGAGCATCAGGTGGCGCGTCCAGGCCGTCGTCTCGGCGCGTCCGAACAGCCCCAGCGCGAGCTCGACGGCAATCGGAACGAAATACACGCCGAGCATTGCGAGCGTCCACCACGGCGACACGGCCGGCATCGCCCAGCCGGCCAGCAGCACCAGCACGACGGTGGGAGCGACGAGGCTGCGGCGCAGGTTGTCGAGGATCTTCCAGCGCGAGAGCGCGCCCAGCGGGTTGCGGGCCTCGACGCCCGCCGGAGTGGGCACGCGCGGCAGCATCCAGCTCGCGATCTGCCAGTCGCCGCGAATCCAGCGGTGTCGTCGCGCGACGTCGTCGAGATAGCGCCAGGGCTGCGATTCGTACAGCACGACGTCGTTGACCAGCCCGCTGCGCGCGTAGCAGCCTTCGAGAAGATCGTGGCTCAGGATGCGGTTTTCGGGGAATACCCCGGCGAGCGCGCGCTCGAAGGACTCGACCTCGTAGATTCCCTTGCCGATGAACGAGCCCTCGTCGTACAGGTCCTGGTACACGTCGGACACGCTGCGCGTATACGGGTCGATGCCCGGATCGCCGGCGAACAGTCCGGCGAAGCGCGAGCGGTTGGCGCTGGGCAGGCTCACGCCGACGCGCGGCTGCAGGATCGCGTGGCCGGCGCACACGACCGGCGCGCGCCCCGGTCGGGGACGCGCGAAGCGCGGCCGGTTCAGCGGGTGCGCCATCGTGCCGACGAGTTCGCGCGCCGCGTCGTGCGGCAGCTCGGTGTCGGTGTCGAGCGTGATCACGTAACGCGTGCCGTGCAGCGCGCCACGGTCGCCGACGATGCGCGAGAACGCTGCGGCGGCCTGCTCGTCATCGGGGGCCTGCAGCAGCCGATTCAGTGCGGCGAGCTTGCCGCGCTTGCGCTCGTGGCCCATCCAGATGCGTTCGACCGGGTTCCACTGCCGCGGACGGTGGAACAGGAAGAAGCGGTCGGCCCCGCGCGTCGCATCGTCGCTTCCCGGATTGGCATGGCGCTGGTTCAACGCCTCGATTCCGCGCGTTGCCGTCTCGAGCAGCGCGTCGTCCTCCGGGCGGTGCTCGGCGTCGGCGTCGGTGAAATCGGTGAGCAGCGCGAAGTGCAGGTGATCGTCGCGGTTTGCCAGCGCGCGCACTTCGAGTCCGTCGACGAGAGCCTCGACGGCGTCCATGTTCGTCAGCATCGACGGCACGACGACGAGGGTGCGGAATTCGGGCGGGATTCCGTGGTCGAAATCCATCCGCTGCAGCGGTTGCGGCGCCACGATCAGCGTCGCGGCCCGGTTCACGAGCGAGATCGCCAGCTGGCTCGTTGCGAGCGCCAGCAGCACGACGAGCGCCGCGATGCCCCACGGCGAATCGATTTCCAGCGGGGCGGCGAGTGCGATGCTGAACGCAAGCGTGAGAACGACGATCGCGCCGACGTACGGCAGCAGCCGCAGACGGCCTGCGCGGGCGCGAACGCGGGCAAGCCACGACAGATGCGCGCCGATGACCTGCTCGAGCGCCGGGCGTCCCGCGTCGACGAGGTGGTAGCCGACGTGTGAGCCGGGCTCGCCCGCCCCTCGAGGCGCCCCGGCGGCGATTTCCACCGCCTTGCGCGCGACCTCCAGCTCGCTCGCGGGGCTGCTGCGCGCCAGTTCCTCCACGGCATGCCGGTAGCGGTCGCGCGTGGCGAAGTCCATCCGCGGGTACGACCCGTCAGGGTCCTGACGCAACGCCTGCTCGACGAGGCTCATCTCCTCGACGAAAGCGCGCCAGTCGAGCGCCGCGAGCTCGCGCAGGCTTCCGATGCTGTTGCTGACGAGGACCTCGTCGGCCGCCTGGCGCCGGTTCTCGCGACGCACCTGCTGCTCGATGGTCAGTCCCGCTTCCGAAAGGTGCTGCTCGACCCAGGTGAGCGGCAGCGCCAGCGAAGGGCTGCGCCCCTGAAGGCGCCGAACGAGCTCGGCGACGAACGCGCTGCCCAGCGGCGGATCGGAGCGCGCCATGTCGGCGACGACGACGATCACGTTCTTCGGGTCGCGCTCGGCGGTGGCGATCATCGTGTCGGCCCAGCGATTGGCGAGATCGCGCTCGCGATGACCGCGTTCGATGCGCAGTGCGGCGCCGGTGAGCTTCTCGATCAGCGCCAGGCGCAGCATGATCGGAATTGCCCACAACTCGCCCAGGTGCAGCGGCTCGATCGTCTGGTACGACTCGACGAAGCGCCGCAGGCTTTCCAGGTCGACGCGCCCGTCGGCGCGCGAGATGCTCTCGATGGCCAGGTCGTAGACGCGCGGCAGGCCGGCCGACGCGCCCTCGAGCAATCGCGGCAGCTCGCGGCTGTAGCTGGCCGGCAGGTGCTGCCGCGCGATGCGGACCTGCTCCTCGATCAGGTAGAAGTTGTCGAGCAGCCACTCGCCGGCCGGCGTGGTGCGACGCGATTCGGCCACCGCCGCGCACAGCTGCTGCCAGACCGACACGAGGATCGACTCGTTGTTGCCGAGTCGCTGCAGCAGGTCGTTGCGTCCGCGACCGGCGACGAGCTTGTGCTGGCGAGCCAGGCGCAGGCCGTGCTGCGCCATCTGCTCGGCCGTGTAGATCTCGGCGGTCTCGGACGGCTCGTCGCTGTCGATCGGCGCCGAGCGGATCGTCGTGATCCACGGGGCCCATGCGGGCAGGTGCCAGAGGGAGGTGCTGCGGGGTGACTTCAAGCGCGGATCTCGTTCGTTCGGCCGAACGCGCCGCCGTCGTCATGCAAGCGGCATGCGTGCAGCGTCCGGTGGGCACGATTCTGCACCGGGCGCGGCGCCTTCCCCGCGAATAGCCGCCTCGTCCCGACCGGTACGCAGGTCGGGGACGGCAGAAACGAAACGACCGCCATGCGGCGGTCGTCGTCGTACTGCAGCGGAAGCGGCGCTGGTCGCGCCGCCGTCCGTTTTTACAGCGGGCGGATCGCCGACGCCTGCAGGCCTTTCGGGCCTTGCTTGACGGCGAACTCGACGCGCTGCTGCTCTTGCAACGTCTTGAATCCGCTGCCCTGGATTTCGGAGAAGTGCGCGAAGAGGTCCGCGCTTCCGTCATCGGGGGCGATGAAACCGAACCCCTTCGACTCGTTGAACCACTTGACCACTCCGGTCACTCGATTGCTCATGCTTGCGCTCCATTGGTTACGCGTTCAGGAATACACCGGGGCGCCTTCGCCGCGGCGGCAGACAGGTCAAGAGGAACAATCAGGTATTCGAGACGCGCTACCCCGGAAGGGCAGGCCGGCTGAAAACGCAAAGATGGAACACTCGTGCAGTATGCGCGGCGCAGGGTACTGCCTTCGCGCCTGATTGTCAAGCAACACACCGCCGCACCTGCTCGCGCGACTCACTCCGGCTCGACGCCGAGCGCAACGAGGAAGCGCGACACCATGTTGTAGGTGGCGACCGTCGCGACGAACTCGACGGTTTCGCGCTCGCCGAGCCGTTGGACGAGGTCGGCGAAATCGGCTTCGGGAACGCGCACGGAACGGGTACTTGCGATGGCGACCGCGAGCGCCGCGCGTTCGGTGGCGTCGAAGCTCGCTGCGTCGAGCCGGGCCGCGTCGGGATCGCGCAGCGCATCGAGTTGCGCCTGCGTTCCTCCCGCCTTGCGGAACTCGGGCGCGTGCTGGACGAATTCGTATTCCGCCTCGTTGAGCACCGCCACGACGCACATCGCCAGCTCGCGCAGCTTCGGCGACAACGCGAGCCGGGTTCGCACGGCGCCGAGGTACGCGTTCCAGCCCGCGGCGAGGTCGGGGCTGTGCAGCAGCATGCGGTCGAGATGCAGCAGCGTGCCGCCGCGGCGCGCGCGAACCGCATCGACGATTTCACGCGGCTCGACGACGTCGGCCGGAACGTAGGGAATGCGCGCCACCGGAATGTTCTCAGGCGATGCGCGAGTAGCCGACGCCGCCCGCTGCCCGCTCGGCCAGGTGCCGGTCGAAAGCCATCGCCACCGCGCGCACGAGCAGCCGCCCGCGCGGCAGCACTTCGATGCCGCGCTCGTCGAGGCGCACGGCGCCGGCCTCGGCCAGCGGCGACAGCGCCTCGCGCGCATCAGCCAGCCATTTGCGGCTGTCGATGCCGAGTCGCGCATCGAGCGCATCCCAGTGCAGCGAGAAGTCGCACATCAGCGACTGGATCGCATCGCGGCGCACGAAATCGTCTTCGTCGAGCGCAATGCCCCGCACCACCGGCAGCTCGCCGCGCTCGATGCGGCGGTAGTAGCCGTCGAGCACCTTGTCGTTCTGTGCGTAGACGTCGCCCACCGACGAAATGCCCGAGACGCCGAGCGCGATCAGGTCGCCGGCCTCGTGCGAGCAGTAGCCCTGGAAGTTGCGGTGCAGCCGCCCCTCGCGCTGCGCGATCGCGAGCTCGTCGTTCTCGTGGGCGAAGTGGTCGAGCCCGAGGTGCAGGTAGCCGGCGCCCTCGAACATGGAGACCGCGGTCTCGAACATGTGCGCCTTCGCTTCCGACGAGGGCAGGTCGGCCTCGGAGATGCGACGTTGCGGCTTGAACAGCGTAGGCAGGTGTGCGTAGTGGTAGAGCGCGATGCGATCGGGAGCGGCGGCGATCGTCTTGCGCAGCGTCTCGCGGAAGCTCTCCGGATTCTGCTTCGGCAGCCCGTAGATCAGGTCGACGTTGATCGATCGAAAGCCGCTGTCGCGGGCTGCGTCGATCAGCGCGACGGTCTGCTCGTACGACTGGATTCGATTGACGGCGGCCTGTACGGTGGGATCGAAATCCTGCACGCCCAGGCTGATGCGGTTCAGCCCCATGTCGCGCAACGCGCGGATGCGTTGCGGGCCGACGGTTCGCGGGTCGACTTCGATCGAGTATTCGCCGTCGTCGGCGAACTCGAAATGATCGCGCATCGCGTCGAAGAGTTGCGCGAGCTCGGCATCGGGCATGAACGTGGGCGTGCCGCCGCCGAAGTGCAGGTGCCGAACCGGCTGCCCGCGTCCGGTGCGATCGGTGATCAGGTCCATTTCGCGCCGCAGCGCCTCGAGGTACGGCGTGGACTGCTCGACGTGCTTGGTGCCGATCTTGTTGCACGCACAGTAGTAGCAGATCACCCGGCAGAACGGGATGTGCACGTACAGCCCGAGCGATTCCCCGCGGCGGTCGGCCCGCTCGACGAGGGCGCGCGAGTAGCGATCGGCATCGACGCGCTCGTCGAACCGGTCGGCTGTAGGGTAGGAGGTGTAACGCGGTCCGTGGCCGCCGAAGCGCTCGAGCAACTCGGCGTCGATGACCAGCGGTTCGCGCGAGGCGGCAGTCATGTCCTCAGGATTATATCGCCGCCGCCCGCGGGCCGCCTCGGGTGCGTCGATAATCGCGCGATGCTGCGCCTGGAGGCGATCCCCTGTTGCTCGCGTCGGCCTGCCGTCGATCGGCAGCCCGCGTTGCGCGCATGAAGACGGCGCAGCGCCGCGTCGCGCTCGCCGGTGCGCTGGTTCTGTACCTGGCTTTCGTCGCCTACCAGTCGCTCGCCGGCGGCTCGCCGAAGCCCTGCGCGGCGCCGTTGCTCGACCCGGGCCGGTTGTCGGGGGGCGATGCGCTCGCCAATCTCGTCGCCTACGTTCCGGCGGGGCTGCTCGCCGCGGCGCTCGCGGCGTCGTACGACCGGTTCGTCGTGCGGATTCTCTTGCTCGTGGGAGTCTCGGCGTTCTCGCTGTCGATGGAGTTGGCGCAGGCGTGCCTGTCGGCTCGCGTCTCGAGTTGGGTCGATTGGGCGACCAACTCGGCCGGCGCGACACTCGGTTTCGTCGCGTTGCCGTTGGTCGCGCCGCTGCTGCGGAGGCTGGCGCATCGCGGCGATCGAAGTGTGCTCGCCGCACGCCTTCCCGTGACGCTCGCCGCTTGGCTCGTCGTCGGCGCCTGGCTCGCGGCATCGACCGCGCCCTGGCGGTTCACGTTCGACGTGGGCACCGTGCGAGCGAACCTTGCGTTCCTGCGCGTCGCTCCGGCGATCGATCCGTGGAGCGTCGCCAGGCACGCCTTCGCGTGGATGAGCGTCGCGGCGGCGCTGCGCGCGCTCGTCGTCCGCCGCGCGGGCGGCTCGGGCGTGCTCGGCGCGACGATTGCGCTCGGGGTGACCATTGCGCTGGCGCTCGGCGCGCAGGTGTTGCTCGAGTGGCGAGCGCTTTCATGGTCCGAGCTCGCCGGCACCGCGGTGGGCGCCTCCGTTGCGCTGGCGCTGCTCGTTCCCGCGTCCGACGGTCGGCTCGCACGCGTGGCGCCTGCCTTCGCATTCGCATCGGTTCTCGCCTACGAGCTGGCCCCGGGGTATCCGGGTTGGGGCGCCGTCGGGCGATTCTCGTGGCTACCGCTGGTGGGGCGCGGGAATCCGCTTGCCGCGCTCGATTTCACGCTCTACTTCTGCTGGTTCGCCTTCGTGTTGGTGCTTGCGCTGCGCTGGACCCAGGCGCGAACGCGCGCGGCGCTGAGCCTCGGTTCGATTGCCGTCTTCGCGCTCCTTGCGCTCGAGTTCGCGCAGCGCGCGATTCCCGGACGAATCGCCGACACGTCGCCCGCGCTGATCGTCGCGCTGGCGCTGGTCGTTGCCTGGCTGCTCACCGACCGAGAGGGAGAACGCGTCACAGGCCCAGTTCGCTCCAGATCGCGTCCACCCGTCGTGCGGTCCGTTCGTCGATCCTGATCGCGCGCCCCCATTCACGCGTCGTTTCGCCCGGCCACTTGTTGGTCGCGTCGAGGCCGATCTTGGAGCCGAGTCCCGACACCGGCGAGGCGAAGTCCAGCGAGTCGATCGGCGTGTTCTCGACGATCGTCGCGTCGCGCGCAGGATCGACGCGCGTGGTCATTGCCCAGACCACTTCCTTCCAGTCGCGTACGTCGACGTCGTCGTCGACGACGACGACGAACTTCGTGTACATGAACTGGCGCAGGAAGCTCCAGATGCCGAACATCACGCGCTTGGCGTGCCCCGGATATTGCTTGCGCATCGACACGATCGCAATGCGGTACGAGCAGCCCTCCGGCGGAAGATGGAAGTCGACGATCTCCGGGAACTGCTTGCGGAGGATCGGAACGAACACCTCGTTCAACGCGACGCCGAGCATCGCCGGCTCGTCGGGCGGCTTGCCCGTGTAGGTGCTGTGATAGATCGCGCCGCGGCGCATCGTGATGCGTTCGATCGCGAACACCGGGAACCAGTCGCGCTCGTTGTAGTAGCCGGTGTGGTCGCCGAACGGTCCTTCGATCGCCATCTCCCATCCGGTGCGCGCGGCCGGCGGCAATTCGCCTTCGTGGCCGAGCGCGTGCGCGTTCGAGCGCGTTCGCGCGAAGTCGGGATCGGGCAGGATCGAACCTTCGAGCACGATCTCGGCCCGCGCCGGAACCTGCAGCGTGCTGCCGATGCATTGCGCGACTTCGGTGCGCGCTCCGCGCAGAAGGCCGGCGAACTGGTATTCGGACAGCGTGTCGGGGATCGGCGTTACGGCGGCCAGCATCGTTGCGGGATCGGCGCCGAGAGCCACGGCGATCGGGAACGCTTCGCGCGGATGCGTGCGTGCGTGCTCGAGGAAGTCGAGCGCGCCTCCGCGATGCGCGAGCCAGCGCATGATGACGCGGTTTGCGCCGATCACCTGCTGCCGGTAGATGCCCAGGTTCTGTCGCGGTCGCTGCGGCCCGCGCGTGACGACGAGCCCCCAGGTGATCAACGGGCCCGCGTCATCCGGCCAGCACGTTTGCACCGGCAGCTTCGACAGATCGACGTCGTGGCCTTCGAGCACGATCTCCTGGCACGCCGGACGCGAGTCGATCTCGCGCGGCGACATCTTCATCACGTGGCGCAGCATCGGCCACTTGTCCCACGCGTCGCGCAGTCCGCGCGGAGGCTCTGGCTCCTTCAACCAGGCGAGCAACTCGCCGATGTCGCGCAGCGCCTGCGTCGAGTCGGCGCCGAGGCCAGCGGCTACCCGCTTCGTCGTGCCGAACAGGTTCGCGAGCACCGGCGTTGCGTGGTCATGACCGTTCTCGTGCGGACGCTCGAAGAGCAGCGCCGGTCCGCCCGAACGCAATACGCGATCGGCGATCACGGTCATTTCGAGTCGCGGTGAAACCGGCACCGCGATGCGTCGCAACTCGCCCATCTCATCGAGTCTTGCAACGAAGTCGCGCAGGTCGTTGTATTTCAAGGTGCGAGTCACAGAGCGGAGCCCGACGGCATTGTGTCATTGCCGCCAGGCGTGCAAAGGTTTGCACATCGTGAAACGTCAAGGTTGACCGCCGCGCGACTTGGTCAATAGAATCCGAACCGTTTCGACCCGAGCCGTCGCCCGACGGCCGCTCACAGCCAGGCGAAACATCGCGCTTCGATCCGATTCGAGGCCAACGCGGCCGCAGTGCTGCAAGCGTGAGATCCTTTCGGCGAAGTACCGAAGGGCAACGAAAAAGAGAGTGAGGCCCGCATGCGGTATCGCGCGGGCTCTATGACGACCGCCACCCCGGCGGGCCTCGCGGCGAGAGCCGAAAGGAGTCTGGATGCTGCAGCAGCGTCAGGTCGGTGCGTTGTTCGCCGTGTTCGTGCGAACCATCGGAGCGGCGCGTTTTGTGTGCGCGGTCGCACCGGTGGCCGCGCTCGTGGCGGTCGCTTCGATCCCGCTGCCGCGCGCTGCCTCGCCGATCGAGGCCGAGTTGCCTTCGTCGGGTCTCGTGCGAATGTTCGACGTCGCGCAACGCGCCTCCCACGCTTCGGGCGACATCATCGCCTCCGCCGAGCGACGTCGACATCCGTCGAAGGTCGAGCGCGTCGATCGTGCCGGCTCCGGCGTCGACCTGGGGACTTCGAGCATCGGCGATCGATGGTTGAAGCTGCGGGCCGAGCAGCGTGCCCTGCAGCGAAGCGGCGAGTCGTCGGCGCGGCACGTCGGTGACCGCTTGCTGCATGCGGACTCCTCGCAGGCCGTCGACCGTGGGTCGGTTGTCCTGACGCGCGAGGCATTCGCGTTGTTGAGCGAAGCCGTGAAGCCGGTTGCGTCGACGAACGTCGAGTCGCGTGCTCCGCCGATCGAGGCGGCGCAAGTGAAGGACTCGCGCGGACCGGCGGCGGCCTCCGCAGACGACGTTACACAAGCCGCACGTTCCGCCGACGAGCGAAGCGATTTCGCTGCAGCATCCCGCCTCGCTGCAGTATCAGGGCCCGCAATCGCCGCGGGCGCGAACCCCGAACACCCGGCAGCAGAGCGCGACACGCTCTCGCCGCTCAAGCTCTCGCCCGAGCAGCGCAACATCTCCCGGTTCGTCGCACGCCGGTATCGCGTGAGCCTCGACGACGTACAGCGTTTCGTCGCGCATGCGTTTCGCGCCGCCGGCGAGTTTCGTATCGATCCGTATCTCGTTCTGGCGGTGATGTCGATCGAATCGAGTTTCAACCCGAACGCGCGCAGTTCCGCCGGTGCGCAGGGGTTGATGCAGGTGCTCACGCGCGTTCACCTCGACAAGTTCGCACCGTTCGGCGGCGCGCGCGCTGCGCTCGATCCGGTGGCGAACATCACCGTCGGCTCGCGCATTCTGAAGGAGTACCTCGTTCGCGAGGGCAGCGTCGAAGGCGCGCTGAAGTCGTACGTCGGCGCTGCATTGCTGCCGCACGATTTCGGTTACGGCAACAAGGTGCTGACCGAGCGCGCGCGCATCGCCGCCGCCGCGCGTGACGGTGCTACGCCGCCGCAGGCGACGACGTCGACGAAGATCGCGATGGCCGAGCGGCAGGCGGGCGTGCCGAAGGCGAGCGCGATGGGCACCGAGGTCGCCGGATCGCGCCAGTCCTACAGCGCGATGCGCGTGGTGTCCGGACTGCGGGCGCGCGAAGAACTCTGATCGCGGCAGCACCCCGCGGCTTGTCTGTCAGTGCTGCGCTTCAGCCCGCGATGCGGGTCGCCTGCTGGCACCGATCAGCGTGCAGATAGCGATCGATGCGCGAGATCGCTTCCTCGATGCACTCCATCGACGTCGCATACGAGATGCGCAGGTGGTGCTCTGCCTCGTGCACGCCGAAGTCCATTCCCGGCACCACGGAGACGAACGTTCGCTCGAGCAGTTCGTCGGCGAAGCGCGCGCTGTCGTCGGTGTGCGCGCTGCAATCGACCCACGCATAGAACGCGCCGTCGGGCCTGACCGGCACCGGCAGCCCGATCGCGTCGAGCGCGGGGACGACGTAGTCGCGACGGCGCCGGAACTCTTCGCGGCGTTCGCGGTACACCGCTTGCGACTCGTCGTCGAAGCAGGCGAGCGCGGCATGCTGCGCGAGCGTCGACGCGCAGATGTACAGGTTCTGCGCGAGCTTCTCGAAGGTCGCGGCAAGCGACGCGGGAACGACGAGCCACCCCAGTCGCCAGCCGGTCATGTGGAAGTACTTCGAGAAGCTGTTCGAGACGATTACGTCGTCGCCCAGTTCGAGCGCAGTACGCGTCGGTTCCTGGTAGTGAAGGCCGAGATAGATCTCGTCGACGATCGTGAACCCGCCGCGCGCGCGAACGCCTTCGACGATGCGTGCGAGCTCGTCGAAGGGGATCGACGTGCCGGTGGGGTTCGCCGGCGAGGCGATCAGTGCGCCGCGCGTGGCCGGGCCCCAGTTCGCGTCGATCGCCTTGCGCGTCATCTGGAAGCGCGTATCCGCGCCGACCGGGATCGCGCGCGGTACGCCGTCGAAGGCAGCGACGAAATGCCGGTTGCATGGATAGCCGGGATCGGTCATCAGCACTTCGTCGCCGACGTCGACGAGCGCGCAACAGGCGAGCGACAGCGCGGCAGAGGCGCCGGCCGTGACGACGATGCGCGCGGGGTCGACGTCGATGCCGTGGCGCGCGCCGTAGTCGCGCGCGATTGCCGAGCGCAACGCTGCCAGCCCGTTGGCAGCGCTGTACTGCGTGTGCCCGGCGCGCGCGGCGCGTTCGAGCGCGTCGAGCACCGGCGCGGGCGCCGTGAAGTCGGGTTCCCCGATGCTCATGTGAATGACCGGGTGTCCCGCGGCCTGCAGCGCGGCTGCGCGCGCCACGACCTGCATCACGTGGAAGGGCGAGATCCTTGCGGCACGGCGAGCCAGTGGATAGGGGTGCAATGTGTCCATGCTGCGGACAATTGTATCGGCGGTATCGGCGCGGCAGCGACGCGGCTGCGAAGAACCCGCGCGAACGAACCTGACATAATCGGCGCCTCGTTCGGCGGGGGCAATCGAGGATGACGAATTCCGCGAATCCGGATCTGCGCAAGGCGGCGCTCGAGTATCACGAGGCCGGGACTCCGGGAAAGATCGCGGTCGTGCCCACCAAGCAGTTGCTGACGCAGCGCGACCTTTCCCTGGCGTACTCGCCGGGCGTGGCTGCCGCGTGCGAGGAGATCATCGCCGATCCGGTGAATGCGTTCCGCTACACGGCGCGCGGCAATCTCGTCGGCGTCGTCACCAACGGAACCGCGGTGCTCGGCCTGGGCGACATCGGGCCGCTCGCATCGAAGCCGGTAATGGAAGGCAAGGCGGTGCTCTTCAAGAAGTTCGCCGGCATCGACGTCTTCGACATCGAGATCGACCAGCCCGACCTCGATCGTTTCGTCGATACCGTCGCCGCGCTCGAGCCCACTTTCGGTGCAATCAACCTCGAGGACGTCAAGGCACCGGACTGCTTCTACGTCGAGCGAAAGCTGCGCGAGCGGATGAAGATCCCGGTATTCCACGACGACCAGCATGGAACCGCGATCGTCGTCGGCGCCGCCGTGCTCAACGGCCTGCGCGTGGTCGGCAAGGACATTGCCCGCGTCAAGCTCGTCTGCAGCGGGGCCGGTGCCGCGGCGCTCGCGTGCCTGGAGTTGCTCGTCGACCTGGGCCTGACGCGCGAGAACGTCTGGGTCGCCGACATCGCCGGCGTCGTGCATCGCGGGCGCACCGAACTGATGGATCCGATGAAGGAGCGCTTCGCGCAGGAGACGTCGATGCGCACGCTCGGCGAGCTGATCGCCGACGCGGACGTCTTCCTCGGGCTGTCGGCCGGCGGCGTGGTGAAGCAGGAGATGGTGGCGCGCATGGCGCCCCGACCGCTCGTGTTCGCGCTGGCCAACCCGGTGCCCGAGATCGACCCCGAACTCGTTCGCGCGGTGCGTCCCGACGCGCTGATCGCCACCGGGCGCACCGATTATCCGAACCAGGTCAACAACGTCCTGTGCTTTCCGTTCGTCTTTCGCGGTGCGCTCGACGTCGGCGCGACGACGATCACGCGCTCGATGGAGATCGCCGCGGTGCACGCGATCGCCGACCTGGCGCGCGTCGAGATGTCCGACATCGTCGCCGCCGCCTACGGCGCACACGATCTGTCGTTCGGCCCGGACTACCTGATTCCCAAGCCCTTCGACCCGCGGCTGATCGTGAAGATCGCGCCCGCGGTGGCGCGTGCCGCGATGCAGGCCGGCGTCGCAACCCGCCCCATCGAGGACTTCGACGCGTACCACACGCAACTCGAGCAGTTCGTCTACCACTCGGGCCATTTCATGCGCCCGATCTTCACCGAGGCGCGGCGCGCGGCCGGCAAGCGCATCATCTACGCCGAGGGCGAGGAAGAGCGCGTGCTGCGCGCGGTCCAGGTGGTGGTCGACGAGCGGCTCGCCCGGCCGATCCTGGTGGGCCGCCCGGCGGTGATCGAGCGCCGGCTCGAGCGTTTCGGCCTGCGGATGCGCCCGGGCGCCGACTTCGAGATCGTCAACCCCGAGTGGGACGAGCGCTACAAGACCTACTGGCGCGAATACCACCGGCTCACCGACCGTCGGGGCATCACCGAGGAATACGCGCAGATCGAAATGCGCCGGCGCCTGACGCTGATCGGCTCGATGATGATCCACATGGGCGAGGCCGACGGCATGATCTGCGGCACTTTCGGTGCGTTCCCGCTGCATCTGAACTACATCGACCAGGTGATCGGTCGTCGCCCGGGGGCGAGCGTCTACGCGGCAATGAACACGCTGATGCTGCCGAACCGGCAGGTCACGCTGGTGGACACGCACGTGAATGTCGAGCCCAGCGCCCCGCAGATCGCCGAGATCACGATCATGGCGGCCGAGGAGCTGAAGCGCTTCGGCATCCTGCCGCGCGTTGCGCTGCTGTCGCATTCGAACTTCGGCAGTTCGAACCAGCCGAGCGCCGCGCGCATGCGCGAAGCGCTCGCGATGATCCGCGAGCGCATGCCCGAACTCGACATCGACGGGGAGATGCACGGCGACCTCGCGCTCGATGCGCAATTGCGTCGCCAGGTCATGCCGCGTTCGACGCTCACCGGCGAAGCGAACCTGCTGGTGATGCCCGGCATCGATGCGGCGAACATCTCGTACAACCTGCTGAAGACGGCGGCCGGACACAACATCGCTATCGGCCCGGTGCTGCTCGGCGCCGCGAAGCCCGTGCACATCCTCACGCCGGCAGCCACGGTACGACGCATCGTCAACATGACCGCGTGGATCGTCGTCGACGCCGGCGTGCCTCGCTGATCCCGCGGCCGACGCGCCGTCCACGGCCCGGTTCACGCCATTCGTCGGCAGGTCTCGCGCGCCGCCGAGGCCGCGCACGCCGCTCGTCATGCGCTCGTTGACCGCTCGCAAGACGCCCGCCTAGCATCGCCGCACCTGTTTCTCCGCGATGCCGAGCGCCGATGACCTCAGCCGATGTTCGCGAATCGTCCGCTTGCGCCAATGAGGGCGACGACGGCGGGCAGATCGATCCGCGCCGCCGGCTCGCATTGCTGCAGGAGTGTCGGGATCTCGTCCTCGCGCAGCTTTCGCGTTTCATCGACGAGGCGCTCGATCGACTGAGCATCGAGCTGACGATCACGGCGATGAAGGCCGCTGGCCGCGAGAGCCAGCAGGCACTGCTCGATGCGCTCTCGCTCGTGCGAGCGCACCGCAACGACATCGAATTTCGCTTCAGGCAGTCGTTCGCGGAGCTCTTCGAGCAGAAGCTGTTCGAGCGCGGTCCGACGACCACGGCGACGACCGTGGCCGCGCCCCCCGGAGGGCTCGCGCTGGTCGACGACGCAGCCATCGAGGACCGGATCGCGATCGAACGGCTGGTGCGGCGCGCGCGCCGCCAACTCGATCCGGACGAGGTGCTCGGCATGCGTGCGCGCATGGCGGCGCTCGTCGGGCGCGACTGGTACGACGAGGACGACTATCCGGCGTCGCCCGAGACCGTTTTCGAGGCGCTGCAGCGCTCGCTCGACGAGCTCGCTCCGGCGGCCGAGGTGCGCACCGCGCTGCTGCAGGCCTTCGAGCCGCACGTCGCCACGAGCCTGGCAGGCTTGCACGCGAGCGTGAACGAGCGACTGCGCAGTCAGCAGGTAATGCCGACGATCCGGCCGCGACCGGTCGTCAGTGCCGATTCGAAACGGCCCGGCTCGACCGCTGCCGATGCGACCCGTTCCGATTCGCCGGCGGCGACTGCTCCCGGCGCGCAATCGGGCGCCGGCGCAGCGAGCGCGGGAGCCGGGCCGGCGCGGGCAGCAGTCGCGGGCGACGTCACCGTCCCGGGCGAGCGACTGCACGCATTCGACGACCTCGTACAACAGATGTCGACAAACCAGGAGTTGGCGCGCCGCTCGGCAGCGCGAATGTTGTCCGATCCGGACACGTTCGGCATGGCCGACCTGCCGATGCCGATGGTGCAGCCGCCGCTGCTCGAGGCGTTGCACGCATTGCAGTCGGCTGCGAGCGAACACACCGGAGCAGCGCCGCTCGCAACCCAATTGCTCGACCAGGCGCGCAGCAAGGGTTCGTCGCTCGATCAGCTCACCGTCGAGATCGTCTCGCTGGTTTTCGATTACATCTACGCCGACCGCCGGCTGCCCGACCCGGTGAAGCAGCAGTTGCTGCGGCTGCAGGTGGTGGCGGTGAAGGCTGCGCTGCTCGACCGGAGTTTCTTCGCGCGCCGCCAGCACCCGATGCGGCGGTTGATCGATCGCGTGACCGATCTTGCCACCGACCCCGATGCGGATTACGGGCCGGAGTCGACGCTCGTCGGCGGTGTCACCGACATCGTCGACTGGATCCTGGGGAATTTCGACGACGACCTGGGGATCTTCGACGAGGCCATGGCGCGTTTCGATGCGCTCGCGCACGCCGAGGGAGAGCGCCGCGCGGCGCGGCTGCTCGAGCTGACCCGCCAGGCCGAGCGGATGGAAGCGCTTGCCGTGGCCCAGGAAGAAGCGAGCGCGGAACTCGCGCTGCGCATCGATCCCGCAACGCCCGCGTTCGTTCGCGAGTTCCTCTACAAATGGTGGTCGCTCGCGCTGGCCAACGCCCGCATCGCCGGCGAGTGCGGTGGAGCCACCTGGGCGCAGGCACTGCAGTCGGCCGAGATGCTGATCTGGAGCGTCGCGCCGAAGATGCCCGAGGACATTGCGCGCCTGGCGTCGCTGCTGCCGAAAATGATCGGATCGCTGCTGAAGGCGCTGAAGGCGGTCGGCATGGCCGATGAGGAGCGCGAACGCTTCTTCAACGAGTTGCTGCGCTGGCACACCCGTGCGATCCAGGATGCCAAGGCCGGCGGCGCCCGGACGATGCCGGTTGCGCCCAGCGCGATACGGATCGGCGACGACGGCGTGGCCCGCTTCGACGCGAGCGCGGCCGAATCGTCGCACGGGGCGGCGCTCAGGCCGGGCGCCTCGCAGCGCCTCGCCGAGAATGCCGAAGTCGATGCGCTGCGACGCGGCGACGTGATCGAGTTCACCGACGACGCGGGCGCCGCCCAGACCGCGAGGATTGCGTGGATCAGCCCGACTCGCAAGCTGTACGTGCTGTCGCGCTTCCCCGATCTGGCACGCTCGCTCGATCGCTCGACGCTGGTTTCCTGGTTCGCCACGGGGCGCGCGAACCGTGCGGCACCGCACAGCGCGGTCGACAGCGCGATCGACGCGATCTCGCAGGAAGAGACGGTGGCGTGAAGCGAAGCGGCAGCGCGATCGAAGTGCCGCAGGGACGCTGAGCGCAGATCGGGCGCACACTGAGCGCACGCTGCACCGCGGCGCTGCTGTCGCGATGCACGATGGCATTGCGCCGATTCTCCATTAGCATGCGGCGGAGCCTTTGCCGGATCGGGGGCCGTCGGATGAGCAACCTGAGCAACATTCCGCCGCATGCGGTGCTTCCGCTGCAGTCGTACGACCGTGACGCACTGCGGTTGGCGGCGGCGCGTACCGAGCAACGCGTGCTGCAGGCCGACTGCCGCGGCGCAACCGACTCCGCTTCGGTGCTCGGCGAGATCGCGCACGGTTTCGCGTTGCCGGCGCCCGATGCGGCCGGATTCGATGCGCTATACCGTCGCGTCACCGGGTTGCAGCCGGTGAACGACGCCGACGAGCCCGGCTTCGTCGTCTTCCTCGAGAACCTGCCCGAAACGGCGGCCTTCGACCGTCATGCGCGCGATCGGTTGCTCGATGTCTTCCGCGACGCGGCCGACTATTTCTTCGACCGGGAGACGGCGTTCCGCGTCTTCTATTCGGTGGACCGACCCGGTGGCCGCGCATAGGGCGCGCCGTCCAGCAGGCACCTTCCCGTGCCGCTCAGAAGTCGCCGGCGAGGGCTTGCAGAGCCGCGAGGGCAGCCAGGCCGGCCGTTTCGGTGCGAAGCGTGCGCGGGCCCAGGCGCACCGGAGTGAAACCCGCCGAGCGTGCCGCCTCGAGTTCGCGTTCGGTGAGCCCCGATTCCGGTCCGACGAGCAACTCGATCTCCTGTCCGGGTTCGATCGACGTCTCGCGTAAAGTCCGCGCGACGCCGGGCGCCAGTGCAAGCGAGATCGACCCCGACGGGCGCTCGCGGGCGGCGAGCCACGGCTCGAGCGGCCGCAATTCATGAAGCCGCGGCAGGACGTCGCGCCCGCACTGCATGCAAGCCGCTTCGATCAGTCGCTGCCAGTGTTCGCGCCGGCGCCGAGCGCGATCGGCATCGAGCCGTTGGGGCGATCGGGCAGACGACAGCGGGCGGATCGCGGTGACGCCCAGTTCGACCGCCTTCTCGATGGTCCAGTCCATCCGCTCGCCGCTCGAGACGCATTGCAGCAGCGTGACGCGCAGCGGACTCTCGGTGTCGGAGGCGATGGGCGCGCCGACGCGCACCCTGCAGCCGCGCGCATCGGCGATCTCGAGCCTGGCTTCGAAGCGGCGTCCCTGTCCGTCGAAGCATTCGAGCGGCGCGCCCGATCGCAGCCGCAGCACGCGCACCAGATGATGCGAGCGCTGCGCATCGAGTCGGATCGTTGCCTCGTCGCCGAGCCGTCCGGCGTCTGTCATCAACACGCGCGGACGCACGATCGGCGGGGCGACGAAAGAACCGGGCGCCGCTCGTCAGGACGCGCGCGCCAGCTCGACGACGGTGGCGCCGTGCCCGTCGCCGGCATTCGCGGTGTTCCTGCCGGGAAGCAGCTCGCGGTAGAAGTTGGGCAACGCGAGCAGCCCCTGGTGCGTGTCGCCGTTGTAGTAGCGCAGATCGTCGATGCCGCGCTCGGCGAGGCGGCGCTCGGCCGTCGCGCAGTCGAGCGCTCGCGGATCGAGCGTGTCGGAAGCGCAGCACAGTCCCCAGTACGCGCCGTACAGCGGGATGTACAGGCCCAGCGGGCGCACGATGGCGAACACCGAGGCGAGTTCGCGCAACAGCCGGCCGACGAGATCGGGCCGATACAGCGGCGAGCCGACGTGCAGCATGACCGCCGCGCCCGGATTCATCACCCGCTTCAGCAACCGGAAGAAATCCGCCGTGTACAACCGGTGTGCCGGCGTGTCGGGATCGGTGAGGTCGAGGACGACGAGGTCGAAGCGCCGATCGGCTTCCGCCAGCGCTTCCACCGTCTTCCAGCCGTCGCCGATGCGCAGTTCGACGCGCGGATCGTCGAAGGCTCCTCGATGGACCGCGGCCAGGTGTTCGCGAGCGACCCGGATGACCTCCTCATCCAGTTCGGCGATCACGACCCGCCGCATCGACGGATGCTTGAGCAACTCCTCGGTGGAGCCGCCGTCGCCGCCGCCGATCACGAGCGCGCCCGCCGGATTTGGGTGCGCGAGCGCGGCAGTGTGCGTGATGGCCTCGTGATAGAAGAACTCGTCGCGCTCCGAGGTCATGTAGCAGCCGTCGAGGCGAAAGAGCTTGCCCCACTGAGGGGTGTCGAACACCTCGAGCGTCTGGTACGGCGTACGCACGGTCTCGAGGCGCCGCGCCGCGCGAAAGCCGAAGGCGCTGTCGGCGTTCAGCCACTCGAGCAGCAACTCGCCCTCGGCCGAATCGGGGTCTTCGCTGCCGCGCAGGAGCCGGTTCGTGTTCTGCTGGCGCGGCGCGAAAGCGACGATGAGGTCTTCGAGCAGTTGCTCGGCCTTCGACGAGTTGTCGGTCGAGAAGTTGCAGACGTAGACGTCCAGCGTGACGCCCGCCCGCTCGGGCCACGTGTGTACGGCGACGTGCGACTCGGCGAGCAGGACGGCGCCGGTGACGCCGCCCGGCTCACCCTGGTAGTCGGGGAAGGTGAAGAATTTCTCGTCGACCAGCGTGAGTTCGGCGCTGCGCACCGCCGCGCGGCACAGTTCGGCCAGCCTTTCGGCATCGGTGAGCAACGACGCGTCGCAACGGCAGCCGTAAAGATCGGCAGTGAGGTGCAGTCCCTGCATTTCGTCCAACCCAGTCCCTCCGAAGAGGGTGAAGACCCCAAGACCCCCGGACGCGCCGGATGCATCGACGACCGCGTCTGCCTGAGTGCGTTAGGCAGGTGCGTCAGGCATTTGCGTCACGCCGTTGCGTCACGCGGTTGTCGAGGCGGCCGCTGCGGACGGGTGCTCCGCAGCGCCAGCGCTTCCGGGACGCTCCGGGAACGCTTCGCGCGAAGGGCTGCGCGATGCTTCCCGGGCCCCGGCGCCGCGTCGTTCAGGTTGCGATGCCGGGAAGCCGAACGTCGCCGTTCGGCCAGTCCCTGAGTATCCCCACGGTATTTCCTCGGGGATCCAGATCAGTGGAAATGTCGCCGGTCCGACCGCCCGATTGGACGGAAATGGCCGCAGCCGGCGAGAAAAGCCTTTGATTATATAGGAGTTTGTGTCGAGCGCGCCAGTAGGATGCGCCCCCGTTTGTTAGAATGACGGCTGCACCGACTTCGCTCTCAGGATCACCGTCGATGGACCCCTCCACGGAAAGCGCCACGCAACCGGTTACACCACTTCCGGGGGCGCCCGGCGCCGACGGCGGTGCACGAGGCGGCGTCACGAATCCCGAACAGCGCAGGGCGATGGCCGACGCGATTCGCGCCCTCGCGATGGATGCGGTGCAGCAGGCGAACTCGGGTCATCCAGGCATGCCGATGGGCATGGCCGAAATCGCCGTGGCGCTCTGGGGCCGGGCGCTGAAACACAATCCTGCCGATCCGTCGTGGCCCGATCGCGACCGCTTCGTGCTGTCCAACGGCCACGGATCGATGCTGCTGTACGCGCTGCTGCATCTCACTGGTTACGACCTGCCGATCGACGAGCTGCGGCGCTTCCGGCAATTGCATTCCCGCACGCCGGGGCATCCCGAGCACGGGCTCACCGCCGGTGTCGAAACCACCACCGGTCCCCTCGGGCAGGGCCTGGCGAACGCCGTCGGCATGGCGCTCGCCGAGCGGCTGATGGCCCATCGCTTCAACCGCGAAGGACTCTCCATCGTCGACCACTTCACGTGGGTCTTCGTCGGCGACGGCTGCCTGATGGAAGGCATCTCGCACGAGGCGTGCTCGCTGGCCGGCACGTTGAAGTTGTCGAAGCTCGTCGTGTTCTACGACGACAACGGCATCTCGATCGACGGACCCGTTCGAAACTGGTTCACCGACGACACCGCGCAGCGTTTCGAAGCCTACGGCTGGCATGTGATTCCCGACGTCGATGGCCACGACGTCGATGCGCTCGAAGCGGCGATCGCGCTGGCGCGCGAGTGGGGCGCGAACGGCCGTGACGGCATCTTCGCACCCACGCTGATCCAGTGCCGCACGCAGATCGGCCGCGGCTCGCCGGCGCGCGTCGGCTCGGCGAAGGCGCACGGCGAGCCGCTCGGCGCCGACGAAGTTGCCGCAACGCGCACCGCGCTGGGGTGGACGAGTGCGCCTTTCGAGTTGCCCGATTCGGTGCGCCAGGCGTGGGACGCCCGGTCGCGCGGCGCGGGCGCGCAGGCCGAGTGGAGCGAGCGCTTCGAACGCTATCGTGCCGCGCATCCGGCCGATGCACAGGAGTTCGAGCGCCGGGTCGCGGGGCGGCTGCCGGCCGCGTACGACGATGCCTTCGATGCAGCGATCGACGAGGCCGTGGAGAAGGGCGGCTCGATCGCCACGCGCAAGGCTTCACAGAATGCGCTGAACCATTTCGGCGAGGCGCTGCCCGAATTGATCGGCGGCTCGGCCGACCTCACCGGCAGCAACCTCACCGACTTCCAGGGCGCGGGCGCGCTGCGCACGGTCAACGGCTTCGTCGCCGGGCGGCACATCAATTTCGGCGTGCGCGAGTTCGGCATGAGCGCGATCCTGAACGGGATCGCGCTGCACGGCGGGTTCATCCCGTACGGCGGCACCTTCCTCACCTTCTCCGACTATTCGCGCAACGCGCTGCGCATGGCGGCGCTGATGAAGCAGCGGGTGATCTTCGTCTTCACGCACGACTCGATCGGCCTGGGCGAAGACGGCCCGACGCACCAGCCGATCGAGCACGTTGCGTCGTTGCGCCTGATTCCGCGGCTCGACGTCTGGCGTCCGTGCGACGCGGTCGAATCGGCCAGTGCATGGGCGGCGGCGATCGCGCGCGACGACGGACCGGCGGCGCTGCTGTTCTCGCGGCAGGCATTGCCCTTCGTCTCGCGTTCTCGTGCGCAGGTGGACGCCATCCTGCGTGGCGGCTACGTGCTGCGCGATGCGGCCGATCCCGCTGCCACTCTGGTCGCCACCGGCTCCGAGGTGTCGCTTGCGCTGCAGGCGCGCGATCGGCTCGCCGCGGAAGGCATCGACGTTCGCATCGTCTCGATGCCTTGCGCCGACGTCTTCGATCGCCAGGACGAGGCCTACCGCAGCCGCGTGCTCGGCGGCGACGTGCCGCGGGTGGCCATCGAAGCGGGCGTGGGCGATGGCTGGTGGAAATACGGCTGCACGGAGGTCGTCTCGATCGGCACCTTCGGCGAGTCGGCGCCGGCGCCGGAGCTGTTTCGCCACTTCGGCTTCACCCCCGAAAACGTCGTGGACACCGTGCGTCGCGTCCTGAAGCGGCGCGTGCCCGCCTGATTCCCGCGTCGCGCCCGTCGCGCGTCGCGCCCCATCCGGTTTCATCACTGCAGGGGAATTCGTCATGACCATCCGCATCGCGATCAACGGCTATGGCCGCATCGGGCGCAACATCCTTCGCGCGCACTATGAAGACGGCAAGAAGCATCCGATCGAGATCGTCGCGATCAACGATCTCGGCGACGCGAAGATCAACGCGCATCTCACCCAGTACGACACCGCGCACGGCAAGTTCCCCGGCACGGTGTCGGTCGAGGGCGAGAACATCGTCGTGAACGGCGACCGCATCCGCGTGCTGTCGCAGCGCGATCCCGCGCAGCTGCCGTGGGGCGAGCTCGGCGTCGACGTCGTCCTCGAGTGCACGGGATTCTTCACGAGCAAGGAAAAGGCTTCCGCGCACCTGAAGGGCGGCGCGAAGAAGGTGATCATCTCGGCTCCGGGCGGAAAGGACGTCGACGCAACCGTCGTCTACGGCGTGAACCACGAGGTGCTGCGGGCGAACCAGACCGTGATCTCGAATGCCTCG
Source organism: Pseudomonadota bacterium (assembly GCA_023389055.1). Classification (GTDB taxonomy): domain Bacteria; phylum Pseudomonadota; class Gammaproteobacteria; order Burkholderiales; family Burkholderiaceae_E; genus Zeimonas. The sequence goes on along the minus strand of JAEWFA010000037.1, from coordinate 22,138 downwards.
TGCACGACGAACTGCCTGGCGCCGATGGCGAAGGTGCTGCACGAGCGCATCGGCATCGAGACCGGGCTGATGACGACGATCCACGCCTATACGAACGACCAGGTCCTCACCGACGTCTATCACACCGACCTGCGACGCGCGCGCTCGGCGACGATGTCGATGATCCCGACGAAGACCGGCGCCGCATCGGCGGTGGGGCTCGTGCTGCCGGAGCTGAACGGCCGGCTCGACGGATATGCGATGCGCGTGCCGACGATCAACGTGTCGATCGTCGACCTCTCGTTCATTGCGTCGCGCGAAACGTCGGTGGAGGAAGTGAACTCCGCGATGCGCGAAGCCGCACAAGGCAAGCTGAAGGACGTCATCGCGTACAACGATGCCCAACTCGTCTCCGTCGACTTCAACCACAACCCGGCGTCGAGCATCTTCGATTCCACGCTGACGAAAGTGTCCGGCCGCCTCGTGAAGGCGAACAGCTGGTACGACAACGAGTGGGGCTTCTCCAACCGCATGCTCGACGTCACGGTTGCGTGGATGAACGCGCGCTGAGGCCGGCCGGTGACCGAACGGCTCGACGCCGCCGAAACGGTGGCGCTGCTGCGAGAGATCGTCGTCGGCAAGCGTCCGATGCGACTGCGCGACGCGCGCCGGCCGTGGGTGCAGATCGCCGTCGGCGAGTGCACGATCGATGCGGGCGGCGTCGAGCTCGTCTTCTTCGCCGACAGCGCCACGCTCGATCATCTCGTGTCCGCGCGCCTGCCGGACGGGCGTCGCGGGCGCTTCGAAGACTGGCTGATGAACGACGGCGCCAACCCGCTCGACCTGCTCGACGACGGCGAACGCCACGAGATCGAGCAGCAGCTGCACGAGGCGCACTGAGCCCGCTGCGCCGCTCGCGCGCTGCGCGAGCTGCTACATGGGGCTGCGGTGCCAATCCCTGGAGGGTTCGATCCGATGCATTTCCGTCGCCTGAACGAAGTCGACGTCGCCGGCAAGCGTGTCTTCATCCGCGCGGACCTCAACGTTCCGCAGGACGACGCCCTGCGGATCACCGACGACACGCGCATCCGCGCGTCGCTGCCGGCGATCGAGCACTGCCTGGCCGAGGGCGCTGCCGTCATGGTCACGTCGCATCTCGGTCGGCCCACCGAAGGGGTGGTGCGCCCGGAGGATTCGCTCGCGCCGGTGGCCGCGCGCATCGGGCAGCTGCTCGGACGCGAGGTGCGTCTCGTGCCCGACTGGGTCGACGGCGGCTTCGACCTGCGCCCGGGTGAGGTCGTGCTGCTGGAGAACTGTCGCTGCAACGTCGGCGAGAAGAGCGACGATCCGGCGCTCGCCGCCCGGATGGCCCGGCTTTGCGACGTCTACGTGAACGATGCGTTCGGCACCGCGCATCGCGCCGAGGCGACGACGCATGCGCTGGCGCTCGCCGCTGCGGTGGCGTGCGCCGGGCCGCTGATGGCGGCGGAGCTCGACGCGTTGGGCCGGGCGCTCGGCTCGCCGCGGCGGCCGCTGGTGGCGATCGTCGGCGGCTCCAAGGTGTCGACCAAACTGTCGATCCTGAAGTCGCTTGCCGCTAAGGTCGACCAGTTGATCGTCGGCGGCGGCATCGCGAACACCTTCCTGCTCGCCGCCGGACGGCCGATCGGGCGCTCGCTCGCCGAGCGCGAGATGACAAGCGAGGCGCGCGCGGTGCTCGACGCGATGTCGGCGCGCGGAGCTGCCGTGCCGATCCCGGTCGACGTCGTCTGCGCGAAGGCGTTCTCCGCGACGGCCGAAGCGCAAACGAAGACGGCCGAGCAGGTGGCCGACGACGACCTGATTCTCGACATCGGCCCGCGCACCGCCGCGTCGCTCGCGGCGCTGCTGGAGCAGGCCGGCACCATCGTCTGGAACGGCCCGGTGGGCGTCTTCGAGTTCGATGCGTTCGCGCACGGTACGCGCGCGCTGGCTGAGGCGGTCGCGGGCTCCGCCGCGTATTCGGTTGCCGGTGGGGGGGACACGGTGGCCGCGATATCCCGATTCGGCGTTGCCGGACGCATCGACTACATCTCGACCGGGGGCGGCGCATTCCTGGAGTTTTTGGAAGGGCGGACGCTTCCGGCGGTCGAAGCGCTCGAGCAACGCGGCTGAAACATTCGGTGTCGGTAGACTTGACAAAAACCGGCCGCCGGACCGGTATTTCTTGACGATGCATTTGAAATCAATCAATTGCGACCCTGAGGCACGAAGCTTGCTACATTGAACTGCAGGCTGTGTTTCCTTTCGAGACGGGCGGGGCGAGGTTCGTGCGTTAGTTCCTTTGAGCGGGATTGCGCATCGCCGAAAGTGCCCGAAGGGAACGTTCTTCGTGAAACCCGAGGCATGCCAATGGATACCCCGAACGAGACGACTCCCGCCCGCCAACAACACGAGGCCCGCCGCCGCAATCTGCTGCGCTTGGGCGCGGCGGCGCCAATGGTGCTCACGTTGCGTCCCGGTTCTTCGTTTGCCGCCTCTATGCTGTGCACCGAGAAGGCGATGGACGCGGCCGACGCCGCCCGGGCCGATGCGGCCGAGAAACTCACGACATCCCCCGATGCCGATGAATGGGTGCGCGCGCAGGTGGACATCCTCGAGTTGCATCGGATCGATTTCGACGCGAATGGTCCGCAGGACACGCTCATCGAGGGCAAGTACGTCCTCGGAACCGACCGCAGTACCTTCTGGCGCGTCGATTCCGGCAGTCCCGGCGTCGGGCCGATGATCGCCTCGGCGAAGAGCACTCCTCGCGTGAGCTTCGGCAACGATGCCATCGGCAAGGACGCATCGTTCAGCGGCGACTGGAACACGACCAATGCCCAAGGCACGCCCATCGAGAAGCGCTGGGCGCTGATCAAAGTCGCCCCGAAAACCGGCGAGCCGCTGGGATACAGTTGGGAGCCCGAGGCCATCGGCGGCGTCCCCACCTCGGTCGGCTGCTTTCACTCGCTGCACCCGGGCGTTGCCCGCTATACGGGCGGATGGGACGGCATCGGCGCGTACGTCAGGCGCGTGCTCGGCCTGAGCTGAACGACAGGCGCGGGATGCGCGACGATCCGTCGCTGCAGGCCTGCGCGCGGCCGCACCTGCGCCGCCGGCCCCTGACGGCCGATTCCCTCGCCGTGTTCGATCCCCGTTCCTGGCGCACGCACATCGTCGCGGGCGCCGCCGCGATGCTCCTTACGTTGTTCGCCGAGCGCGGCGCGCATCGGCTCGTTGCATTGGTCGACGCGCTGGAGCTCACCGATGCGGGGCTGTCGCCGGCCGATGCGCAGGCGCTTGTCGAAAGGGCGCTCTCGGAGCTGCACGGCTGCGACCTGATCGAGTTCTTCGGCTCCTCCGCCACAGTCACGAACTGAGTCCACGAATGCGGGGCGCCCCGACCGTTGCCGACCTTCCGCTCGGGACGCTGCTCGAACGACTCGCAGGCCCCGGTGTCGCGCTGGACCTCGGAGCCTGCGCTGCGCGTTTTCGCTCGACGCATCGTGCCTTCGCCGAATCGATGCGGACGTTGTACGGGGCATTCCCGATCGAGCCCGAGTCCGGCTTCGCCGACGTCACCGTCTCGCTGCGCGTGCGCCGAGCGCTTTTCGGTCCGGGCTGGGCGCAGATCTTCATCGACGGCGAGTCGTCGTTCCAGATCCTTCCGGTAGCGATGCACCTGCCGCTCGTCGAATGGGGGCTGAACTGGACGATCGCGCATCGTCTGCACGCCTGGCTCGTGCTGCACGCGGGCGTGATCGCGCGCGGCGAGCGTGCCCTGCTGATGCCTGCCTTCTCCGGCGTCGGCAAAAGCACGCTGACCGCGGCGCTGATGTGCCACGGCTATCGGCTGCTCAGCGACGAGTTCTGCGCGATCGACCCCGGGAGCGGAAACCTGATGCCGGTGTTGCGCCCCATCTGCCTGAAGAACGACTCGATCGAGCGGATCGCCGGGCGCTGGCCGGAGCGGCCGATCGGACCGCGCACGGAGGGCACGCATAAGGGAACCGTTGCGCACCTGGCACCCACGCCGGCGAGCGTTGCCGCGCGCAAGCGCAGTGCACGTCCGGAGTTCGTCGTGTTCCCGCGTTACGAAGCCGGCGCGCCGGCTTCATTCGAGCCCGTGGACGCTTCGCGGGCCTTCGTCAAGCTCTCCGGCAACGCATTCAACTATTCGCTGCTCGGCGAAGCCGGCTTCGTGGCGCTGACGAACCTGCTTGGGCAGTGCCGCATCTACGAGCTCCGGTACTCGAATTTCGACGAGGCGTTCGAGCACATCGATTCGCTGTTCGCCGAATCCGAGGTCGTCGCGTTGCCGCCCGAGCCCGCGCGCCGATGAACGGTCAGCGCCTGCTGTCGCTGTTGAACGATCCGCTGCAGCCGCAGCAGCCGACGCTGGGCGAATGGGATCGACTCGTTCGCATCGCCCGGTTGGGCTCGGTCGCGAGCCTGCTGCATGCGCGCTACGAAGCGGCCGGCGCGCTCGACACGCTGCCGGCACCGGTTGCGCGCCAGTTGCGCAGCGAGCGCACGATCGCCGAGTACCGGATCGCGATGACGCGCTGGAACCTGCAGCATCTCGCCGAAATCCTCGGCCCGCTCGGAACGGAGTTGATCCTGCTGAAGGGCAGCGCGTACGTCGCGCAGGACGCGCCCTGGGGTCGTGGCCGACTCACCAGCGACGTCGACCTGCTCGTTCGCGCGTCGCAGATCGGGCGCGCAGAGGCCGCGCTGCGCGCGGCAGGATGGCGTTTCGGCGAGATAACCGACTACGACGAGCGGTACTTCCGCGAGTGGAGTCACGAACTGCCGCCGCTGATGCATCCCGAGCGTCCGTTGCCGGTCGACCTGCACCACACGATCCTGCCGGTGACGAGCCGCTTGCGCCCCGATGCAGCGGCGCTGGTCGAGGCCTCCGTCGCGTTGCCGGGAACGCCGTTGCGCGTGCTCGCGGCGTACGACCAGTTGCTGCACACCTGCTGCCACCTGTTCGAGGACTCGGACATGTGGCACCAGTTGCGCGACCTGCTCGACCTGGGTGCGATGCTGCGGTTGCATCACGGCGAGCCGGGTTTCGACGATCGCCTGGCGGAATCGGCAGCCCGTCACGGTCTTCATCGTCCGCTGCATTACGGCCTTCGCTACGCGCGCCGGCTGCTCGGTGCGCCGGTGCCCGAGCGGGCGGCGCGAGAAGCGGCGGCGCGCGCGCAGCCGTCGCGCCCTACGACCGTGCTGATGGACGCGCTCGTCGTGCGCTCGCTGCTGCCCGCCGAACCCGATCAGCCGGTAGCCGCGTCGCGCCGCTGGGCCAAGCGCGCGCTGAGGGCCAGATATTTCGCGCGCCGCTTTCCACCGCGGTTGCTTGCACTGCACCTCTGGACGAAGCTGTTCCGTACTTCGCGCGCCGCTGCGTTAGGATGAACCTTCGCCCTCGCCGGGCGCCAGCGTTTCGTCCCGGTCGATCCGTTCACCGTCGCATTTCCCGGTTGCTCCCATGTTCCATCCCGTTCCCCGCGCCACGAAGATCGTGGCCACGCTCGGCCCGGCGTCGTCTACGCCCGAGGTGCTCGAGCGCATGCTGCGTGCCGGCATGAATGTCGTGCGCGTGAACTTCTCGCACGGCACGGCCGACGAACACTCCGCGGTCGTGGCGAGCGTGCGCGAGATCGCCGCCCGCATCGGGCAGAGCGTCGGCGTGCTCGCCGACCTGCAGGGCCCGAAGATCCGCGTCGGCAAGTTCGCCGAAGGCAAGATCGAGCTCGATGTCGGCGACTCCTTCGTCTTCGACATCGATTGCCCGCTCGGCAACCAGGAGCGCGTCGGCCTGGACTACCCCGAGCTCGTCAACGACGTGAGCGTCGGCGACACGCTGCTGCTGAACGACGGGCGCGTGACGATGCGAGTCGATCGCGTCAGCGCGCGCACGATCGAATGCACGGTGACGCAGGGCGGCACGCTGTCGAACCGCAAGGGGATCAACCGGCAGGGCGGCGGCCTGTCGGCGCCTGCGCTCACGTCGAAGGACATGGAAGACATCAAGACGGCCGTGCGCTTCGAGGCCGACTTCATCGCGGTGTCGTTCCCGAAAAATGCGGCCGACATGTACATGGCGCGCGAACTGGTGCGCGCGGCCGGCGGCCGCGCGCTGATGATCGCGAAGATCGAGCGTTACGAGGCGATCGGCAACCTCGAGGAGATCCTCAAGGCGAGCGACGGCATCATGGTGGCGCGCGGCGATCTCGCCGTCGAGGTCGGCGATGCGTCGGTTCCGGCGCTGCAGAAGCGGATGATCCGCATGGCGAAGGACCTGAACAAGGTCACGATCACCGCCACGCAGATGATGGAGTCGATGATCGAGTCGCCGGTGCCGACGCGCGCCGAAGTGTCGGACGTCGCCAACGCGGTGCTCGACGGAACCGATGCGGTGATGCTGTCCGCCGAGACGGCCGCCGGGCGCTACCCGGTCGAGACGATCGAGGCGATGGCGCGCGTGTGCGTCGAGGCCGATCGTTCGGAGCGCCACGCGCTGAGTGCCGAGATCCTGAACGGCACCTTCACGCGAATCGACCAGGCGATCGCGATGAGCGCTCTGTTCGTTGCGCACCACATGAAGGTCAAGGCCGTCGTCTCGCTTACGCAGTCGGGGTCGACGGCGCTGTGGATGTCGCGCATCGACTCGGGCGTGCCGATCTACGCGCTGACCCCCGAGGAGCGCAGCCGGCGGCGCATGTGCCTGTACCGCGAGGTGCATCCGATCGTGATGACCTATCACGCGGTCGAGCGCGAAGCGCTGTTGCTCGAAGCCGAGCAGCGGCTGCTCGATGCGGGAATCGTCGAGAAGGGCGACCTGATCGCGTTGACGATCGGCGAGCCGATCGGCAAGTCGGGGGGGACGAACACGCTGAAGGTGGTGCGAGTAGGCGAGCACGGGGGCTGAAGCGGCTGGTCGTCATGCTCCGGACGATTCGTTCTGGCTAGCCTTTTGCGGGTGCGGTGTAGCGTCGTTCGACGATTTCGCGCATCTGCGCGCGGGTTTGCGCAGCATCCTGTCCGTCCTGCAGGCGTTCGGCTTCGTCGGCGAGGCGATCGTCCTTGATGGCGTCGCGGAACCAGCGGGCGTAGTCGCCGCGGTGCAGGTGGAACAGCCAGGTGGCGTCGTCCACACCGTCGGCGATCTGCAGGAACAGCAGCAGGTTCTGCGCGCGAAGGTTCAGGCTGCCTTCAGGGCCGCGGAAGTAGAAGCTCTTGTCCTCGCCCAGTTCCCCTTCGGCGTACTTGCGCGTATGCCGCTTGTGTCCCTGGCGCGGGAGACCCGGCTTGAGCCAGCGCGGAGCTTGTGCCCGATCGCGATTCCAGAACAGCACGTCCTCGCGGGCGTCGCCTTCGGGAACCGGCGGAGGCTCGATCGCGATCGTCTGGCAGAAGCTTCGCAGCACATCGCCGGCCTGCGGCCCCACGCCGATCACCGTGCGGACACCCTCGAGCGCCTGCCGCGCCATCTGGTCCGGGTGGACGGTGACGTAGATCGTCGCGGCGAGTTCGGCCGGCAATGACGCCGCTATATCGGCGGCGCCGGGCAGCATGTGGTGTGCCTCGTCGACCAGCAGCCAATGCGGTCGCGCGTACCGGCCGCGCAGGTCGCCGATCCGCGTGATGAGTTCCCGGAAGAAACCCGGTCGATCCTGCACGGCGAACCCGAGCAGGTTGACGACCAGGGGTACCGTGTCGGGACGCCGCAGGAAGTCGGTCACTTCGTTTCCCGCGGGCTGGTTCTTCGCGTCGCCGAGCACGACCGCGCCTTCCAGATCGTCGTAGTCGCCTTCCGGATCGAGCACGCAGATCTGGAAGCCTTGCGCTGCCAGCTTCTCCAGGATCGCGGTCGCGAGCGTCGATTTGCCCAGGCCCGACGAACCGGCGATCAGCACCGCGCCGCCGTCGACGGACAACCCCGCGTCGTCGTGGTCGCCCAACGTGATGCGCCGCCGGCGCGCGGCCGCGGCCAACGGGCGCGAGTCCTCTGCGAGGATGGCGTCGATCGCTTCGACGACCCCCGCTCCGTGGTCCGCGTGCGTGACGAGATCGGCGGTCTTCTTGACTGCGTCGAGCGCATTGGCCACGGCGATCGAGCAGCCGCAGGCGGTGAGGAACGCGTGGTCGTTCTCGGCATCGCCGATCGCCGCGACGTTGAGCGGTGAAAGGCCGAGCTCCAGCAGTCCGGCGGCGAGTCCGGTGGCCTTGTTGACGCCGGGCGGCAGCACCATCACGGCGCCCTTGTTGAAGATGATCTGCCACTCGAGCCCCAGGTCGCGGATGCATTCGAGCACCGCTCGCTCGTTCGGCTCCCAGGTGGCGATGATCCCGCGGCCGACCGACAACGGCTGTACGCCGCGCGCCTGCAGCGCGGCAACGAGCTCGGCGGGCGGCTGCGCAGCGACCGGTCGTTCTTCCTGTGTCTCCGGGAAGTAGAGCAACGCGCCGTTCTCCGCCACGACGACATCGAACAGGTCCAGTCGGTCGAAGACGCGCTCGAGGTCCGGGAGCTCTCGTCCGGTGACCAGCAGGCGCTTTCGCCCGCTGTCGCGCAGGCGCTCGAGTGCGTCGATGGTGGGCGCTTCGACCCGGCCGTCGTGCGCAAGCGTTCCGTCGTAGTCGGTGGCAAAGGCGATGAGGTACATGTCGGTGGCTGTTTTCGTCTGGCGATGTGTCGCACCTGCCAGCAGGCCTTGTGCCCTGCCTTGTGCCCTGGGCAGGCAGGCGCGCAGCGTGCGGTCGCTCATCCGGCGTCCTGCCACGATCGGGGATAATCGAGGGACCTCATGAATCCCTCGGGCGCATGGGCGCGATTGCGCTGCGCGACCCGTCTTCGACTTCTTTTCCGGAGGACAAGCAATGCCCCTGGTTTCGATGCGTCAACTGCTCGATCACGCGGCCGAGAACGGCTACGGAATTCCCGCGTTCAACGTCAATAACCTCGAGCAGGTGCAGGCGATCATGGCGGCGGCGAGCGAGGCCGACGCGCCGGTCATCATGCAGGCGTCGGCCGGTGCGCGGAAATACGCCGGCGAGACCTTCCTGCGTCACCTGATCGAGGCGGCGGTCGAGAGCTACCCGAACGTTCCCGTCGTCATGCACCAGGACCACGGACAGTCGCCCGGGGTGTGCCTGCAGGCGATCCGACTGGGTTTCTCCTCGGTGATGATGGACGGCTCGCTGCAGGAAGACGGCAAGACGATCGCTTCCTACGACTACAACGTCGACGTCACCAGGCGCGTCGTCGAGATGGCGCACACGGTCGGCGTCACCGTCGAGGGCGAGTTGGGCTGCCTCGGTTCGCTCGAGACGATGAAAGGCGACAAGGAGGACGGCCACGGCGCCGAAGGGAAGATGACCCGCGAGCAGCTGCTCACCGACCCCGAGCAGGCGGCCGACTTCGTCAAGAAGACGCAGGTCGACGCGCTCGCGATCGCGATCGGCACCTCGCACGGCGCCTACAAGTTCTCGCGCAAGCCCACCGGCGACATCCTCGCGATCGACCGGATCAAGGAGATCCATCGCCGCATTCCGAACACGCACCTGGTGATGCACGGTTCGTCGTCGGTGCCGCAGGAGCTGCTCGCGGAGATCCGCGAGTTCGGCGGCGACATGAAGGAAACCTACGGCGTTCCGGTCGAGGAGATCCAGGAGGCGATCAAGTTCGGCGTTCGCAAGATCAACATCGACACCGACATCCGGCTGGCGATGACCGGCGCGATCCGCCGCTTCTTCGCCGAGCACCCGTCGAAGTTCGATCCGCGCGAGTACCTGAAGCCGGCGCACATCGCGGCGAAGAAAGTGTGCCTGGCGCGCTATCGCGAGTTCGGCTGCGAAGGGCAGGCGAGCCGCATCAAGCCGGTCGCGCTGTCGGTGATGATCGACCGCTACCGGAAGGGCGAGCTCGCGCAGGTCGTGCGCTGAAACGGCGGCTGGCCATTTCGCTGCGAAACGCGGCGTTTCCTCTTTACGCCGGGTCTTCGATCGTCTGGCCCAGTGCGTTGTCGACGATGAGCGGGGTCTCGAAGAACTGCCGCGTGGGCGTGCTGCCGTACTTCGCGCGTACACGCGCGCGCCATGCCTCGTCGTGCGCGGCGTCGGCCGCCGCCTTCGTCTTCCACAGATACAGCGCTCCCGTGCGGGCGTTGGCCGCGTCGTAGAGGAAGGTCTTGCGGATCAGGTTCGGGTTGGCACGCCACAGGGGCGCCACCTCGCGCATTCCTGCGACCACCTCGTTGCGCGGCATGCCGGGGGGCAGGTCGAACCAGACGAGTTCGCTGATCATCGGACGTTCTCCTCGAGGCGGTCGTGCGACGGGCGCCGCGCCCGGCAGCGTAGCCGTTCACCAGGCGCTGAGCGCCATCTTGGTGGCGAGCGCGTACAACAGGAGCGCGAATACGCGCTTGAGCGTCGTTACCGGCAGCATGTGCGCTTTTCGCGCTCCCCACGGCGCCGTCAGCACGCTTGCCGCCACCAGCGACACGAGCGCCGGAAGGTAGACGAAGCCGACGGACATCGACGGCAGGCCGTCTATGCGCCAGCCCCCCGTCGCGTAGCCGATCGTCCCCACGAGGGCGACCGGCACGCCGATGGCCGCGGCGGTGCCGATCGCGCGGTGCATCGCGACGCCGCAGAACAGCATGAACGGGATCGTGAGGAAGGCGCCGCCGGCGGAGACGAGACCGCAGATCACGCCGATCGCGAACGAGACGCCGAAGGTGGCTGCCGCGCCCGGCATCTCGCGCGTCGCCTTGGGCTTTCGCCCGACGAGGATCTGCGTTGCGCCGGCGAAGACGATGACGGCGAAGGCGAGTGCGAGCGTGCGCTGGCTGATCCAGCCGGCGGCTACCGTCGACGACAGGGCGCCGAGCAGCATGCCGGGCGCGATCCGCGCGACGATGCGCCAATCGACCGCTGCATGCCGATGGTGTTCGCGCACGCTTGCGCTCGACGTGAACAGTACCGACGCCATTCCCGTACCCAGCGCCAGGTGCACGTTGTAGTCGGGCGCGAGCGCCTGTGCGCCGAAGAGCGTCGCAAGGATCGGCACCAGCGTCATTCCGCCACCGATGCCGAGCAGGCCCGCGAGAAATCCGACGCCGGCGCCGGCGGCGAGATAGACGGCAATCCAGATCATCGAAGCCTGCGACGCGGACGAGTGGCGGAGCGGTTCTGGCGCCGTGCAACAGGCGGCGCGCGCACCTCTATCATGAAGGATTGCGCGCCTGCGATCGCGGCGCGCGGGGAGCGACGATGCCGAAATTCGCAGCGAACCTTTCGTGGCTGTACACCGAGTTGCCGTTCTTCGATCGCTTCGAGGCGGCGGCGCGCGATGGATTTCGCGGCGTCGAGTTCCTGTTCCCGTACGAGCATTCCGCCGTCGAGATCCGCTCGGCGCTGCTCGCCAACGGCCTCGAGCAGGTGCTGTTCAACGCGCCGCCGGGCGAAGCGCGCATCGCAGAGCGCGGACTCGCCAGCCTGCCTGATCGCATCGACGCCTTCCGTGCCTCGATCGACCAGGCGCTCGAATATGCAGCGGTGCTCGGCTGCCCTCGGCTGCACGTGATGGCCGGCGTCGTTCGCGACGAAGCGCGGCGCGCCGAGCAGCGGGCGGTCTACGTGCGCAACCTGCGGTGGGCGTGTCGACGACTGGCCGGCGCTGGCGTCACCGCGCTCATCGAGCCGATCAACCGGCGCGACGTGCCCGGTTACCTGCTCCACACCCAGGCGCAGGCGCACGAGATCGTCGCCGAGGTCGGCGAGCCGAACCTGAAGGTCCAGATGGACCTCTATCACTGCCAGATCGTCGAAGGCGACGTATCGATGAAGATCCGGCGCTACCTGGCCGGCATCGGCCACCTGCAGATCGCCGGCGTGCCCGATCGTGGCGAGCCGGACGTCGGCGAGCTGAACTACCCGTACCTGTTCGCGTTGCTCGACGATCTCGGCTACGCCGGATGGATCGGCTGCGAATACCGCCCGCGAAACGGAACGCGCAACGGTCTCGGCTGGATGAGTGCCATCACCGCCTGATTCCGCGTCCCGATCGGGCAGAATGACGCTTTTGCGCCAACGCCCGATGCCGATCGTTCATCGCTCGACGCTGCATTCGCTGCCGCTGGTATCGCGCGGCAAGGTGCGCGACAACTACGCGGTCGGCGACGACCGGTTGCTGATCGTCACCACCGACCGGCTCTCGGCCTTCGACGTCGTGTTGTCCGAACCGATCCCCGACAAGGGGCGCGTGCTGAACCGGATGGCGCTGTTCTGGTTCGGTTGCCTGGCCGACGTCGTGCCGAATCACCTCACCGGCATCGAGCCGGAATCGGTCGTGCAACCCGACGAGCGAGACCAGGTCCGCGGGCGCTCGATGGTCGTGAAGCGGCTGCAGCCGATCCTCGTCGAGGCCGTCGTGCGCGGCTACCTGATCGGTTCGGGCTGGAAGGACTACCAGGCGAGCGGCTCGGTTTGCGGCATCGCATTGCCGGCCGGCCTGCGGCTGGCCGATCGCCTCCCGGCGCCGATCTTCACGCCGGCGGCGAAGGCCGATCAGGGCGAGCACGACGAGAACATCTCGTTCGACGAAATGTCGCAGCGCGTCGGCGCCGCATTGGCTGCGCGAATCCGCGACGTCAGCCTCGAGTTGTATCGGCGCGCTGCCGAACACTGCGCCACGCGCGGGATTCTCGTCGCGGACACCAAGTTCGAGTTCGGCCTCGACGAGGACGGCGCGCTGCACCTGATGGACGAGGTGCTCACGGCCGATTCGTCGCGTTTCTGGCCCGCCGACTCCTGGCGTCCCGGTGAATCTCCGCCGTCGTTCGACAAGCAGTACGTGCGCGACTGGCTCGAGGCCGTACCCGGCTGGAACAAGAAGCCGCCGGCGCCGCACCTGCCGCCGCACGTGGTCGAGCAGACCGCCGAACGCTACCGCGAGGCGCTGCGCCGCATCGCCGGAGAGGAACTGCCTCCCGATGTACCGGCCGCCAGCGGCGCCGCAGGCGCATGACGCGCAGATGAGCCACCGATCCAGGGGCGACGAACGATGAGCGAAATCTCCGTCGGCAACGAACCCGGGGCGACGGTCGGCGTCGATGTGCTGGTCGGTGTCGTCATGGGCTCGGGCAGCGACTGGAACGTGATGCAGCATGCCGCCGCGGTACTGCGCGAGTTCGGCGTGCCGTTCGAGACGCGCGTCGTCTCGGCCCACCGGATGCCCGACGAGATGTTCGACTACGCGGCGAGTGCGCGCGACCGAGGCTTGCGCGTGATCATCGCCGGCGCGGGAGGGGCGGCGCATCTGCCCGGCATGCTCGCCGCGAAGACCATCGTGCCGGTGCTCGGCGTTCCGTGCCCGTCGAAGTACCTGCGCGGGGAAGATTCGCTGCTGTCGATCGTGCAGATGCCGCGCGGCATTCCCGTGGCCACCTTTGCGATCGGCGAGGCCGGCGCGGCCAATGCGGCGTTGCACGCGGTGGCGATGCTCGCGGTTCACGACGCGGCACTGGCGGACCGGCTCGTCGCTTTCCGCCAGGCGCAGGCCGACTCGGCACGCAGCACGACGCTGCCTGCTGCCTGAACGCGGCGCTTATCGTGAGTCGGGGTGCGAGCACCGGTTCATCGGATGCCAGCCGTGCAGCAGCGGTGACGTCGCCGGCGCGTCGCCCGGCGGCTCCGCTCGCGCCCGGCAGCTGGCTGGGCATGCTGGGCGGCGGTCAGCTCGGAAGGATGTTCTGCATGGCCGCCCAAAGCCTGGGCTACCGCGTCTGCGTGCTCGACCCCGGCCACGACAGTCCGGCCGGTTCGATCGCCGAGCGCCACCTGCGCGCCGACTACCTCGATGACGCGGCTCTGAGGGAGCTCGCCGGAATGTGTGCTGCGGTGACCACCGAGTTCGAGAACGTCCCGGCGCGCGCGCTGCAGCAGTTGTCCGAGTGCACGACGGTGGCGCCGTCGGCTGCCAGCGTGGCGATCGCGCAGGACCGCATCGCCGAGAAGGATTTCGTTCGTGCCGCGGGTCTGCCGACCGCGCCGTACCGGCCGCTGCGCACGCCCGACGATGCGCGCGAGGCGCCCGCGTCGCTCTTTCCCGGCATCGTGAAGCTGGCGCGCCTGGGCTACGACGGGAAGGGACAGGTGAGCGTCGCCGATCCCGCCCAGGCCCGCTCGGCCTTCGTCGATCTCGGGTCCGCGCCCTGCGTGCTGGAACGGCGGGTTGCGCTCGATCGAGAAGTGTCGGTGCTGCTGGCGCGAGGATTCGACGGCGCGAGCGTCGCGTGGCCGGTCGCCGAGAACGTTCATCGAGACGGGATCCTCGCGCGCACCACCTTTCCCGCGCGCATCGAGCCGGCGCTCGCCGAGCGCGCGGTCGACGCGGCGCGACGAATTGCCGATGCGCTCGACTACGTCGGCGTGCTGTGCATCGAGTTCTTCGTTCTCGCCGACGCGACGCTGCTCGTCAACGAGATTGCGCCGCGACCCCACAACTCGGGTCATGCGACGATCGATGCGAGCGTGACGAGCCAGTTCGAGCAGCAGGCGCGCGTGCTCGCCGGCTGGCCGCTCGGCGACACACGCTCGCTCGTGCCGGCGGTGATGCTCAACCTGCTGGGCGACGTCTGGTTCGAGAACGACTCGAACACGATGCGCGAACCCGACTGGTCGACGGTGCTGCAGTACCCGTCGGCCAAGCTGCATCTGTACGGCAAGCGCGAGGCGCGGCGCGGACGCAAGATGGGGCACGTCACCGTGCTCGGCGCATCGGCCGACGAAGCCGCCGTCGTCGCCGATTCGATCGAGCGAGCCCTCGGGATCGGAGCGCGCGAGCGGTGACGATCGTGCGCCGGGCGGACGCCGCCGCGATCGAGGAGGCCGGCGCGCGACTCGCGCGCGGCGAGCTCGTCGTCTTTCCCACCGAGACCGTCTACGGCCTCGGCGCCGACGCGGCGAACCGCGACGCAGTCGCTGCGGTGTACCGCATCAAGCAGCGCCCGCTCGGGCATCCGTTGATCGTGCACGCGCTGGACGACGGGCCCGCGACGAGCTGGGCCGAGTGGTCGCAGCGCGCGCAGCGCCTGGCCGAGGCATTCTGGCCAGGGCCGCTGACGCTGATCCTCAAGCGCGCCGTCGACGCGCCCGCCTGGGCGTGCGGCGTCGAGTCGACGATCGGGCTGCGTGCGCCCGCGCACCCGGTTGCACGCTCGTTGCTGCACGCGTTCGCCCGACACGGAGGGATCGGCATTGCCGCGCCGTCGGCCAATCGCTTCGGACGCATCAGCCCGACGCGCGCCGAGCACGTCGTCGAAGACCTGGGCGAAGACGCCCCGATGATCCTCGACGGTGGCCCGTGCGAGGTCGGCGTCGAGTCGACCATCGTCGACCTCAGCCGCGGACGGCCCGTGCTGCTGCGTCCCGGCGGAATCTCGGTGGCCCAGTTGGCTGCGGTGCTCGGCGAGGAGGTCCTCGAGCGCGACGCCCACGCGCCTCGCGCGTCGGGGACGCTCGACGCGCACTACGCGCCGGCCACGCCGGTGGAACTCGTCGATGCCGACGAAGTTTCCGGCCGCGTGGCGCAGTTGCGCGCCGAGGGCCGACGCGTCGCCCTGTGGTCGCGCTCGACGCCCGCGTCGATCGCCGACATCGGTCTTGCGATGTCGCACGACGCCCGCACGACCGCGCGCGAGCTCTACGACACGCTGCGCCGCCTCGACCGCTCCGACTGCGACCGCATCGTCATCGAACGCGTCCCGCATACGCCCGAGTGGCGCGCGGTGGCGGATCGGTTGCGACGCGCTGCTGCTTCTTCGTGAGAGGAAGGGAAGGGGGAAGGGGGAAGGGGAACAGCCCCGAGTTCCGCAGCCGAGGTCTTCCCCTTCCCCCTTCCCCCTTCACCTTCCCTTCTCTTCCCTTCCCTCACCGCTCCTGCGGCTGCACCAGCAGAATCGGCCGCCGCGTGCCGCGCAGCAGCGTCTGCGCGGTGGAGCCGAGCAGCATCGCGCCGAGTCCGGTGCGGCCGATGGTTCCGGCGCACACGAGGTCGGCGGCTTCGCGTTCGATCGCTTCCAGCAGTGCGCGTTCGGGACGGTCGCTTTCGATCAACTCCACGCGCACGTTGACCTGCCCGGCGTCGGCGACGAGCGCCTGCACCGCCTGGCGCCGTTCGGCGACCACCGCCGCGTGCTCCCGGCCGAACTCGGGATGCACCGACCGGCCGTAGCGTCCGTTGCGCATCAGGTTCGGGCTGAGCACATGGACGACGACGACCTCGGCTCCGGCAGGCGCCAGCGCGAGCGCGTGCGCCACCGCGCGGTTGCCGATCGGCGACAGGTCGGTCGCGGCCACGATGCGCCGGATGACCGGCGGAAGCAGCGACGCCGAGGCGACCGCCGAGCCGGGCACCACGAGCACGTTGATCGGCGAATCGCGCAACAGATCGAGCGCGACCGAGCCGGTGAACAGGCGCTCGACGGCGTTGCGCTGGTGGGAGCCGACCAGCAGCAGGTCCGCCTGCTCGCGTTCGGCCAGTTGCGCGAGCCGGGCTCCCGGTTCCCCCTCATGCGCCGACACGACGACCTCTACCGGCAGCGACGGCAGCGCCCGCGCGATTCGCTCGGCGATCTCCTCGCGCAGGTGGTCGCGCGCGCGCCCCGGGTCGTCGAGCAGCCCCAGGCGCGTGGCCTCGCGGCGAGGGTCGTCGGCATACGCGGCGATCAGCTGGCACGAACCGAGTTCGGCGAGCCGGGCGGCGAACAGCAACGCAGCGTCGGCCTGCGGCGTGAAGTCGTAGGCGACGAGCACGCGCAGCGCACGTTCGCCACCCAACCAGGACAGTAGCGGCGACGCATCGCGCAGCACGAGCATCGGCGTCTCGGTCGTGCGCAGCACGCGTTCGCAGGTCTTGCCGATGCGAACGCCGGCGCCGTCGCGTCGGCCGAGCGCGGGCATCACGAGCAGCTCCGCGCCGCGTTTCTTCGCCTCGGCGACGATCGCCTCGTCGGGCCAGCCTGCGGGCAGCTCGGTGCTCACGCTCACGCCCGTCTTGCGCAGCCGGTCGGCGGTCTCCTTCAGTCGTTGCCGCGCGTTCTCCTCGATCGCGTCGAGCACCGGCGCCGGCCCGAGCAGCACGCTGCGCGTGTCGAGGACGTGAACCAGCGTGAGTTCGCCGCCGGTTCGCTGCGCGAACAACGCGCCGAGCGTGGCCGCCTCTTCGGCGCGGTCGCTGAAGTCGGTTCCGGACAGAACCTGCATTCCTTTCTCCTTTCGCAGCAGCCCGCGATTGTAGGCTGGCCCGCACGACGTCCGGCGTCAGTCGTGCCGCAACGCGTCGCCGCCGGCCTGCTTCGCGGCGATCGCGCGACAGAACGCGGCGACCGCCTCGACGACTTCGTCGGGGCGATCCAGATGCGGACTGTGTCTGCAGTCGGGCAGCTTCAGCAGCTGCGCGTCGGGCTGCAACTCGCCGATCCGGTCGAGCTGGCGCATCGTTCCGTACTGGTCGTCCTCGCCCTGGATCGCCAGGATCGGGCACCGGATGGACGCAACCTCTTTCTCGATCGTCCATGCGGCGAAGGCGTCCGAGAGCCAGATTGCCGTCCAGGGGCGGAACGCGCCGTCGACGTCGTCGTGGTAGCGGGCGAGCTGCTCGCGCAGGCCGGGTGCTTCGTAGCGCCGCGCGATCTCCGCGATCGCATCGGTGCAGACGGGTTCCACGAACAGGTGCGGCGCAAGCACCACGACCGCTGCGTCCGCATCGGGGAAGGTCCCGGCGTGGATCAGCGCGATCGACGCGCCGTCGCTGTGTCCGACCAGGATCGGACGCTCGAGGCCGACAGCGCGCAGCAGCTGCGGCAGCACGCCAATCGCCTCGTCGTGCATGAAGCGAACGCTTCGCGGCTCATGGAGCGGCTCGGAGCCGCCATAGCCGAGGCGGGAGTAGACGAGCCCGGGCAGGCCGGCGGCTGCGCAGACGCGATCGGGGAAATCGCGGAACAGCCCGATGCTGCCGAGTCCCTCGTGCAGGAAGACGAGCGTCGGTGCACGCGACGCGGTCTCTCCGATCGACCGGCACTCGAGGCGGCGGCCGTCGATGACGACGTTGAAATAATGCTCGTTGCGGCTTCGCATCATGAGTTATATTGCAGGTCAATCACTGTCCAACCTTCGATGTTGCATGGTCTCCGTGGCAGGCGGCAAGCCGGAAGACGAGAACGCGTTCCTCGAGGCGCTCGGGCGTCGCGTCCGCGAGCGCCGTGAAGAAGCGCACCTGACGCGAAAACGCCTGGCCGAGCTGTCGGGTCTTTCCGAGCGCTACCTGGCGCAACTCGAATCCGGTGACGGAAACATCTCGATCCTGCTGATCCGGCGCGTGGCGGAGGCGCTGGCCTGTCCGCTCGAGCAGCTGCTCGGCGACCGGTCGTTCGATCCGGAGATCGTCGCGGCGCTCGAGTTGCTGCGCGGGCTTCGTCCCGAGGAGCGCCACGAGGCGGTGATGCAACTGCAGCAGCGCTTCGGCGAGTCGAGTCGCGAGCGCTCGCGCCGCATCGCGCTGGTGGGCCTTCGTGGCGCCGGGAAGTCGACGCTCGGCGCAAAGCTGGCTGCACGGCTGCGCGTTCCGTTCTACGAACTCGATCAGCAGATCGAGCGCGAACTGGGCGCCTCGCTCGGCAGCATCTTCTCGATGTACGGGCAGGACACTTTTCGGGAAGCGGAGGCGCGCGTTCTCGACCGGCTCACGCGTTCCCACAAGCGCTGCGTCATCGCCACCGGCGGTTCGCTCGTGCTCGAGCCGCGCACCTACGAGTTGCTGCGCGAGCGGTGCTTCACCGTCTGGCTGCACGCTTCGCCCGAAGATCACATGGACCGGGTGATGGCGCAGGGCGACCTGCGACCGATCCGCGGGCGCGAGCACGCGATGGCCGAGCTGCGCACCATCCTGAAGCAGCGCGAGCGCCTGTACGCGCTGGCCGACGCCGCCATCGACACGAGCGGCGCCGACGAGACGCACAGCCTCGAGCGGCTGCTCGAACTCGTGGAGGCGACGCCGTCGCACCTGTCGCAGGAGAGGGCAGGGTGACGGCGTGCCGACGAGCGCCGGGTGCCGCGCGATAATCAACCGACGAACCTGGAGGGAAGTTGCCGTGGCCGAAATCTCGAATGCCGATCATTCCGTGAGCCCGCCTCGCATACGCATCCCGCGCAGCTACAACGCCGCGCACGACCTCATCGAGCGCAACCTCGCTGCCGGACGCGGTGAGCGCGTCGCCTACATCGACGATCGCGGCTCGTGCACCTACGCCGAGCTCGCGAAGCGGGTGAACCGTTTCGCTTCGTCGATCGCGGGGCTCGGCCTGCGCCGCGAGGAGCGCGTGCTGCTGTGCATGCTCGACACGATCGACTGGCCGGTCGCGTTCCTCGGTTCTATCAAGGCCGGAGTCGTTCCGGTGGCCGTGAACACGATGCTGCGCCCGCAGGACTACGAGTACATGCTGCGCGACTCCCGCGCAGCGGCGCTGCTCGTCTCGCAGGCGCTGCTGCCGTCGTTCGAGGACGCGATCGAGGCGATTGCGTCGCTGCGCTCGGTCGTCGTCTCCTCGGCGCCGGGGTCGACCGCGACGCCGGCAGGCGGCAAGCAAGTGGACTTCGAAGCGCTGCTTGCCGGCGGTCGCGACGACTTCGAATGCGCCGAAACCGTCGCCGACGAGCCGTGTTTCTGGTTGTACTCGTCGGGCTCCACCGGTTCGCCCAAGGGCACCGTGCACGTGCACTCGAGCCTGATCGAGACGGCTGAACTCTATGCGCGCCCGGTGCTCGGCATCCGCGAGGACGACGTCGTCTTCAGCGCGGCCAAGCTGTTCTTCGCATACGGGCTGGGCAACGGACTCACCTTTCCGATGTCGGTCGGCGCCACCGCCGTACTGATGGCCGAGCGCCCGACACCCGAGGCGGTTTTCCAGCGGCTTACCGGCGAGGCGCCGGCGGCGCTGGCCGCGATGGGCAAGCGCCCGACGATCTTCTACGGCGTGCCGACGCTGTACGCCGGCATGCTCGCCAACGCAGCTTTCCCCGCCGCGTCGCAATTGTCGTTGCGCGTCGCCACGTCGGCCGGCGAGGCGTTGCCCAAGGGCATCGGTACCGGCTTCACCGAGCGAACCAACGTCGAAATCCTCGATGGCATCGGTTCCACCGAGATGCTGCACATCTTCCTGTCGAACCAGTCGGGTACCGTGCGCTACGGCACCACCGGAAAGCCGGTGCCGGGCTACACGTTGAAGCTGGTCGGCGACGACGGACACGAGGTCGACGACGGCGAGGTGGGCGACCTGTACATCCAGGGGCCCTCGTCGGCCGCGCAGTACTGGAACCAGCGCGAGAAGACGCGCGACACGTTCCAGGGCAACTGGACGCGAAGCGGCGACAAGTACCAGCGCGATGCCGACGGCTACTTCACCTACGCCGGCCGGTCCGACGACATGATGAAGGTGAGCGGCCAGTACGTCTCGCCCTTCGAGGTCGAATCGGCCGTCGCCTCGCATCCGATGGTGCTCGAAGCGGCGGTCGTCGGCTCGCGCGACGCCGACGGACTGCTCAAGCCGAAGGCCTTCGTCGTGCTGAAGGAGCCTTCGCGGGCCACCGACGCGCTGGCGCAGGAGATCAAGGCTTACGTGAAAGATCGCCTCGTGCCGTTCAAATATCCGCGCTGGGTCGAGTTCGTCGACGAACTGCCGAAGACAGCCACCGGCAAGATCCAGCGCTACCGCCTGCGCGATCGCGAGAGTTTCACCGGCTGAGCGGCTTCGACGGCGATGCGCACCCACCCGCGTTTTCCGTCGCTGCGGATCGTCGATCACCCGCTGATCCAGCACAAGCTCACGCACATGCGCGATCGCGAGACGTCGACGCGCACCTTTCGCGACCTGCTGCGCGAGATCACGCTGCTGATGGGCTACGAGATCACGCGCGACCTGCCGTTGACGACGCGGCACGTCCAGACGCCGCTGGCTTCGCTCGATGCTCCGGTGATCGCCGGGCGCAAGGTGGGCATCGTGCCGATCCTGCGCGCCGGACTCGGAATGGTCGACGGGCTGCTCGAACTGGTTCCGTCGGCGCGCGTGGGACACATCGGCCTGTATCGCGGCGTGGATCGTCGCCCCGTCGAGTACTACGTTCGCCTGCCCGAGACCGAGGGAAGGCTTTTCATCGTCTGCGATCCGATGCTCGCTACCGGGCATTCGGCGGCGCACGCCGTGCAGGTGCTGCTCGATCGCGGCGTGTCGGCGGCTGCCGTGCGCTTTCTCGCGTTGGTTGCGGCGCCCGAGGGCATGATGGTTTTTGCCGAGCGGCATCCTCGCGTGCCGGTCTACGTCGCGGCGCTCGACGATCGTCTCGACGAGAACGCGTACATCGTTCCGGGGCTCGGCGACGCAGGCGACCGCCTGTTCGGAACGAAACATTGAACGGTGCGAACGAGGAACGAATCGAAATGCGCATATTCGAGAGTCTCGCCGAGCTGGCCGCCTGCGTCGGCGAAGAGATCGCCGTCAGCGACTGGGTCGAAGTCACGCAGCAGCGCATCGATGCCTTTGCCGAAGCGACCGGCGATCGGCAGTGGATCCATGTCGATCCCGAGCGCGCGGCCAAGGGGCCTTTCGGCACGACGATCGCGCACGGCTACCTGACCCTGTCGCTGCTGCCGATGTTCATGGAGAGCGCGATCGAACTGCGCGGCGTGCGGATGAGCGTGAACTACGGGTTGAATCGGGTGCGATTTCCGGCGCCGGTGCCGGCCGGCAGCCGGCTGCGGGCGCGTTTTCGCGTGGTGGCGGTCGAGGAGATCGGTAACGGCGGGCTGCAGATCGTCACCGAGGCGACGGTCGAGCGCGAGGGGGGCGACAAGCCGGTGTGCATCGCGCAGACGGTGGCGCGGCGGTACGCGTAGCGGCGCGGCATCACGCGCATCGCACACACCGCGCACACGTTTCGTCGGCGCGCGGCGCGAAGCGCAAGGGCTCGGGGCGCGCCGGGCGGCGCGGGTTGCCTCGGGGCCGGCGCAGCGGGGCCGGCGAGGCAGCGCCCTCGCAGCGGCCGACGGCTTCGGCCCCCGCTACGC